>JAWOEH010000011.1:0-21482 GCA_046482855.1 Bacteroidales bacterium | reverse complement strand
CTGGCTGATACTGGGCAAGCCTTTTGTTTTTGCCTTGGAAAGAATGGCTACGGTGATGGTCATTACTTGTCCACATGCCCTGGGACTTGCCGTTCCACTAGTGGTCGCCATTTCTACTTCCATCTCCGCCCAACGCGGATTGCTTATCCGAAACCGGACCGCATTTGAAAATTCACGTAAAATTTCACTACTGGCCTTTGACAAAACAGGAACACTCACCAAAGGGAACTTTGGTGTTACCCGCTACGGTTCACTAGACGAAAACCTGGATGATAAACAGGTATTGCGTATGGCTGGTGCGCTGGAGAGCAAATCAGAACATCCGTTGGCTATCGGAATTATGGATAAAATAAAAGAAGAGAAAATTGAATTACCTCAAGCTGAAGATTTTAACGCCATTACAGGAAAAGGGATTGAAGCAAGAGTAGAAAACAAAAACGTAAAGGTGGTTAGCCCGGGCTATGTCAAAGAAAAGGAACTTGAGGTACCAGACAAAGCCTATAAAAATGAAGCAGAGACTGTTGTTTTTGTTATGGTAGAAGACAAATTGACGGGGTTTATTGCCATGGCCGATGAAATTCGTGAAGAGTCGTACGAAGCAGTAAAAACACTAAAGAAATCGGGTATAAAATTATATATGATGACCGGCGATAACGAAAAAGTGGCCAAAAGTGTGAGCGATGAACTCGGTTTAGACGGTTATTTTGCAGATATTCTCCCTGACCAAAAACTGGATAAAGTAAAAGAATTTCAGCAATATGGTGAATTTGTGGCTATGACTGGCGATGGTATCAACGATGCCCCGGCACTGGCTACTGCCGATGTGGGAATTGCCGTAGGATCAGGTACGGATATTGCCGCCGAAACAGCAGATATTATTCTGGTAAACAGCAATCCCGGCGATATTGCTTCGCTTATTCTGTTCGGAAAGGCGACCTACAAAAAAATGATTCAAAACTTTATCTGGGCTACCGGCTATAATGTAGTGGCTATACCACTGGCCGCCGGCGTTCTGTTCAGTGCAGGTATCCTCATTAGCCCGGCATTCGGCGCAGTGCTAATGAGTTTAAGTACCATCATTGTCGCCATTAATGCACAGTTATTAAGAAGAAAAATGAACAATTAAAAAATAAACATATGAAAACTATAATAGCAGCAACAAAGGCATGCAACCACCGACCAATACTTGAAAAAGAGTTACAAGATGCCGACATACCTTATGAAGTGGTGTATTTTGAGGATCGTCCTGAATTGATAGAAACCTATCACTTAAAAACCTCCCCCTTATTAATTGTGGATGATGAAGTTGTTTCGGTGGGTTTACCCGCAGAAGAGCAAATCATGGAATTAAAAACTGAAAGACAAAACATCCACAAAAAGGACATCAGTGGAAAACGAGCAGCCATCAGAGAAAACACACAAATGGTCCCTCAATCGGTTAAAGGGGAACCAGGTTTGGTAATCGTAGATACAACCTGGGGGAAAATTCAACCGATTACAGTTGCTAAAAATGTTCGTACCGTAGATGAATTGGAGGTTCATAAATTTCAGGAAAACGGGCTTCCAATAATAGATTCCCGCACATCCGATTTTTTTGAAATTTCCACAATCCCCGGAGCTAAAAATATTCCTCACGATGAAATAACAGACAGGATGGACGAACTGGATAGCAGCAAACCTACAATCTTTTTTTGTAACGGGCCACAATGTCCACAATCGCCTACGGCTATCCGCAATTTAATATCGGCCGGTTACCCACCTGAAAAGATCTTATATTATCGAGGCGGAATGCATGATTGGATAACGCTGGGCTTGCCGGTAGACTAAAAACTTTGAGATAAAATAAAATGGGGAATCTAATCGGCTCCCTAGAGTTTTACCTTAATACCATGATCTAGCGCAGTTAAGCCTAGCCTGTAATGAAAGCCTCCCCATCCATAAAACGGAGGCAAAAGAAAATTCCTCTCATCAACTCGTCCGAAAACTTGTGCGATTCCTCTTTTATTGTAAATTTGTTAGGGTGAAGACGGCCAGGTTTGTGGGCCTGTCAATCACTTATGTGTATTACATCTGCCCCTGAATAGAAGATGTAAATGTGAAATTTTGAAATAAAACTACCTAACTATGGGAATGACGCTCATTGAAAAGATCTTATCGAAACATTCGAAATTTGAATCGCTAAAACCCGGCGATATTGTGGACATCGAAATTGATGCACGTGTGGCACGCGACTTTGGTGGAGCCAACGTAATTAAAAATCTGCAAGACAATCAGCTTACGATTGCCGATCCCACGAAGACGTTCTTCACTTTCGATACCAACCCTACAGGTTCGGATCAGAAGTACGCGGTAAATCAACAAATCTGCAGAACCTTCGCACGTAACCATGGCATTCGTGTGTTCGATATCGATAACGGAATCGGCACGCACACCCTTATTCATGAAGGACTTAGCTACCCGGGCAGTACAGCGGTTACCACCGACTCACACGCCAATATTTTAGGCGCTGTGGGCGCTTTCGGGCAGGGCATGGGCGACAAGGACATTTCGGCTGCCTGGAGCGCCGGAAGTGTCTGGTTCAAAGTCCCTCCCAGCGTTAAACTCACGCTTACCGGTGAACGCCCCGAGGGACTTACAGCAAAAGATATTACCCTCAACCTGTTGGCCGAATTCGGCGCCAACACACTGCTGGGCTATTCTGTAGAGCTCTATGGCCCGGTTGTTGACCAACTCACCCTTGACGAACGCATCACAATTGCTTCCATGGGTACCGAAATGGGCGCTATTATCCTGCTATTTCCACCAAACGAAGCTGTGTATACTTACAGCGAGGAGCGCACCGGACGAAAATTAGAACGTATCCAGGCCGACAGTGATGCCGTTTATGAAAAAAACTATACCCTGGACGTTGGCACGTTCACACAGCGTGTCTCCCGCCCCGGAAAGCCACATGATACAGTGCCGGTTGGCGAAGTGATGAAAACCAAAAT
Organism: Bacteroidales bacterium; assembly: GCA_046482855.1. Classification (GTDB taxonomy): domain Bacteria; phylum Bacteroidota; class Bacteroidia; order Bacteroidales; family UBA12077; genus CAYVSF01. Next base: position 18,492 of record JAWOEH010000011.1, on the reverse strand, counting down.
AGATTCAGGTTTTATCGGCAGTTGTACCAACGGACGTATCGACGATTTACGTATTGCTGCAGCCATTCTGCAAACCCGACAAGTTGCTCCCGGTGTGGTGCTAAAAATTGTGCCCGCCACCAACGAAGTATGGATGCAGGCAATGGAGGAAGGGCTTATCCGCATTTTTAAAAACGCCGGAGCGCTCGTATCCAATGCCGGATGTGCAGGTTGTGCCGCCGGACAGGTAGGGCAAAACGGACCTGGCGAAGTAACCATTAGTACCGGAAATCGGAATTTCCCGGGAAAACAAGGCAAAGGAGAGGTCTTTCTGGCTTCGCCAGCAGTGGTTGCCGCCTCCGCTGTGGCAGGATACATCACTACACCCGATAGCATCCCGGCCGAACCCGCCATTTTCGAGGCCGATCTGTCAGCAGAACCACAAGCTGATACCTCTAAAAGCCAGGCGAAAGAACATGAAACTTCGCCAACAGTGCTTCAGGGTCGAGCATGGCTCATCATGGAGGACAACATTGATACAGACATGATCTTCCACAACCGCTATCTTTCCATTACCGATATGAAAGAGATGGGGCCCTACACGTTCGACAATCTGGAAGGATACGAGGACTTTGCCAAGAAGGCCCAACCCGGCGATCTGGTAATTACCGGAAAAAACTTTGGCGCCGGAAGCTCTCGCCAACAAGCAGTGGATTGTTTCAAGGCTTTGGGCGTCCAAGCCATTATTGCTGAGTCGTTTGGTGCCATCTATGAGCGGAATGCCATTAATGCAGCCTTTCCCATTCTTAGGTATAATCAACTCTCGGAGCTCCCCATCAAACACCTCGACGAAGTAAAGGTAGACCTGGAAAAAGGAACCCTCACCCATGTGGCCTCAGGGAAATCCATCAACCTGGAACCCTTTAGTGAGGTGCAAATGGAAATTTACCAGCGTGGTGGATTGTTCTAATAAACACAAACCGGCCGATGCTTTTCGGCCGGATTTTACTTGACCCCAAAAACCGATTGCTATGTCAAAAACATTTGTTGAAAAAATACTCGGTGCTCCCTGTGGCAGCATTGTATTTAAAAAGCCCGATATTGTCCTTACCCACGATAACAGTGCCAGCATTCGCAAAACTTTTGAAAAGATGAATGGCAAAAAAGTGGCGCATCCGGAACAACTTCTGGTGGTACTCGATCATAACGCGCCGCCAACCAACGCTAAACTTGCCAACGATTACCAAGCAGTTCGCGACCTGGTAAAAGAGCAGGAAATTGAAAAGTTCTACGATGCCGGCAAAGGCATTTGCCACCAAATTATGTCGTACCACGCCATGCCGGGACAAATCATTGTAGGTAGCGACAGCCACACCTGTACCGCTGGTGCGTTTAATGCCCTGGCTGCCGGAATCGACCGCACAGAAGCTGCGGGTCTGTGGAAACGTGGCGAAACCTGGTTTCGCGTGCCCGAAAGCATAAAAATTGAGCTTACCGGTAAGCTTCAGGAAGGAGTATACGCCAAGGATCTTTCTCTGCACATCATTGGAATGATAGGCTCAGCAGGGGCAAATTACATGTCCATCGAATACCATGGCGACGGGGTGAAAAACCTGACGATCTCACAACGCATGACCCTTGCTAATCTGGCCTCGGAAATGGGGGCAAAAAATGCCGTCTTCCCTGCCGATGATGTGTTGCGTAGATTTTATGGCGAAACACCTGTTCAGGGCATTTGGGCCGACGAAGGGGCTACTTATGTGCAAACCCTGCAAATTGATTTGAGCAAGGTGGTTCCGCTGGTAGCAGCGCCCCACCATGTTGACAATGTAAAAAGCGTAAACCAGGTAGAGGGCACCCCTTTACATCAGGGTGTTATCGGTACCTGTACAAACGGGCGTCTGGAAGATCTGCAGGAAGCAGCAGCTATATTAAAAGGCAAAAGCATTGCTCCGGGTTTTCAGTTGCTGGTTATTCCCGCTTCGCAGAAGATATACCTGCAAGCCATCGAAGAAGGCATCATCACCAACCTGGTAGAAGCTGGTGCCACTGTTCTCAGCTCGTCATGCGGACCATGCTTAGGTACCGGCCAGGGCATCCCTGCCGACGACTTCACAGTAATCTCCACAGCCAACCGAAATTTTAAAGGGCGCATGGGCAATAAAAATGCCAGTATTTACCTGGCCTCGCCGGCAACAGTAGCCCATTCGGCACTTGCAGGTAAGATCACCGACCCCCGCCCGGGCACACACCACAACACCTTTCCCTATAAGCGTGAACAAAGCCCGACAGTGGACATCCCCGAGAGCGAAAACCGCCGATTTAAAGGAGTTTGGGATTATGCCGACGTGGATAACCTGAATACCGACCAGATGTTTGCCGGAAACCTTACCTACCAGGTATTAAGCTCCGATCCGGAAGCCATACGTCCTCATCTGTTTGTCGACTTTGATCCCCACTTCACCAAAGAGGTACAACCCGGCGATATCATGATTACCGGGGACAACTTTGGTTGTGGCAGCTCCCGTGAGCATCCAGCCGTAGGACTGGCACATGCCGGAGTGAAGGCAGTCATTGTAAAATCCTGCAATCGTATCTTTTATCGTTCCTGCATAAACCAGGGACTGGCTCTTATAGTACACCCCGAAGTAGTGAATGCCTATACAGCTGGCGATAAAGTAGAGGTCGATTTTGAAAATGGTGCCATCTTGCTAAATGACAAAAGGTATACATTTGCCCCTCTGCCCGAAAAACTCATGCAGATTATTGAGAAAAAAGGATTGGTAAACTGGATAAAAGCAGAAGGATAATAAGCACAATCATCCTTCAAGCCCGGCAGCAAAATGTTGCGGGGCTTTTTTTTGTCAAAAGATGACTTATGACAGCTTAAAAGGTGGCGTAGAACATAAAAATAGTTCCGCCTCGATGCCATGCTTTCTCTACTTTTGTACCAGCATCAAACGGGGGTAGGTTGTATCATGGACATACAGAAAAAAGATTTCATCATTAAGCGGTCGCACGATCGTAGCAAGGCTTTCGGCATCGCTCCTGAACGGAAATTTCCCAAACATATACTTCAGGGTAGTGCATTGGAACAGTACATGGAGCGCAATAAGGAGTTGATGAATGTGGCTCAGCCCATTATGGAGCAACTTATGGAGACCCTTGAACCTACAGGCTTCATCGTAGTGCTTACCGACAACGAAGGTTGCATCCTGTCGGTAAAAGGGGGCAAACAAACCCTGAATGCTGCCCGTGATTTGAATATGGTAGCCGGCGCCTTTATGAGCGAGCAGAGTATTGGCACCAATGCCATGGGAACGGCCATTAGCGAAGATGCCGCAGTACAAATAACTGCCACCGAACACTTTATTTCTGTTTATCACCAATGGACTTGCTCTGCCGCACCTATTCATTACAATGGAACCATCATTGGCACACTCAACCTAACCGGAAAAGCGGAGAATGTCCATCCTCACACCCTGGGTTTAGTAATGGCCGGTGTTGATGCCATCGAAAACAAGCTATTAAGCAACCGTGTTCAGCGCGAGCTGAGGGCTTCAAACAATTATGCCTGGGCCATGATGAACAACCTGGCATACGGCGTATTTGCCATCGACATGAATGACGAAATTCAGTGGGTCAACAATACGGCCTGCCGCATCATTAACATCCGCCGAAAAGAACTGGTAGAAAAACCCATTGAAACCCTCTTACCCGACTGGAAAAAGATCAAGCGCATCATTCTGAATGAACTCAACTTTCTGGATCAAGATAGCAGTTTTGCCCTTAAAGAGGTGGCCGAGCGGTTCCTTTTTAACGCCTATCTTATCAAGAACGAACAGAGCGAAATTTTGGGTTACCTTATTTCCTTCCGACCCTTAAGCCGCATGTTAAACCTGGTAAAAAAATACTCGGGACTGCATGCACACCACGCATTTAGCGATATAATTACCCGCAGCCCTAAGATGGAGCAGCTGATTACCTACGCCAAAAATGTAGCCACCAGCCCCAGTACCGTCTTAATCACCGGCGACAGCGGTACAGGTAAAGAGGTATTTGCGCAGGCCATTCATAATAGCAGCGAACGGCGCGACGCCGCCTTTGTAGCGGTAAATTGCGGAGCCATCTCCCCCACCCTCATCGAGAGCGAGATTTTTGGATACGAAGAGGGAGCTTTTACAGGCGCAAAAAAAGGCGGGCGTCCCGGAAAATTCGAACTGGCCAACGAAGGCACCATTTTTCTTGATGAAATTGGCGAAATGCCCATGGATATGCAAGTGAAATTATTGCGTGTGCTTCAGGAAGGTTCCCTTACCCGCCTGGGCGGGCAAAACAGCGTGCGAATTGATGTACGCGTTATTGCTGCTACAAATAAGAATTTACAAAAGGAAATTGATTCCGGCAAATTCCGTCTCGATCTTTTTTACCGGTTAAATGTTATTCCCTTGCATATCCCTTCACTAAAAGATCGTATTGAGGACGTAGTTCCTTTGGCACGCCACTTCATTGCCCAGAAAGGAGCAAAACTAAATAAACCTGTACCTGAGCTTACCCGGCAAATTATCGAGAAAATGACCCATTACGATTGGCCCGGAAATGTACGGGAACTGGAAAATTACGTAGAAAAACTGGTAAATCTGGGCGGAGACCCTTCCTTTTCTGACACTCCTCCCTATTCGGTCACGCCGGTGGGAAGCGCCCCTGAAAACCAAAACGCAAAACCTGCCTATCACGAAATCCAATCATTAGAAGAGGTCGAAAAGGAGGCTATAAAATATGCACTCAAAGCCTTCGAGGGCAATATCAGTCAGATGGCTAAACGACTGAAAGTTGGTCGTAACACCCTTTATACTAAGCTTAAAAAGTACGGGATAGACCCCAAGCACTACAGTCCTAAAGACTAGCCATCAATAAGTTATACACAGAGACGCAAATCTCACCAATTACAACATCTAAATACATAGATATTTTAATATATTTGCAAAAAAGAATGCAAGTTATGTCCGAATTGTATCAGTATATCAACAAAGAAAGAGATGCGTTCCTGCTTCCTTATGCTCTTCAACACAAGGAAGAATATCAATATAATCGTCATACACATATATGCCCCAAATTAATACACCGTTCCAAAATTGAACACATTCAATTAGGCAAGCTGTTCAGGAAACGATCACAAGATTTGGAAGTCAAGAAGAACAATCCTCATAATACACTTCATAACAATCACTTATATTGTTTGGCAAAGCAATTGATATAGTCAGGTCAAACAAATAAGTATCACATTAAAACAATACGTGTATTATGGAACGATTTACATTACCTCGCGATTTATATCATGGCAAAGGTTCCATGGAAGTTTTAAAAACCTTAAAAGGCAACCGTGCCACAATAGTAGTTGGTGGCAGCTCAATGCAACGATTTGGATTTTTAGAAAAAGTAACCAAACTCCTCCAGGAGGCCGGGATGGAAACCCAGGTAATTGAGGGAGTAGAACCCGATCCATCGGTAGAGACTGTAATGAAAGGAGCCAAAGAGATGCAAGCTTTCCAGCCCGATTGGATCGTCTCCATTGGTGGCGGTTCACCGATAGATGCAGCCAAAGCCATGTGGGTATTTTACGAACATCCGGAAGCTAAATTCGAGGATATCGCCAAACCCTTTAACATCCCTCCACTGCGCAATAAAGCACGCTTCGTAGCCATTCCATCAACCAGCGGCACCGCTACCGAAGTAACAGCCTTTAGCGTAATTACCGACTACAGCGAAGGAATAAAATACCCATTGGCCGATTTCGAAATCACGCCCGATATAGCCATTCTGGATCCGGAAATTGCCTACAAAATGCCACAAAAACTTACCGCGCACACCGGTATTGACGCATTAACTCACGCTACCGAGGCTATTACAGCAAGCCAGGCTTCAGATTTATCCAATCCTTTGGCATTACAGGCAATAAAGATGGTAAAAGAGTATCTTCCGGCTTCTTATGAAGGGGATGAACTTGCCCGCGATAAAATGCATATTGCCCAATGTTTGGCAGGGATGGCCTTTTCCAATGCATTGCTCGGCATATGTCATAGTATGGCCCATAAAACCGGTGCCCTATTTGGTATCCCACACGGTTGTGCCAATGGTATCTATTTGCCTTACATCATCGAATTTAACCGAAAGAATGCCGAAGCCCAATACGCCGAAATAGCCCGATACATAGGTCTGGAAGGAAGTTCAGATAAGGATCTTTGTGATGCTTACATAAATTATATAAAAGAGCTGAATAAACAACTCCAAATTCCTGCTACACTCAAGGAGTATGGAATAGATGAAGAGAAGTTCAAAGCCAAAGTAAAGACAATCGCGACAAATGCAGCAAATGATGCCTGCACCTTTAGTAACCCACGCGAAACGTCGGCCAAGGAACTGGAAAAACTCTTCACAGCTGCATACTATGGCACCGAAGTAGATTTTTAAGTATAAGTCCAGAACAGGCAGGCAACCGCCATACCCGCCTGCCTGTTCTTTAAAATGAAAGAACGAAATGTTTAGAATTATTGACAAACAGCAGTTGGCTCCGCAAATTTACCAAATGCGGGTCATGGCTCCGGAAGTAGCCAAAGCAGCGAAACCCGGACAATTTGTAATCGTTATTGGCGACACCAAAGGCGAACGTATTCCTTTAACTATTTGCGACTACCATGCAGAAGAAGGAACAGTGAGCGTCGTTATCCAAGCCATTGGCCGATCTACCAGGAAACTGGTTGCTTTTGAGCCCGGAGAATCGTACCACGATTTTGTTGGCCCTTTAGGAAGAGAGAGCGAGTTTATTCATCAGCCATTGGAAGAGTTAAAGAACAAGCGTTTTCTGTTCATTGCCGGAGGCGTGGGCGCAGCCCCTGTATATCCGCAATTAAAGTGGTTAAAAAGCCAGGGCATTGAGGCCGACGCCATTATAGGAGCCCGTTCGCAAGCGTTTGTCATCATGAAAGAACCCTTTAAAAAAGTAACCAAAGATCTTTATATTACCACCGACGATGGCTCTGAAGGATTCCATGGCAATGTTACCCAGCAACTGGAACATCTGGTCAGAAAACAGGGAAAACACTACGATGAAGTTATCACCATCGGTCCCATGATCATGATGAAGTTTGTATCGGCTATGACCAGGACGCTGGGAATTCCAACCATTGCCAGTCTGAACTCCATGATGATTGATGGAACCGGCATGTGTGGTGCATGTAGGGTTTCTGTAGGAGGCGAAACAAAATTTACTTGTGTTGATGGACCCGAATTTGATGCCCATAAGGTGGATTTTGAAGAGGCCATGCGCCGCCAGCATGCCTTTAAGAAAGAAGAACAAGAAGAAAAAAAGGAAACACCCCACACATGCAGGCTCGATGCAGCTGTAAATACCGAAAAAATTGAGGCCAAAGATCGCTTCACCCGTATTCCGGTTCGCAATCAGGATCCTGTGGAGCGCAGCCAGAATTTTGAGGAAGTATGTTTGGGCTACAACGAGGAAGAAGCAGTAGCCGAAGCCATGCGATGCCTGGAGTGTAAAAAGCCGGCCTGCGTTGCAGGATGTCCTGTTTCCATCGACATCCCACGATTTATCCGTGCCATAAAGAAGCGCGATTTCGCCTCGGCAGCTGACATCATCGCTGAGCAATCGGCACTGCCAGCAGTATGCGGTCGTGTTTGCCCACAGGAGAGCCAGTGCGAAGGGAAATGTGTACTAGGCAGAAAAGGCGACGCCATAGCCATCGGCAAACTGGAACGCTTTACAGCCGATTGGGCAAAAGCACACAACTACCTTCCATCCAATAAGGCTATACCAAACCAAAAAGAAGTAGCCGTGATTGGTTCGGGACCAGCAGGCCTTACCTGTGCCGGCGATTTAGCGCGCATGGGCTACACAGTTACCATTTTTGAAGCACTCCAAACCCCCGGAGGAGTATTGGAGTATGGAATTCCGGAATTCCGGCTGCCCAAGGAAGAGGTAGTAAAGTATGAAATTGAAAACTTGAAAAAAATAGGCGTAAAGATCGTGACCAACTATGTAATTGGAAAGACCAATACAGTGGATGATCTTCTCGATAAAAAGGGATTTGAAGCAATATTTATTGGTTCGGGTGCTGGGTTGCCTAAATTCATGCACATCCCCGGCGAAAACCTCAACGGAGTTTTCTCAGCAAACGAATTTCTTACACGTAACAACCTGATGAAGGCCTATCGCCAGGATTATGATACACCTATCAGCAGGGCTAAGCGAGTAGCTGTGGTAGGCGGAGGCAATGTGGCCATGGATGCTGCCCGAACAGCCTTGCGCCTGGGGTCGGAAGTAGTAGTTATCTATCGCCGTAGCCTTGAGGAGTTACCCGCCCGCGCCGAAGAAGTAGAACATGCAAAAGAGGAGGGCATAGAATTCCTAACACTAGCCAATCCGGTAGAGATTATCGGCGATAAAGAGGGATGGGTACGTGATGTTAAATGTATCCGGATGGAGCTCGGCGAAGCCGATGACTCAGGTCGGCGCCGTCCGCAACCCATACCGGGTAGCGAATTTTATGTAAGTGTCGATGCCGTTATCATGTCGCTGGGAACCAACCCCAACCCATTGATTTACAGCACAACAAACAACTTAAAAACAAACAAATGGCACTGTATTGAGGCCTCGGAAGAGACCGGAGCCACTTCGCGCGAAGGCGTATTTGCCGGAGGTGATGCCGTAACAGGTGCAGCAACAGTAATCCTGGCTATGGGGGCCGGAAAAAAAGCCGCCAAAGCAATTGACCAATATATAACACAGAAACAATCTGTGTCGGCTGTTTAGCAAATCAATCGTTGTGATGAGGCTCCTGCGGCGCCGCACAACAGCCATAAAAGGTTACCCGGGCATCCATCGGGATGCCCACAGAAAGCCGCAGGAGCCCTTTACTTTCATCAATAAATCATCTTGTTATGACCAAGAAGACTAAGCTCATATTGTGTTTAGGGAGCTCGTGCTATAGCCGTGGCAACCAACATGTTTTGGAAGTTATTAAGGAGTACCTGAAAGAACATAACCTGAAAGATCAGGTTGATTTTCGCGGACAACTCTGCTCAGGCAACTGTTCAAACGGACCCATCATGCGATTGGAAGACAAACGCTATGAGGAGATCGATGAACAAAAAGCCCTTAAAATTTTGGAGCGATACTTTTTTCCTGTAACATCCTAAAGTCCCACAACAATGAACACCACACCTCAACAAACCATCTATACCGAAAAGAACAACTGCCAGGATTGCTACAAATGCATTCGCCGTTGTCCGGTAAAGGCGATAAAAATTGAAGAACACCGAGCCTCCATAATGCATGAATTTTGCATCTATTGCGGCAAGTGTGTACAAGTGTGCCCGGTAAATGCAAAAAAAGTGCGCAATGATATATCCACGGCGCGCTATTTGGTAAAGGATACCCAGGTAGTACTGTCGCTGGCCCCCTCCTACACGAGTGAGTTCACGGACTACAGCCAGACGCAGCTGCTGGAAGCATTACACCAGCTTGGATTTATGGCTGTATCCGAAACTGCACTGGCAGCCGAAAAAGTGAGTGATGCCACTAGTCACTGGCTGGCCAAACAAACTCCGGGGGTTTACCTCTCCTCGTGCTGCCCAACTGTGGTTCAGCTTGTTTGCAAATATTTCCCGGAACAAACAAACAAGTTGGCACCGATAGATTCGCCCATGCAAGCACACGCAAAAGAGTTACATCAGCATTATGGGCCGCATGTAAAAGTAGTATTTGCCGGCCCCTGTATTGCCAAGAAACAGGAAGCTGAAGATTTCCCGGTGGGAACAGATGTGGCGCTCACCTTTGCGGAACTTCGGCAGTGGCTCGAAGAAGAGGGTCTTACACCTGAATTTCTTCCCGAAACCCGTTGTAAAAAACGCCGATTTTCGCCGGCACAAGCCCATATGGGAGCCTACTACCCCATCGATGGCGGGATGATTGCCACCATGAAGGATGATGTATCGGTTACCGACACGGCCTTCATGAGCTTTTCGGGGCTCCAGAATGTGCGCGATGTACTGGAACACTTACCCGGAGAGGCAAATGAACGTATCTTTATCGAGCTGCTGGCCTGTGACGGCGGATGTGTAAATGGTCCGGCGATGTCAGTGAAAAGCTCGCTGGCCGAACGCCGGTGGAAAACCCTGCGAAATACACAAGACCGAACACCCGAACCCGTAGAAAAACAGAACAAAGTCGACCTGACTGCCGATTACCAAAAAGTTTCCTCCATTGCACAACACCATTACACCGAACAGGAGATTCAGTCGGCCTTAAAAACCGTGGGAAAGCTATCGGAAAAGGATGAACTGAATTGTGGCGGTTGTGGGTATGAAAGTTGCCGACAATTTGCCATGGCCATGATCGAGGGTAAAGCCGAACGTCACATGTGTGTTTCCTACATGCGACGTGTAGCCCAGAACAAAGCAACGGTATTGCTGCAGAAAATGCCTTACGGAGTAGTACTAGTGGATGAAAGCCTTCACATAGTAGAATCCAATCAACACTTTGCCAAATTGCTGGGCGAGGATGCCGAGCGCATCTACTCAGTAAAACCCGGCATGGGGGGAGCCGATCTTACCAAATTGGCCCCTTTCTATAAACTTTTTGCCAATGCCCTGGAACAAGGCCTGGAAGAGTTTACAAAAGATGTGCGCATGGAAGATCAGCTCTTTCATATCAGCATCTTCTCCATACAGCAATACAAGATTGTCTGCGGCATTGTGCACCAGCTTACTGAGGAGTATTTTCAGAAAGATCAGCTGGTTGAGCGGCTGAAAGATGTGGTGAGGGACAATCTGAATACAGCCCAAAAAGCAGCCTTCCTGTTGGGCGAGAATGCCTCACGCACCGAGACGAAGCTAAACACCATTATCGATTCGTTTACACTCAGCGACAATGGATAAGTATTTCATTGAAATCGGACAAAAAAGCTTGCAGAAACGCGGCCAGGAAGTATGTGGCGATGTATTTCTAAGTCGCAAGCTGCAGGAGGAGGGGCGCACCATTGCGGTGCTCTCCGACGGGTTGGGCAGTGGCATAAAAGCCAATGTACTGGCTACCATGACGGCCTCCATGGCGCTGAACTTTACCATGGCCAACCAACCCGTGGAACGCAGTGCGGAGTCCATTCGCAATACCCTGCCGGTTGACGAGGAGCGCAAAATTAACTACGCCTCGTTTACCATTGCCGACATCGAATATGATGGCGAAACCTCCATCATTGAGTATGGCAACCCCCAGTTTCTGCTGTTCCGGGGTGCTGAACCGCTTGCCGCGGGATCGATTCAGCAGTCGAAAGCCAACGAAATAGAGCTTAGCCGATTTATCGCCCAGAAAGAGGACCGCATTATTCTCTTCTCCGACGGGGTTTCGCAATCGGGCATTGGCCGCGCCGACATGCCCTTTGGTTGGGATATGGAGGACATACAAGCCTTCATCGCCAAACGGCTGCACAACAACCCGCAGCTTTCGGCACAGGAATTGGCCCAACACATTGTGAATCAAGCCTACATTAACGATGCCCTGGCGGCACAAGACGATATTACCTGCTCGGTCATCTATTTCCGCAAACCTCGCAATTTGCTCATCTGTACCGGGCCACCCTATAATATGGAGCGGGATAAAACCATGGCCGAAACCGTAACCCATTTCCCGGGAGCGAAAATTATCTGCGGTGGTACCACAGCTCAAATCATCAGTCGAGAGTTGGAACGTGATATCGACATCGACCTAAGTTCGGGGGATCTGGATCTCCCACCCACCTCGGCCATCGAGGGGATCGATTTGGTGACCGAAGGGATTTTGACCATTGGAAAAGTGGCCGAATGGCTCGAAAAGATGAACCTGCGGGATATCAACTACAAATCGCCGGCCGGAAGGTTAATTCACTATTTATTAGCCAACGATAAGATCACCTTTTTGGTAGGCACCCGCATTAACGATGCACATCAGGATCCGGCACTGCCTGTTGAATTGGAAATTCGCCGAAATGTCATAAAAAAGGTGGCTCGCCTGCTGGACGAAAAGTACCTGAAGGAAGTGCACATTCAGTTTATTTGATGATGAAACCCGTATGCAGGCGCATACACAAGTAAAGAAACAGTTATGGAAAGCAAGAAGCTATACGAAATACAAATTTGCACCGGCACATTATGCCATGTAATGGGAGGTGCTGAATTACCCGGACTAGCCAGTTACTTACCTCCTGCCCTGAAGAAAAAAGTAAAACTTAAAGGCATGGTATGTGGCAACTATTGCAAAGAACCGAATCGTAAACCCCCTTTTGTGTTGGTAAACAACCAATTGATTGAAGCCGCCTCGGTGGAAAAAATTATTATGCACCTGCAAAAATGCGAAGAAAATGACTCACACCAATAATGCTACCCTCACCCGTCGCGAATTGCTGATTCGCCTCTGCAGACTGCTGATTGAGGAGCAACTGGAGGCGCGCATCGATCGCATTCCACTGGAAATGCGTCCAAAAAACCAGCAAGCTTTGCGCTGTTGCATCCATAAAGATCGAGCCGTTCTAAAATACAAGCTCATGGCACTACTGGGCTACAACATTCACGATGAGAAAGATGAACTGACCTCCCTCCGTGAGTATGCCATGGAAGCCTACCATCGTCAGGCACTTACACCAATAGTAATGACCGTAGTAGATGAAGCCTGCAGCAGTTGCCAGCAGGGCTCTTACCAGGTGAGCAACATGTGTCAGGGCTGCGAGGCACGCCCCTGTGCTGTGAACTGCCCAAAAGAGGCCATTACCTTCATCAATGGCAAGGCACATATCGACCACGAGTTGTGTGTAAACTGCGGCAAATGTCTGAAGGAGTGCCCTTTTCATGCCATCATCTACCGGCCGGTGCCCTGTGAAGAGTCGTGCCCGGTGAATGCTATCACCAAGGACGAGAATGGCATTGAGCGCATCGACGACAGCAAGTGTATCTACTGTGGGAAATGTATGGCGGCCTGTCCGTATGGGGCCATTATGGAAAAATCCCACATCATGGAGATCTTCCGTGCCTGGAAATCGAAGAAGCAGGTGGTTGCATTGGTGGCTCCCTCCATCGCATCGCAATTTCGACAACCGCTGGAGAAGATCTACCAAGCCATAAAAAAGGCAGGTTTCCAGACAATTATTGAAGTGGCCGAGGGAGCCGAGCAAACCATTGCCCATGAAAGTGCCGAATGGCAGGAACGTATGGAAGCCGGCGAACAAGCAATGACCACCAGCTGTTGCCATGCCTACACTGAATTGGTAAAGAAACATCTTCCCGAACTGCAACCAAAAGTTTCGGACACGCCTACACCGATGGTGTATGCGGCAAAAATGGCCCGCGAACGTTATCCTGAAGCGATAACCGTATTTTTGGGGCCTTGCACAGCTAAACGTCATGAGGCTTTTTATGTGGATGAGGTAGACTATACCCTCAGCTTCGAAGAGTTGGGCGCGCTGTTGATTGCACACAACCTGGAAATTGCTGATATGGAAAACGATACCACCACACCAGCGGCATGTAGCCTGGCACAACATTTCGCCCACAGTGGTGGCGTTACCGGGGCTATCAGAGACAAAGCCGGCGAGGCGTTAAAAGAGGAGATCATTAATGGTGTGGATAAGGCAGCCATACGCCAGCTGAAACAAATAGCCAAAGGCAAGAGCACCGCTAATTTTGTGGAGGTAATGAGTTGTGAAGGCGGATGTTTGGGGGGCGTGAATAGCCTTATGCAAGGACGACAAGCCGAGAAAGCCTTTCGCGAGAATCAAAGAAACTAAGGAACCACTTTTGGATAGGTGGGTTTTTAGGGTGTTCATTCCCGTCCTGCGTGGGGACGCAGGACGGGTCCTTTTCTGCCGACATTAAACTTCCGCAAAAAGAGTTTTGCTTTTCGCCGGAAATTACTACTTTTGCAACGCTTAAAGAGGGTCCCATAGCTCAACTGGATAGAGCAACAGCCTTCTAAGCTGTAGGTTTCAGGTTCGAGTCCTGATGGGATCACAAAAAAAGAGATTTTGTCAATTTTGACGAAATCTCTTTTTTTTGCCCCCAGAGCTACCCTAATAGCTGAGTTATTAAAGAAAAACATGAATTCACCCGAGTGATTTGAAGTTGTTTGTTTTCTTGTTCTTGGTAAATTTCCTCAGGGAGTAGTAGATTTTAGAAATCTTGCTTACTGACAATATCGAGAGAATTTTAAAGATTCAATACTATTAGTAGCCCTGGTTTGGAAAAAAATCCGGATACATTCGTCTTTCCTACTGTATGGCAACCCTTATAGCCATTATTATTAAGCTTTGTTTAAAGCAATATGGGTAGTATTCCTCAGAAAAAACAGCCAATTTTAACCCAATGGTGTCTGTTTTTATCTTGTTGTAGGTTAGTGGTAATGGGTTAAAGCTGTGATTTAAATGCGCTATGTCCCAAATTTGGGTGGAAAATTGAAATTATCTTCTAAATGGCACATTTTACAACAATTATAGCTAACCTAAACAAAAAACACATATCACCCTGTCTTTAAATATCTTACAAATGAAAATTATATTTTCAACCTTATTTTAGGACATAGCATATAATAACACAACAAAACCCTCATACCACCTCACACTCCTCCAACCCAAAATTAGTCCCCCTTCTCCATGCAGCATCTTCCATTTGCTGTTATCTTTACAAAAAAACAATGATGAAAGTACACGATTGGTTACTGGGCATTAATGTTGCCATCACTATTAGCGACAAAGAGGGCAAAATTGTATACATGAATGAGAAATCGCAGGAAACCTTTGCCAAGCAGGGAGGCAAAGATCTTATCGGAAAAGATTTACTGGATTGCCACTCCGAGCGGTCGCAGAAAATTATAGCGCAACTGCAACAGCAGGAAATTACCAATGCCTATACCATTGATAAAAATGGCGAGAAGAAACTTATCTACCAAACGCCTTGGTATGAAGATGGCCAAGTACAAGGTCTTGTGGAGTTCTCGCTGGTGCTGCCTCCGGAGATGCCAAATTATGTAAGATAAGCAGCCCAAAACAAGCATAGGCAAAGCAGCATTTGGCACTCCTTGGTAAACATGGCGTCCAAAGCGAACTGAGCGACAAGGCGATTGAAAAACCAGGTAGTTTTGGGACTTGGGGATGCCGGAGTGGATATTATGTGGAGATGGCAACAGAAAGTCTTGACACTTTACTATTGGCAACCGATAGTACCACTTGGCAGGTTCGTAGCTTTTTTGTTCTTTTCCTTGATGAAAAACTACGAAAAAATCAAGGTTGGTTTATGCTTCTGCGCACTCTGTCCAATCACTGCCAAAGGCAGCCAGGCTTCAAGAAAGTTGATCTTAACCTTAATCTCAGCCTTAACCTTAACCTTAACCTTAGCCTCATACCAGCAATATTTTGGTGCTTGTAGATAGATTGATTACTGCCATTGGTACCTTCAAATTTGCTCTATCACCTGAATTAGCGATTCACCCCATAGCCGGGCGCGCAAGCCAGCTTGTTTTACCAGCCAAATGGAATGGAAAACTTTATTGTGAGCTCTATGACCGGCCTCACTGAGAATAGATAAAAAAGCTACTAAGCATCCATAGCAACAAATTCTTTAAGATCGGAATTAGAAAAGTCGCCAATCCATTTTTCACCTGCAGAAACAGTTAAATCAGCCAAATGCTTTTTATCCTGAAGCATTTGATTAATTTTTTCTTCAAAGGTTCCTTTGGAAATTATCCGATGAACCATAACATTTTTTTGCTGCCCAATACGAAAAGCCCTGTCAGTTGCCTGTGCCTCAACAGCTGGATTCCACCATAAATCATAGTGTATCACATGGTTGGCTGCGGTTAAATTTAAGCCTGTACCTCCGGCCTTTATTGAAAGAATAAATATTTTTTTATGTTTTTTATTCTGAAACTCCTCTACCATCTTATCTCTTTTCTGACGAGAAACACCTCCGTGTAAGAAGAGGGGATTGCTGTCAAATACCTCGTTTATTATGCGCACAAGTATTTGCCCCATTTCTTTATATTGCGTAAAGATCAACACCTTTTCGTCATTCTCATAAATGGAACGAAGCAATTGAATTAGCATCTGGGTTTTTCCGGATAATTCCACACGGTCATCTTCTTTTTTCAAGAATTGTGCCGGATGGTTGCACACCTGTTTCAACGCTGTTATCATTTTAAGCACCAACCCTTTTCTTTCAATGGAATCCTCTTCTGTTTTATTGAGTGCTTCCATCATAGTATCAACTACATTCTGATAGAGGGCTGCTTGTTCTTTGACAAGATCAACAAAACAGTCATGCTCTATTTTTTCCGGCAAATCAGATATGATCGATTTGTCCGTTTTTAACCGTCGAAGGATAAAAGGTTCTGTCATTTTTTTGAACCTGATAAGTTGCTGTTCGTTGTTCTCATTTTCGATGGGTGCGGCAAACGTTTTGTTAAAATATTTCGCCGAGCCAAGATAACCCTTATTTACAAAATCAAATACACTCCAATATTCACTCAATCGGTTTTCTACAGGAGTTCCGCTCATGGCAATTTTCACCTCTGCTTTCAATTTCTTAATCGCTTTAGTCTGCTCTGTGCCGGGATTTTTTATATTTTGAGCTTCGTCAATGGCTACGAGTTCCCATTTTACTTTTTGAAACTTAGATGCATCGCTACGTAATGTGCCATACGAGGTAATTACCAAATCATAATCAGTGGTTTTGAACTCACGGTGCTGCCCATGATAAATATAGGGAATAAGGCTGGGTGCAAACCGTTCAATCTCTTTTTGCCAATTGCTTATCAACGTTGTAGGGACAACAACCAATGCTTTTTTCTTATTAAACCTACCTTCGTGCTTAAATTGTAACAAAAGACTAATAACTTGTAGTGTTTTTCCAAGGCCCATATCGTCTGCGATAATACTACCAAACCCTACTTTACTATTATTATATAGCCAGCGGTATCCACGTTCCTGATAAGGGCGCAATGTTGCATATAGTTCTGAGGGCATTGCCTTATCCTCACTTTGCAATAACTCATTTAATACCTTCCTGGCATTTGGGGAAAGAGATATTTTTGCTTCCTGGTATTCTTCAGTAAGGGCTGACTGAAGTAGTTGAGCAGGAGAAAGTTGTTTTTCCTGGTCAAGGTTCGCAAGCAAGGTTGCAACTTCTTTTTGGTCAATTAACACATATTCCCCTTTAATATTTACAACGCCCGATGTACCTTCTACCAGCTTATTAAATTCATTAACCGGAATTGTTTTGTCGCCAATGGCTATTTGCCATTCAAATTGCAACATTTCATTAAGCTTCAGATAACTCTTACCTGAAGCATTCGAATTAACGCCTTCTAATTTTAAAGATGTTTTAGGGCGAGCAAGGTTTTTTAATGAATTGGGAAGTAAAATACGAATACCCAACAACTTAACCAAAGGCAAAATATCCAACAAAACTTCAGCAAAAGAATCGGAATCGAAGAAAAGCCGCTCTTTACCGGAGGAGGATAGTAATGGTTTCATTGCTGTAAAATCGCGCGATAAACTTGCCAGGGACTGAAGTATAGAGGCTTTAAATTTGTGATTTTTCTGATCCTTGATAAACTCATCTAGTGAAAGGGGATTCTGCATTGAATCTTTGCGATTTTCAACCCATAACTGGCATTCAAAACTGTTTTGTTCCGGATTATCGTCGATTTTAATAAGTGGCACATACGTTTTTTCGCTTATAAAAAAACGTTGCAAGTATTGATGAATAGCTTCCGGTACTTGCTTTTCGCCAAGATCTTGAAAGGGATAGCTTTCATTTCTAAAAAATAACCGTTCAATTTTTGTATCTAAATACTGTGTTGGTTTCGCTTGCACGAATCCGGCAATTTCCATATAGTGCGTTAAAAAAAGAGCCACAAGTGTTAAAGCCTGATCACGAGGCGACAGGTATTTGTGATTTTCACTATTCACCGAAACGGTTACCAATTCTGGGGAAATACCTTGTTCAAGAATATTTAATAAAGCGCTAACTTCATCGTTCAGGACAGCCGGAATCCATCGGATCCTATATGTGTTACTCTCTGATGCCAGCAATTGGGGTAAAAATGCACCACAATCGGCAAGCTTACTACTCAAATGCCAGGCTTGGTAGAGGATTTTTAAATCAGGAGATAATCGTTGTTCGTATTTTTTTGGTATCCTTACCAGGAAATTCATCAGGGATTCAACTCCATCGTCAGTTGCATCAAAATCCAAATCTCCTTTGTCCGAATGAAAGGATGCTCTTTGGAAAGAAGCATGTTCATTAACAATAACCTCCACTCTTTCCATGCTCTCAAATACCGTTGGTTCAAACTCCACAACATCTCGATCAAGCAATTCTTTCGAATAGCGCGACAACGCTTTGTAGTTTTTCCGCAGTATAGGAACGAAAGGTTTATCGTAAAAAATAGCTTTTGTATCCAGTAGCGATAGC
>JAWOEH010000020.1:0-41141 GCA_046482855.1 Bacteroidales bacterium | reverse complement strand
TTTGAAAACATCTGCTTTACATATATGGAGATTTTTAGGCTCCGAAGTTTTGGCCTATTTTAATACCGATTTAAACAATTGTCAGGCGTTTGTTTCTATCCTTCAATCCTACACCGTTCGTTTTTGCTGGGACTGGCTTGACCTTTGTGCATTCAAAAAGACGATGCGTGCACTGTCAACGTTTTTTCGCCTACTATAAATCTGTCAGGCTGGATATGCGCTGTATTCATGCGTTGACATAGGGTAAATAGGCTTGGGTGTGCGGTAAAGGGGAGGTAACACCCTTTTTAATATACGAAAAATTCACCCAAAAATCCAGAAATTTATACAATTTTAATGTGTTGTAAATTAGGGTTAAAGCCTGTATTTGCTCAAATATGATGCTGAACGGTGTTGATTTTCGTCTTGGTTAGGTAACGTTTATTTGTCTCTGTTTTTTGATTTGGGTTAATATAAAGAGATTCAATTGTTTGCCCTGAGCCCTGAAGGGAGTGATGGATTTTCTTCAGTTTCGTTTTACTGGCTTGCCTTTTATACATTCGTAGAGATGATGCGTGCACTGTCAACGTTTTTTCGCCTACTATAAATCTATCCGGATGGTCCTGCTGCTCCACCTCCAAATAGGTTACCTCTTTTTCAGGAAGAGCACCGACCCCAAAAGACTTGGCAGTGCCAGGTTGATGATCCACAGCAGCATGGAGGCAAATAGGATGCCCGGAGTCGGCGTCGAGAGGCCGCCAATGACAAACAGGGCAACCGACCCTCTGATGCCCAATTCGATGAGTGAGGTGGAGGGCAACAGGCTCAAAAGGAAGTAGGTGGCAGCAATGCCACAAAACGCATGGGCCCACGAAATGTCTACCTGAAAGTAATAGAGCATCAAGGCAAACTGTGTGGCAAATACCAGGTAGCGCATATGGCTGATGAGTAAAATGTCCACCAACAGTGGCCAAGGGGTATGGAACGCCTGCTCAACCGGAATACGACGTTTTAGCCAGCTAATTTTGCGGATTACATTTATGGCTGTGCTGCTCTTGAAATAGAAAAACAGACAACATGCATAGATAAGCAGGAAACCAATGACCATTATGGTTTTTAAGGCATCAGGCATGACCAATTGAGCAAAAGCATTGCCAAAGAAAATAATGCCGGTAGCAATGGCACCAACCGTAAGCGTAGTGATGTGTTGCGCCAGGCTGCCCAATAGGGTAAAATAGCCGCCTTTTAGCCTATGTGCTTTGGGGAGGTAGGCAATTCTGCCGCCAATCTCTCCGATTCGTTTGGGCGTGAAGATGCCCACTGACAAGCCACTGAAAACAGCCCGAAAACTGTTGTTGAACGACAGCGGGTGGGTTTGGGCAATCAGCTTTTTCCATTTCAGCGCTTCCAACCCCCAGTTGACAGGCACCAGCATCAGAGTCAATCCGAATAACGAGGAACTTGCAGGCAAGTTGCCCGACAGGTGGTGCCAAAATGCCGAAAGGTGCTCGTACGACTGCACATACCAATAGATGTAGGCGTAGGAGATGCCTATGAGTAACCACCTGAAAAGGGTGAGGTAAGGTTTTAATCTAGCTTGCCGTTGGCCTGTCATCGTAACAAATATAGAAAGTAATTTGATTTCAGGGGGAATATTTCGAAATTTGAACCAAATTACAGAACCATGGCTGGAGTAAGACCAAAAAAATATTTAGGGCAGCACTTTCTGACGGATCAGCGCACAGCCCGACGGATTGTTGATGCATTTCCTCATCAGGAATATTCAAATATTCTTGAGATTGGACCAGGTACAGGCGTGCTCACAAAATACCTGAAGGAGCTCCCGAATGTGAACCTCAATGCCATGGAAGTGGACGAGGAATCGGTTGACTATCTTGAGGCTACCTACCCAACCCTTACCGGGAAAATTTTATTGGCCGATTTTTTGAAATATCCGGTAGACAAGCTGTTTCCCGGCGAGTCCTTTGGTATTATTGGCAACTTTCCCTATAACATCTCGAGCCAAATATTTTTTCAGGTACTTGCTCATCGCTCTCGAATTCCGCTTGTGGTAGGCATGATTCAGAAAGAAGTAGCCGATCGTATTTGCTCGCCCGAGGGAAATAAAACCTACGGCATATTAAGTGTGCTACTGCAAACGTTTTATGATATTACGTACTTGTTTACCGTGAAACCTGGCGTTTTTTTACCTCCGCCAAGGGTCAAATCGGCAGTTATTCGTTTAGAGCGGAACCAACGTGCGCACCTTCCCTGTGATGAGAAGCTTTTCTTCAGGGTGGTGAAGATGGCCTTTAACCAGCGGCGAAAAACCCTGCGAAATGCGTTAAAAACTATTTTATTACCTTTGGAAGTCGATTGGGAGGTCTTAGGACAGCGTGCTGAACAATTAAGTGTTGAACAGTTTATCGAGTTGGTTTGTAAGATTCAGGAAGCAGAAGAAAGAGTTAGAAACCATTAAAGGGGCAGTTATGCAGTTTGAATTAACGAAAGAATTCATAGGTCAGTTAACCACCTATATTGAGGAGGGAAACAAGGAGAAGGTCTCCTCACTGGTAAAAGATATCCACCCGGCCGATATTGCCGAAATCTATAATGAGCTGGATATCGAGGAGGCTCGTTTTATACACGTATTGCTGGATACCGATACCGCTGCCGATGCATTGATAGAGCTGGAGGAGGATGACCGGGAGCGTTTTCTGGAGGTATTACCCAGTGAGGTAATTGCCAAGCAAGTTATCGATAAGCTGGATTCCGATGATGCTGCCGACGTTATTGGTGAACTCTCCCAAGAGAAGCGCGAGGAGGTACTCTCTTACATCGAAAACCTGGAACAGGCCGGTGATATTGTTGATCTGTTGAGCTACGATGAGGATACAGCCGGAGGCTTAATGGCTAAGGAGCTGATCGCCGTAAATGTAAACTGGACCTTTGCTCGTTGTCTGCGCGAAATGCGACGACAATCAGCCAATGTCGATGAGCTTTATTACGTGTATGTAATTGATGACAACAATGTTTTGAAAGGGACTCTTTCGCTTAAAAAATTTCTACTCTCCTCCTCAGAGACGTTGATAAAAAATATTATCAATCGGGATATAATTTCCGTCCGAGCCGAAACCTCTTCCGAAGAGGTTGCCAATGTGATGAATAAGTACGACCTGGTAGCCTTGCCGGTTATCGATCCTTTGGGACGCCTGGTGGGGCGCATTACCATTGATGATGTGGTGGACGTGATAAAAGAGGAAGCGGAGCGCGACTACCAATTGATTTCCGGTATTACCGAAGATGTAGAGTCAAACGACTCGGCCTGGGCCATCACAACAGCGCGTATTCCATGGCTGTTTATTGGGTTGTTGGGTGGAATCATTGCTGCCCTGGTTATGGGAAGTTACGAAGAGCAGCTGCAAATTAATCCGCAAATGGCCTTTTTCATTCCCTTAATTGCGGCCATGGGCGGAAATGTTGGCGTACAGTCTTCCTCAATTATTGTACAAGCATTGGCCAATAATTCACTGGGTTTTGAAAGCATCGGACGAAAACTGCTAAAGGAGTTTGCCATTGCACTGATTATTGGCGCTATCCTATCAACCACTATTTTTGCGTACAATTTCTTTTTGAGCGATTCTTTTGCATTAACACTTTCGGTTAGTGTAGCGTTATTGGCCGTTATTTTGTTTGCCTCGTTATTTGGTACTTTTGTGCCTTTGGTACTCGACAAGTTGAAGGTTGATCCTGCTTTGGCCACCGGACCTTTTATTACCACCGTAAACGATATTATGGGGTTGTTTTTGTATCTGTTACTCAGTCGTCTGTTTTTTATTTTATTTTAAGATCAGCGAAAAAATACTAGAAACAGCACAGGAATAAGAATGCCGGCAAGTGTTAACCAGGCACCACGGCCTTTTATGCCGTTTTTGCCTTTGAGAATAAATAAACCGCTTATGGCAAGGGTAAGCAGGCCAACGGCAAAAAAATCGGAAAAATAGGTCCACCAACGCTGTGGGTTGTAATGGAGGTAATTTATTTCATGAAAAAGAGGTCTTTTGCGCGAAGTTTCCAGTTTTCCTTTCCCCGAACTCAAATCCAGCACAACAGAGCCATCTTCAATAAATATTTTTAATTGGTTGCCTGGGAAGAAATGATTCTTGTACTGTTCCTTGGAAGCAACAGTTGAAAGCAAATTTTGAACTTCTTCTTTACTCATGGTTTTGGAAAGATCGGCAGGATCTATCTCGACGTCTCTGGATTCAATAACATAATTCGGGTTCCAATCATTCAGGTGATTCAGGGCAATACCTGAAAGCGCATAGATGAGGGTCATGCCAAACAGGAAGTAACCCAAATCCCGATGGATTGAACGATTTAATTTTCGGATTTTCATAATGCCTATACATTTAAACAGCCTGCACAAATATAACCAATTATGCCTTTCTGTTAGCGGGAAGAGGGGTGTTATAAAATAGCTCACTGAGTAAAAAAGGAGGCCTCATGGCCTCCTTACTAACTTTTGGTGTGCTGGATGCTATTCTGCAATGGGTGTGTGTTCATTGCATACCATCCAGTATTCCGAGATGTAACCTTTTTCGCTGGCTTTGATCTCTTCGCGCATAGCATTCAGGTTGTCGAGTTTTGTCTGTAACTCTTCATCTTCTGTAGCATCTTCGTGGCCGTCTCCATGACTATGATCATGCGTGGCCTCTACTTCCTGACCTTCGAGCAGGTCCTTTTCCATTTGATCAACGTCTGCCGCATCAATTCGCTCTTCCTTGAACACGCCAATAACCTGAACATTGCTACCCTCAAGAGCTTTGTCAAAGGGCCCCATCTCTTCGTTTGTGGTGATTTTCAGTTTCAGATCACCTTCCGGATTCTGCATAAACATGCGTTTCCCACTATGCGAACACACATGAGTAATCAATCCCTCCAGTTGAAGTTCTTTGTCAACAAAATTGTCGGGAGTGGCCATTAGTTCTTGCAGGTTTGTGATAACAACTTCGGTTGTTGCTTCCTGTGCATCTTTCGCGCTTTTTTCGGTAGTTGAGCCACACGCTGCAAATATGGCAGCGATAGCCGTAATAAAAAGGATTCTTTTCATAGTGAAAATAATTGATTGGTTATATATCATCTTAAAATGCTGTATTAATTGCCTCAACCGGGCTCATACGGGCAGCTGAACGGGCTGGCGCAAAGCCTGCAATAACACCAATAATTCCGGAAATAGCAAGCCCCAGCACAATATTTGATACGGTGAGGGTAATTTGAAAATCCATGCTTGCATTGGCAATTAAGCCTCCGATAAATATAATGAGCAGACCAATAGCT
Organism: Bacteroidales bacterium; assembly: GCA_046482855.1. Taxonomy (GTDB): domain Bacteria; phylum Bacteroidota; class Bacteroidia; order Bacteroidales; family UBA12077; genus CAYVSF01. The sequence continues at coordinate 35,822 of JAWOEH010000020.1, read as the reverse complement.
CCTCCTACCATCGCCAGCATTACCGCTTCAAAGAGAAACTGCAACAGGATGACGTACCGTTTGGCACCCAAGGCTTTTTGGATGCCGATGAGTTTGGTTCGTTCTTTAACCGACACAAACATAATGTTGGCAATACCGAAGCCCCCCACTAAAATGGAGAAGCCGCCAATAATCCAGCCTACCATATTTACGACACCAAAAATAGCATCAAGACTATTGGTAATTATACTCGACTGATTAAGTGCAAAATTGTCCTTTTCTTTGGGTTTTATTCCTCTTTTCGCACGTAGAATTGCGCGTAACTCATCTTTTAACTGGGGCACGGTGCTTGTTGGCCGGGCTTTAACCATTATCATAGGGTTGGCGCCTGAACTTTTGATATTTACCAGTTTTCGGGCAAATTGTACCGGAATTACTACCATCTGGTCAAGGCTTCCACCACCCCCAATAAGATCTTTCCCTTCTTTCTTGAACAACCCGATAATGGTTACTTTTCGGCCGCTAACTTTTATTTCTCTTCCGATGGGGTCAATGCTCGGGAAGAGGGCTTCGGCAATATCCACACCAATAACTGCTACCGATTTGCCTGCTGCCGATTCGAATATGGAGAAATAGCGTCCCTGAGCAATTTCAAAACTACGAACTTTGTCAAATTCGTGCGAAGCTCCCCAGATGGAAACATCTTCGGCCGTTTTGTTCAGGAATTTTACGGTTCTGGACCCAAAAACACTAAAACATGCCGCCAGGCTATGTTGCGAGTATTTGTTTATCAATTCATGCTCTTCAAGCGTAGGCACAGGGCGTTGCAGGTACTCCCACCATTTATACTCTTCTCCGGGTTCCGGAGCCCAGGGCATTTTGTCGACATAGATTACGTCTTCGCCCAGGGAAGCAAAGCTATCATGAAGAGCCATTTCTAACGAATCGAAAACCGTAAATACCGAAATGATGGCAAAAATCCCGATGGTGATTCCTAATAAGGTTAGGAGTGTTCGGAGTTTGTTGACCTTTAGAGAATTAAGCGCGAAAGCAAAGCTCTCGAATACCTGTTTTAATGTTTTCATGAAAAAGAGGTGTCAAAGCAATTGTAACAAATATACAAGCAAATTATTTTATTTTCCCATTTCTTGTTATTTTCGGGAAGTTATTATTTCGAACCAACGAATTTAATAAAAGATACGCATGTGTGATAACTGTGACACATGAATTGTGTATTTTTGAACAAAATTAAAATTTCAACTCATCATGGCTAGTAAGCAAATTCAATCTGCTTTAATTTCTGTTTTTGATAAGTCCAATCTGGAACCTTTAATAAGTCAACTTCATCAGCTGGGTATAACTATCTACTCAACAGGTGGTACACAAAAATATATTCAGGAGAAAGGGGTGCCCGTTACTGCGGTTGAAGATCTTACCGAATACCCTTCCATATTTGGAGGCCGTGTAAAGACGTTACATCCCAAAGTGTTTGGTGGTATTTTGCACCGTCGGGATAATGAAAGCGATAATAAAGAGAAAGAAGCTTATCAGATACCTGCCATTGATTTAGTGATTGTGGATTTGTATCCATTTGAAGCAACCGTTGCCGCAGGAGGGTCGCATGCGGAGATTATCGAGAAGGTTGACATTGGTGGTATTGCCTTGATTCGTGCAGCCGCAAAAAACTATAAAGATTGTTTGATTGTGCCTTCTAAGAGACACTATGATGAATTGCTTCAAATGTTGGAAGATCAGAAAGGAAGTACAACAGAGGAGCAACGTGCTCGTTTTGCAGCGTATGCATTCAACGTGTCGTCGCATTACGATACGGCCATCTTTAACTATATGAATCGGGAAGCAGGCATGGAAGTGCTTAAGGTAAGTGAAGATCGGGCACATACCTTGAGGTATGGAGAGAATCCACATCAGAAAGGGGTTTTCTATGGGAACCTTGATGAGCTTTTTGAGCAGTTGCATGGCAAGCAAATTTCCTACAATAATTTGCTCGATATCGACGCTGCAGTGAATTTGATGAGCGAATTTTCCGAGACTACTTTTGCCATATTAAAACACAATAATGCGTGTGGCCTGGCATCGCGTGAGAGACTGACAGATGCATGGAAAGATGCCTTGGCGGGCGATCCGGTTTCGGCTTTTGGGGGGATTCTTATCACAAATAAAGAGGTGGACAAGGAGACTGCTGAAGAAATGGATAAACTCTTTTTTGAGGTGAGCATTGCTCCTGGATATAGTGCCGACGCTTTGGAGGTGTTGAAACGAAAGAAAAATCGCATAATTCTTTTACAGAAAACACAGCTAACAACCAAACAACAGCATCGTTCGTTATTGAACGGAACCTTGGAGCAGGATAAGGATTTAAAGCAACATACTGCGCAGGAGCTCGAGGCTGTAACAAAAGTAACCCCCACTTCTGAGCAAGTGGAAGATCTTTTGTTTGCCAATAAAATTGTGAAACACACAAAGTCAAATGCCATTGTGCTGGCAAAAAATAAGCAATTATGTGCCAGCGGCGTAGGACAAACCTCGCGCATCGACGCTTTAAAGCAGGCTATTGATAAGGCCCGCCATTTTGAGCTTGACTTGCAGCATGCGGTTATGGCTTCAGATGCGTTTTTTCCTTTTGCCGACTCGGTGGAAATTGCTGATAAAGCCGGAATCACTGCTGTGATTCAACCAGGAGGTTCGGTAAGGGATAAAGACAGCATTGCCTATTGTGACGAACATAATATGGCCATGGTGTTTACAGGGAACCGACATTTTAAACATTAGTACGATACATAAATAACAGAGGCAAATGGGATTGTTTTCATTTTTTACACAGGAATTGGCGATGGACTTAGGTACGGCCAATACCATTATCATCCATAACGATAAGATTGTGGTTGATGAGCCTTCGATAGTAGCCATTGAGCAAAGCACCGGAAAGCTTATGGCCATTGGACAGAAAGCTCGTCAGATGCACGGAAAGACGCATATTAATATCCGCACCATACGTCCTTTGAAGGATGGTGTTATTGCCGATTTTAATGCAGCAGAGCAAATGATTCGGGGTATGATCAAAATGATCAACCGTAAACCCCAAATGTTTGCCCCTTCATTGCGCATGGTGGTATGCATTCCCTCGGGAAGTACCGAAGTAGAGATTCGTGCCGTTCGCGATTCATCGGAACATGCCGGTGGACGTGAAGTTTACCTGATTTACGAACCCATGGCTGCAGCCATTGGAATGGGTATAGATGTGGAGGCACCAAAAGGCAGTATGGTGGTTGATATTGGAGGAGGAACTACCGAAGTTGCTGTAATAGCCCTGGGAGGAATTGTCTGTAATAAATCAATCCGCATTGCCGGAGATAGCTTTACGGCCGATATCCAGTCTTATATGCGCCATCAGCATAACATAAAAATTGGGGAGCGAACCGCCGAAGAGATAAAGATTAATGTGGGATCCACTCTTCCTGAACTGGAAAATCCTCCGGAGGATTATATCGTACGCGGACCGAACCTGATGACAGCAATGCCCGTAGAAATCCCCATCTCTTATCAGGAGATAAGTCATTGCCTGGATAAATCCATCTCAAAAATAGAAACAGCTGTTTTGGGCGTTTTGGAGCAAACACCTCCTGAGCTGTATGCCGATATCGTTAATGAAGGCATTTACTTAGCGGGGGGTGGCGCGCTGATGCGTGGGTTGGATAAACGACTCACCGATAAAATTGGTATTCCTTTCTATGTTGCCGAAGATCCATTGCATGCAGTGGCTCGCGGCACAGGGATTGCGCTTAAAAATGTGGACAAATTCTCGTTCTTGATTCGTTAATTTCAAACTACGAGTGATGATTATATGAGGACACTTCTAAAGTTTTTGATTAGAATCTACCCCTTGCTTCTCTTTATTTTGTTGGAAGTCATTGCTATATCGTTACTCGTAAATCGCAATCATTTTCATCAGGCAGTATATGCAAATGCTGTACGAGAATTTACCGGGAAATACAATAGACGCCTGGCCGATTTCACATACTATTTTTCGCTCAAGGAGGAGAATAAACGTTTAGCTGCTGAGAATGTACGAATTAAGAATCGACTAGCCCAGGTAAGTGCGTCCGATGAGTTATTCTTTCGTAGTGTTAATGATAAAGAGTATAATCAACGATATTTATATACCGAGGCTCGTGTGATAAATAATTCCACTTCGTTGCAGCATAATTTTATTACCCTTGATAAGGGGCGTGAAGAGGGGATTGAGCCTGAGATGGCGGTTGCTTCCAGCTTTGGGATTGTTGGCGTTGTACGTGGCGTGTCGGAACATTTTGCTACGGTTATGCCTGTTATCAATCGCGATTTCCGTATTAGTGCGAAGCTCAAACGAAGTGGCTATTTTGGCTCGTTAACCTGGCCGGGGAGTCACTACCAGCAGGCTAAACTTTCGGAAATACCGCTTCATGCCCAGGTAAGTGTAGGAGATACAATCACAACTAGTGGGTATTCTAGTATCTATCCGGAGGGCCTCGTTGTAGGCTTTGTTAAAGGATTTCAAGAATTTGGCGGCTCGTTTTATTCTATTGATGTGCAGCTTGCTGTGGATTTTAAACGACTGAATAATGTACAGGTCATAAAGTCGCTTATGAGGGAAGAAAAAATTAAATTGGAAGAAGCTAATACTGAATAAGATGATTAATTTGATTCCCAGGTATATTGGTCTTTTTCTCTTTCTACTACTTGTTCAGGTGTTGGTGCTGAATAATATCCAATTGAGTGGGTATTTAAACCCGTATATTTATATTCTATTTATCCTGGTATTGCCATTTGAAACTCCGGCATGGCTGATATTGATTTTGGGATTTATGTTAGGAGTATCCGTTGATGCTTTTACCCATACACCTGGCATGCATGCCTCAGCTACTACATTAATGGCGTTTATTCGTCCGGGTTTGCTTAAGGTAATGGCACCAAGGGATGGTTATGAGAATGAAACAACGCCATCTATTACGCATTATGGATTTGCCTGGTTCGCTAAATATGTGGCTATTCTGATTGTTGTACATCATATTGCGCTCTTTATGGTAGAAGCCGGGCGCATTGAAGGAATAGGACAAACGCTTTTAAAAGCACTGACAAGTAGTTTGTTTACCTGGGTGCTGCTGGTAATGACACACTACTTTTTTCGACGACGAAACAGATAAATCATGGATTCATTTGCTGGCCGCAGACATATTATAATTTTTCTGATTTTTGTGATGGCATTTATCTACCTGGTGCGGCTATTTTCGCTTCAGGTTGTGGATTCCTCTTACAAATTATCAGCGAGTAATAATGTTTTACGCTATGTAACACAATATCCGGCCAGGGGACTGATTTATGATCGTAACGGAAAGCTTATGGTGTACAATGAGGCTGCCTACGATATTATGGTTAGCCCCAGGCAATTAGAGGCCTTTGATACAACCGAGTTTTGTGCACTCCTTGATGTTGAGCCCGCCTTTGTGCGTATGCGTTTGCAGGAGGCTTTCGATTATTCCAACTATAAACTCTCCATTTTTCTGAAGCAATTATCCTCGGAGAGGTTTGCCCGGTTGCAAGAGAAGCTTTATCAATTTCCCGGATTTTTTGTACAACCCCGTACATTACGAAAATATGCAAGCCCTATTGCTGCTCATCTGCTGGGCTATGTTGGTGAGGTGAATGACCGAAGGATTGAGGCTGAACCCTATTATAAGTCAGGGGATTATATCGGGATAAGCGGCATGGAGAAATCCTACGAGAAAGTATTGAGAGGAGAAAAAGGGGTGAATGTCTTTTTGGTTGACGTACATAACCGCATAAAAGGCCCGTTTGAAGAGGGACGGTATGATAAAAATGCCCGAATGGGGGCAAATATTATATCCTCTATTGATGCCGATTTGCAAGCTTATGGGGAGAAATTGATGAGTAATAAAATTGGGAGTATCGTTGCCATTGAACCTTCAACAGGTGAGATATTATCGTTGGTTTCCTCTCCTGACTATGACCCGGCACTGCTGGTAGGGCGTAAACGAACACAAAATTATCGGAAGTTACAAAATGATACCCTAAAGCCTCTCTTTAATCGGGCACTTATGGCGCAATATCCTCCGGGGTCAACCTTTAAGGTAGTAAATGCGCTTATTGGACTGGAAGAAGGTGTCGTCCGACCCCGTTCTGAGTATCATTGTAATTATGGGTATTATAGCAATGGACATCATGTAGGCTGTCACGGGCATAAATCACCGCTGGATTTAATTGAGTCGATTCAAATGTCATGCAATGCCTATTATTGTAATGTATTTCGTAATATTCTTGATAACCCGGAATACGAAAATATTTATGAGAGTTTTAATAAGTGGCGATCCTATCTCGATGACTTCGGGTTTGGACAAGAATCGGGAGTGGATCTTCCCAATGAGTTAAAAGGCATTGTACCCTCCACCGAGTTTTACGATAGTTATTATCGGCATAATGGGTGGAAATCGATTACGGTGGTATCTCTTGCTATCGGGCAGGGAGAATTGGGTACTACGCCCATTCAAATGGCCAATATGACTGCCGCAATAGCCAACCGGGGGTATTATTATTCGCCTCATATCGTGAAAGAGATTGAGGGTGAGCCGAGTCTGGATACTGTTTATAAGCGAAAACATAACATACCCATTGATTCTGCCCATTTCGAGACGGTGATAGAAGGGATGGACTTAGCTGTAAATGGAGAGCCAGGCTCAGGCAGTACTGCGCGCTCGGCACACATGGAAGGCATAACCATTTGTGGCAAAACCGGCACAGCAGAGAATCCACATGGAGAAGATCACTCCATATTTGTGGCGTTTGCTCCCAAGGATGATCCTCAGATTGCCATTGCTGTTTATGTGGAAAATGGCGGATTTGGTTCCCGTTGGGCTGCCCCTACGGCACGGCTAATGATTGAGAAGTATTTAACCGATTCCATTTCACAACCCTGGTGGGAACAATATATACTCAATGGAGATTTATTAAATGTAGAGGATGAGGAGACGAATTAATATATGGCGAAATATCGATTGGTTCACCGTAATGCTGTACCTGTTATTGGTGCTTATGGGGTGGGTGAATATTTATGCAGCTGTTTATAATGATGAACACCATAGTATTCTTGACTTTTCGCAGCGCTATGGTAAACAGTTGATTTGGATTGTAGCGGCTATCATTATAGCCATTACCATGTTGTTGATTGATGTGAAAGTGTTTTCCTTTTTTGCCTATGCAATTTACGGGGTTGCTATTTTTAGTTTAGTGGCCGTGTTGCTGTTTGGTACGGAAATTAATGGGGCTAAGTCATGGTTTCAGATAGGGGCATTCCGGATACAACCTGCTGAGTTTGCGAAAATTGCCACTGCACTTGCCTTAGCACGCTACCTGAGTGAATTTAATGTGCAACTAAAAAATTGGCGTACCTATTTCCGGATAGGGGCTATTCTTCTGTTGCCTCCTATCCTGGTTATTCTTCAGAACGATTTTGGCTCAGCTCTTGTTTATGGTTCCTTTATTCTGGTTCTATATCGGGAGGGATTGCCGGAGGTTGTTCTGCTACTACTTGCATTTATAGTGCTGTTGTTTATCCTTTCGCTGGTATTGCCTAAACTTATTGTGATTCTTATTATTCTTGCCATTGCTCTTATTGTTTTTGCTTATCGTTCCCGTAACCTAAAACGAACGTTTTGGGGATTGCTTATTTTGGTGGCATTGGGGGCAATTAGCTACGGAGCAAATGTCTTTTTTGAACTGGAGCTTGCCTTGTATTATACCGCTTTACTTGCCATAGGTGCGGCTAGTTTGGTTTTTATTCTTTTGAGTATACGCTTAAAGATCCCACATGTGCTTTTGGGGTTGATGTTTCTTATTGGTTCCATCGCATTCTCTTTTTCCGTGGATTATGTGTTTGCCAATTTTCTGGAGCCTCACCAGCAAACCCGTATAAATACATTGTTGGGTCTTGAGTCGGATCCATTAGGGGTAGAATATAATGTCAACCAGTCAAAAATTGCTATCGGCTCGGGTGGTTTTTCGGGGAAAGGGTTTTTGAAAGGCACTCAAACAAAATATGATTTTGTGCCCGAACAGAGTACGGATTTTATTTTTTGTACTATTGGAGAGGAGTGGGGATTTGTGGGGTCTGTTGTGATTATTGGTTTTTTTCTGCTTTTATTGGTTCGGTTAATTACCCTTGCCGAACGCCAGCGATCGAAATTTAGTCGGATTTATGGCTATGGAGTTGTTTCCGTATTGTTTTTTCATGCAATGGTGAATATTGGCATGACCATAGGCTTAATGCCGGTAATTGGGATTCCTTTGCCCTTTTTTAGTTATGGCGGCTCTTCCCTGTGGGCGTTTACTATTTTGCTATTTATTATGTTACGTTTGGATGCCAGTAGGCTGGAGATACTGCATTAAAAAGGGGAAAGAACAAAAAAAGCTGCGAAAACGCAGCTTTACGATAAGCAGGAGGTGAGTTTATTTGTTCTTTATTTCTCGTCCTCTAATTCCAGGTTGGTCATCTCATCAGTACACTCAAAAGGATACTCCGGATATTCATATATGGCCATACGTTCCTCGGTTTCCCCAACGCTATAGCCCCATATGGTTTGATATTCAGCAATATCTTCTCCCATCTCCTCCAGCTGTTTTAAAAACTCGCCAATAGGCTTTGACTCAACAATCAGCACTTCGCCCATTTGATCGATAATAGGACTATGGCGCCGGGTTGCATCATGATCGAATCGAAGGAGCCTACGGCCTTGAGGTGTAATGCCTATTGTCCGGAAAGTAAGGCTTTTTCCAACGCCGGGCATGTTTAAAACATTTCGGTCGGTAGCAAGGAATGGAATGTTTGCTTCTTGACGTAACGTTTTGATATTTTCAACCATACTTTCTGCTTGCTCCGGAAAGGTTTTAATGGTTTCGTAGTATTTCGGATCGACGCGTCCAATACTTTTCTCTTCCAGCTCTTCCTGAACCGAACGGGCATTTGTGGCAAAATTGTGGTAATTTTCCATATAGCCTTTTACCGAGAACGTATAATAGGTTAATACGCCTACGTCGTTGAGTGTTTTTCGCAATTTTGCTGTGTGTCCACGACGTGCCGCTGCCGCTGAGAATACCAGTTGGTTGGTAACTGTCCACCCGGCGGATATTAAGCGTTGAATGCCTGTAAGAGCCTCTGGTGTTACTTCCATGGCCGATTCAAAGTGTGTTTGAATAACAAATTGCTTAATTCCGATTTGTGAAGCTTTCTCTTTAAAGTCGGCAAGAATTTCAATAAGTTCTTCGGTAATACGCTGTGGCAGATAAACGGGCAAACGAGTTCCTAATCGAACACGCAGCAGTTCTGCATACTTTTCTCCTTCCTTACGGTATCTGTTATCCTCTTTTTTATTTAGAGCCATTTGGTAAACCTGCTCCAGAATCCGTTTCAGGGATTTATCTGAACTCATGAGGGCGTCTCCTCCGGTAATGAGAATGTCGCGCAACTGGGCGTCTTCCTCAAAATATTTTAACAGGCGTTCCAGTTTTTGTGGCCAACTCTCTTTAGGCTTGAGTTTATCCAGGTTGAAATTCAGGTTTCCTCGCTGAAAATCGTACATGCGCTGACAGGAAACACATAATCCTCCACAAGCACGCCCCATACTATCGGGGATAAGTATGGCAACTTCGGGGTACCGACGATGCACATTATGATCCGAAGGGAGGAGCCAGCCTGCTGCATTGGGCTTGCCGGGTTCCACAATATCCTCCTTTTCCCATGCAACAATGTGTCCGAATTCGTCAATAAGTTCTCTGCTGTATATTACATAATCACGAATGGCTAAATCTGCCCCAATGGAGTCGGTTGGTTCTTCAATATCGAGCAGTGAAAGATAGTAAGGATTCACGAAGAATGGAATGCCTGCAGCTTTGGCCTCATAAAGTACTTGCATGGTGTCATAGGACAGGCTATAATTGAGCATTTGATTGAGTAAGTCCGGATTACGGATGGCAAACTTCAGATGGAACAGCTTGGTGTCCCACCATTTGAGCATTTGTTCATATTTTTCCTGAAACGATAGATCATCATCGAAACTGAAGAGCGAATTTTTGATCTCCCCACTGTCAATCATCTCCAGAAAAAGGGTTAAGATACGCTTCTTATTGGCTTCACGGCGTTGAATAACCGCCTCATCAAGCCCGGAAGGGTGCCGTTTCATCCACATTTCTACCTGGTCCTGGGTGGGCCAATTACGCGGCTTGCTTCCTCTGAGTTGACGAAAAAGCTCAATCATATCCTGAAAGAAGAGGGGCTCGGCTCCCCCAGTTCCGTTTTGAGCAGCTAACCATAACAACTTCAAGGGGTGGTTTGTGGATTTTTCTCCTCGTAAGTTAAGATCCTCATAGTCCAGCCCTGCATTGTCAACATAATCGAGTAATCTGATGGCAGCAAAGTGCTCCCATTTAAGTTTGTCATATGCTTCTCGTCCTTTCTTCTCGCGCTTATAGTAAGCGATTGCTTCGGGGTAGGGAGACAGGATATCCAGAGCCCATTTTCGTATTTGTGTATGTACTTGGTTAAGCTCGTCGGCTTCTTGTAAGATGGTTTGTAGCTTGGGGTTTTCGTCTAATAACGTGCGTAAAAGTCGTTGTGATTTGGGACAGATTTTGACATTCTCCTCTTGCACAGTCAATTCCATACGTAATCCTCTTATCTTTAATATTAATACTCCAACATAAAACTTCTTTTACGGGCAAATTGTTCGGGGATTGCTATAATCCAAGTGGGGGGGATTATAAAATGTAAGGGTATTTTTCGCCACAGCAGCGGCAAAGTAATAAAAAACCTATGAAACCCCAAAATTAATTTTCACAATTGCTCTGCTGCGGGCAGTTGTAGACAATTCCGTAAAGTGTTTCCAAATGTTCGATAAATGCATCGAAAAAAGCGATAAAGTGCTCATTAAAGAATTGGTAGTGTTCGCGCAAGACTTCGATGGCAAAAGCGGTATGATCGGGTAACGAAGTATATCCCGACATGATGGTCAGGGCATTTTCTATTCCCTCAATTTTACGATACGAGTAAAGACGCTGGTTACGAATCAGGCTGGGGATGATTTGCTGAACCTTGGGGGGTAATATCAATTTGTTTTGTTCCAAGAGGTCATGAAAGGACTCAATAAAGTCCAACAGCGGTACGGTGGAATAACGCCTCCAATTTATGGCCAGGAAGTGATCATAAAACATGTCGATAAGAATACCTGCATAGTGTCGGTATTTCGGGGCTAATAAGCGGCGTGTTTCACTTGTGTGTGGGTTATGGTCAGTGTAATGATCAATATGTCTGTGTAGCAGAATACCCCGCTGTATTTTTTCAGGATACTGCTCAAATGCTCGTCCTTTCACATAGTCGCCAATAAAGTTCCCCAGCTTCAATTGGTCGTCGTTACCCGATAAATATATATGTGCCAAAAAATTCATATCCCATGTTTATAAAAATAAAACCCTAAAATGCCCCATTTGTTTAGATGCATCGCTTTTAAATAAGACGCCAAAAGCAGACCCTATAGTTGCGTAGCTTACTCTCTAATATACAAAAACTTTTTGTGATTTCATTATGAAATTTGCGTTAAAATTTTATCTTTGTTATGGCTAAAAATTAATCAATTTATTAACAATTTTAAAAAGGAGGAATTATGGCTAAAAATGTTATCATTATCGGTGCTGCGGGTAGGGATTTTCATAACTTTAATACCTACTACCGAGATAACAAGGAGTACAACGTGGTTGCTTTTACAGCAGCTCAAATCCCTGATATCGATGGACGTAAGTATCCAAAAGAATTAGCCGGAGATCTCTATCCGGATGGCATTCCTATTTATGCGGAGAAGGAATTGCCTCGTCTGATTCATGAATTGAAAGTAGATGATTGTGCATTCTCCTACAGTGATGTTCCCTACCAGAAAGTAATGCAGGTAAGTGCAATTGTGAATGCAGCAGGTGCCAACTTTGTGCTTTTGGGTGCAAAGGATACCATGGTCAAAAGTACCAAACCTGTTATTGCTGTAGGTGCTGTTCGAACGGGTTGTGGCAAGAGCCAAACATCACGTCGAATTATTGAGTTGCTAATGGAAAAGGGCCTGAAGGTAGTGGCTGTGCGTCACCCAATGCCTTATGGCGATTTAGTTGCTCAGAGAGTACAGCGATTTGCTGATGTTAAGGACCTGGAAAAACACAAATGTACCATCGAAGAGATGGAAGAGTACGAACCCCATGTAGTTCGAGGAAATGTTATCTACTCAGGTGTTGACTATGAAGCCATTTTACGGGAAGCCGAAAAGGATCCTGATGGTTGCGACGTGGTTCTGTGGGATGGAGGAAATAATGACTTTCCTTTCTATAAACCCGATTTGATGGTTACCGTGGCTGATCCACATCGTCCTGGTCACGAGCTTAATTACTATCCCGGAGAAGCCACTTTGCGTCTTGCCGATGTGGTTGTAATTAATAAGATGGATAGTGCCAATCCCGAAGCAATTCAGGAAGTTCGACAAAATATTATGGCCGTAAATCCGAATGCACAAGTTATCGATGGCGCTTCACCTATTAAGGTGGATGATCCCGAGGTGATTCGTGGCAAGCGAGTGTTGGTTGTGGAAGATGGCCCAACTCTTACACATGGCGAAATGAAGATTGGTGCCGGAACCGTTGCAGCCCAAAAATTCGGAGCCTCCGAGTGTGTTGATCCCCGGCCTTATACCGTAGGGAAGTTGACCGAAACGTTTAAGACTTACCCCAATATTGGTGCCTTGCTGCCTGCTATGGGATATGGCGACCAGCAAGTGAAAGATTTGGAGAAAACAATTAATAAGACAGATTGCGATAGCGTTATTATTGGAACTCCGATTGATTTAAACCGGATTGTTAATATCAAGAAACCCAATACGCGCGTGTATTATGATCTTCAGGAAATTGGACACCCCAATTTTAATCAGATAATCGATGAGTTTGTAAAGAAACACAACCTTGGTTAATCGGGATTTAGTGAGTTTTCATTAAGAAAGGGGCATTTGTGCCCCTTTCTTATTAAATAGTGGTTCGTTTTCCTGTCTATATTTTAACAGCACATCCTTGTCCTTAAAATACTGTTAGTGGAGCACACTGCTAGATTTCAACCTGAGCACATCTCAAAGTCGTGTCGGCTTCTGTTTTGCCGGGATACTGATACCCATAACCATTGATTTCTGTTGTTAACGGCTATTTGCGTTTGTGAGGAGCTGGTAAACATCACGTTTAATTGTGGGGCCTGGCCTATAGAGAAACATATTTTTGGCACAATTATGGAAGGTGAACTCTCTGTTGACAATGGTTGACAGGAAATTTAAATTTGTATTATTGCAAATTTTATTACAATTTTGGGATTTGAAAATTTTAATAAATAACCTGATAAGCAGGCGTTTATGTCTATGTTTGGCTCCGAAAAAAATTAAAATATGAAACAACAAGTACTTTGGCTCCTGGTTTTTTTATTTGCTTCGGTAGTGAATGTAACTGCACAAGTAGTTTACCCCGAGGGCACCATTACGGATTCTTCCACCGTGGATAGCTCTGCTTTAATGCGTGTAAAACCTGTAAATGTAGCAACTGATATCATTGTACTGCATACTGGCGAGAAACTCTATGTGGATGTAAAAAAGATTCAACTTAACGATCTTTATTACACCTTCCCCAAACATCAAGAGATACTTGAGATGGATAAGCGTTTGGTGAAGAAAGTCTATTATAAATCCGGAAAGATAGAAACCTTATCGCAGGCCGATGAAGACATTCCCGATGTAGGAGACTATAGGAAGGTAAAAGTAACCCGAGATAAGAAGGATGTGGAGAAATTTTTGGAGGTGGGGCGATTTGACGCCAAAGCTGAGGGCTCAAGAAGGCGCAATACTTCCTTGCGATCGCTTGAACGCAGTGCCGAAATAATTTTACGACGGAAAGCCGCATTGCTTAATGCCCACATTGTTTTGGTGATTGATCAACAATCAAGTATGGCTTTCGGCGAAGTACCCAGTACTACCTTAACAGGTGTGGCTTATGCACATCCGGCAAACATCGACAAAGATACACTCAAGCAGTAAAACCCAATCTGTTATTGAATAGGATGGACACTAACAAAAGGTGTCCATTTTTGTTAGTACCTCTTGGTAGATCTTTCGAGCCTCTGTTAAATCCTGATCCTTGGTTCTCTTTTTAAACAGGTAACGCCATTTCGAACCGTTTTTCTTAGTAGCAATATAGTGACAGTAGGCGATATATCCGCTAATGGGCAAACTTGCCAGATAGCCCAGTTTAATGGCTGCCGGGAACGGGGTAAGCAGACAGAATAGCAGGAATAGCAGCAGATACCATGCATGAAAGGCGATCATGGCCACAACTATTCGGAATGAGCTGATAAACTGAGGGTCCTTTACCTTTTTTGTGCTCCACACTGGAATCAGGAAGGGGAGAATATTGTGTAGCCAACCGTAAGCTGCAAATGGGGCGGATAGCAGTAAAAGAAAGCTTTGAGCGAGTAACGGAAGTAGGGAGAAATGATCTTTCCGGAACTGCCAATTTCGAAAACGCAGCTTTTCTTTCAGGGTTTTATATTGTTTATGAAGATTGGCAAGCTGTTGCAGTTCCTCAGGATGCTTTTTTTCCAGTTGGGTGAGTTTTTGTACAATACGCTTTTCTTGTTTAAAGAGGCAGGGATATTTCACGTTTTCTCTCAGCTTAGAACATCGTTCAGGTGCATAGAGACGTGCTAACCGATGGATGGGAGTATAATAGTGTTCGCTTTCAATGTGTATGATCTCCTTTTTTAGTGTTTCCGCCAAATCTTCACGAAGCATATTCATGCCTTTGGGCGGATTTTCTTTATAAGTTTCATAATATCGGCTTACAGGAATAGGCTCACCAAAACTTATGTATAAATGGCTGTGGAACTTATAATAGTGTTCATAATCCAGTGCTACGGGTACCACTTGAATATTGAGCTGGAAGTTTTCTGCCTCTTCCGCCTGAAAAGCAATACGGGCAATGCCTTTTTTTAACGTCCGCAGACGCCGATATCCCGCATGATTTCCTTCGGGAAGAATGACCAATTGCTTGCGTTGCTTTAAAACATCAATGGTTTTTGCGAAAATGGCATCGTTATGGGCCAAATTGTTTTTGCCATCGCGGATGCGAAAAATAGGAAGGATTTTTAAAAAGGTGAGGATTTTGCGCTGAAGGGGGTTTTTGAAGATGTCGGCTCGGCCTAAAAATACTGGCTGCCCTTGTATGTTTGATAATACTGCTAAGGCATCCATCAAGGCATTTTGATGGTTGGGGGCAAATATAACAATTCCATCTTTGGGTATATTGTGCTGATTATGGACTGATACCCGAAAATAGGTTTTGAAAAAAAAGGTTACCATTGGCTTGATAATGGCATACAAAAACGACCATCTCTCAATAGTTTCGCGTTTAAATCCCATAATGATGTTAATTTTTTAAAGATTTTCGTGACCAGATGGTGGCGATGATAAGGCCTGAAATGATGTGCCAAACCCCCCACCAGGCTGCAATGAATGCCATGCCTCCAATGTCAAGATGTGCCGGAAAAATTTTTGGATTAAACATCAGAACCAGGGCAAGTCCGGAATTTTGTATGCCCGTTTCAATGGTAATTGAACGCCTGTCAGGACGCGATAAACCCATTATGGAGGCTGCGCTGTACCCGGTAAACAGCGCAATGGCATTATGTGCGAGTACCAGGATGATGATTAAGTGGATGTATCGTAAAAAATACCCAAAATTATTCGCCAGAGCTATCACAACAAACCCCATGAAGGCAACTATTGACAGGATTTTTATAGGCTTAAGTATTCGTTGTGTTAGTCGAGGAAATTTATGTGAGAAAAAGATACCAAAAATTAAAGGAAGCCCTAACAGGATAAAAACTGTTTGAAACATCTGGAGTGGATCAATTTCGATAGGTCGTAGTAAAGGCGAAGATTTGGCATAAAGCTTTCCCCAGAAGGCAAAGTTTATGGGTGTCATGAATATAGCCAATAGTGTAGCCGCGGCTGTTAAGCTGATGGAAAGAGCGGTGTTCCCTTTAGCCAGATGGGACACAAAGTTGGAAATGTTCCCTCCCGGACAACTGGCAACCAATAACATACCCAGAGCCACTGCCGTTGAAAGATGTAGCAATTGAATCAGGAAAAAGGTAATGGCCGGCAACAATATAAACTGGCTTACAACTCCTACCAGCAATGGTTTGGGCTTTTTTAATAATTGGGTGAAATGCGTGGGTTTTAGATCCAATGCAACACCAAACATAATAAAAGCCAGTGTAATGTTTAGAGCCAGCAGCCCATTCTGACTGAAGTTTAGGTCTATTTTATCGAGTACTTCGAGTCCTTCCCCCATAATAATTGAATTTAGATGCTAAAAATAGGTAAATCCTGCGAAAAACGAAAAGATGAATTAACCTGGTAATCTTTTGAAAATGTAAATAGTGTGTAAAAAAATTATTATTTTTATCCTAGCCAGAAACTCACCCTTAACCTTTTTATACTATGCAAAATCGCGAACACCTTCTGGACTTGATCAATGAGCTCTCCGATGTACTTGCTATGCTATTGGAATTAAAACGAAAAGGTAAATTTCACGATGCTGTTGAATTGATTGATAGTAAAGTGCTTGAGCATTTTGCTACCGATAGTCAATACTTATCCACTGTATCGGAGGACTTATTGATTGATGTGCTGAAAAATGAGAAAGGATTAGGCCTTTCCGAATTATCGCAATTGGCTCATTTGCTTGCTGAGAAGGGCGATATTCTCTATACGCAACAGGATTTGAAGAACAGCAGGGATACATTAAAGAACGCCCTGACCATCTATTATTTTTTAAATGATGATCAAGACTTCTTCTCTTTCCAGAATATGAATAAAATGTTATTGATAAACGATAAATTACGAAAAATCCAAGTTAAGATTGATTGATTTTTTTCTGCAATGCTTCTCGTTCCTCTTCAAAACCTGGTTTCCCCAGTAAAGCAAACATGTTTCGCTTGTAGGCCTCCACTCCAGGTTGGTCGAAAGGATTTACTTCTAACATATAGCCACTCACAGCACAGCTGAATTCAAAAAAGAAGAGTAACTCACCCAGTGAATGTTCGCACAGGTTATCGATTTTCAGGATGATATTGGGTACCCTCCCCTCTACATGAGCTAAGGTTGTAGCCTTCTCGGCTTGTTTGTTAACAAAATCAACAGGCTTTTCCTGCAGGTAGTTCAGGTTGTCTAAGTTTTGCTTATCTCCGGGGAGAGTAAGCTCGTATTGGGGTTGCTCAATGTGAATCAGGGTTTCGAATATATTGCGAACACCTTCCTGAACAAGCTGTCCCAGTGAATGCAGGTCGGTGGAGAAGCTTGCGCTTGCCGGAAAAATCCCTTTATGCGCTTTGCCTTCGCTTTCGCCAAATAGCTGCTTCCACCATTCGGCAATGGTAGCAAGTTTAGGTGTATAGTTAATCAGCAACTCAATCGCCTTTCCATTTCGATATAATAGATTGCGGACAATAGCATACTGCAATGCCGGATTTTCGGCAGCTTCAGTTTGCCTGAGTAACTTATTCATCTCCAGGGCGCCCTTGTTTATGTCGTGAATGTTGTACCCGGCCACGGCTATGGGAAGTAAGCCAACAGGTGTAAGTACCGAGTATCGGCCACCAACATTATCGGGAATTACAAAAGTTTCATACCCTTGTTCGTCGGCAAGCTGGCGTAAAGCTCCCTTTGACTTGTCGGTAATGGCTACAATACGCTCTTTTACTTGCTGCGTTGTGTATTTTGCCTCCAGTGCCTTTTTCAGAAACCGAAAGGCAAGAGCGGGTTCAGTCGTAGTGCCTGATTTTGAAATCACAATGACCGAAAAGGATTTATCCTGCAGGTAATCCAGTAATTCTTTCAAGTATTCTTGTGAAAGGTGGTGTCCGGCATACAAAATTTCAGGATACGTGTTCTCTTTTGGGAAATAGGGCGACAGGGCATCGATCACCGCCCGGGCTCCCAGATATGAGCCTCCAATACCCACAACAACAACTGCGTCCGACTGTTTTTGCAACCGGAAAGCTGTTTGTTGAATTTTATCAAGATGCTCCGATGTATTTTCTTCGGGTAACGATACCCATCCTAAAAATTCGTTTCCCGGGCCTTTTTTTGAAAGGAGTAGATTCTTTGCATTGTTGGCTTTATCCTCCAGGGCATCAATGGCTGCCTTTGGGAAAAAAGGGTATACATGCTGCAGGTCGATTGATAAGCTCATGATAGTAGGGTTTTAGCGTAATTGTTCCGATAGTAGTACGATCTCTACCGCCGGAGAAATCCGTTCGTATAAAATATTGTACACAGCCTCTGTTATGGGCATTTCGGCATGGTAGTGTTTATTGATTTCATGGATGGACTTTACGGCATAGTAGCCTTCAGCTACCATGTTCATCTCCAATTGCGCCGATTTTACAGAGTATCCTTTGCCAATCATGTTGCCAAATGTCCGATTTCTACTGAATTGTGAATAGGCTGTAACCAACAAGTCGCCGAGGTAGGCTGAGCTTTTAATATCCCGTTTTATGGGGTGAACAGCATCTACAAACCGTTTAATTTCCTGAATGGCGTTGGCAATAAGCACGGCCTGAAAATTGTCGCCGTACCCTAAACCATGACAAATACCGGCGGCTATGGCAAAAACATTTTTCAATACAGCGGCATATTCCGTTCCGTAAATGTCGTCGGAGATAGCGGTTTTCAGATAATGGGTCTCCAGCAGTTGAGCGATGGTTCGCGCCTGCCGTGTGTTCTGTGAGGCAATGGTTAAATAGGAGAGCCTTTCAAGAGCCACCTCTTCGGCATGACAAGGCCCGGAAATTACACAGAAGTTTTCTAGCGGCACCTGCTTTTGAGCATGGAAATATTCACCAACAATTTGGTTTTGTTCAGGGACAATTCCCTTAATAGCCGAAACAATTATCTTTTCGGAAAGATCGCTTTGTAGTTCGTCTAATGCAGGTTGCAGAAATGCCGACGGAATGGCAAATACCAAAATATCGGCACTTTTTACTACCTCTTCAATATTGGCACTTAATACCAGTTTGTTGGTGTCCAGTGTAATGGAGCTGATGTAGTATTTATTGTGCTTGTGCTTGTGTATATGAGCAATGTTTTTCTCACTTCGCATGTACCAGTAGAGTTGGGCAACATTCTCTGAGAGTAATTTTACCAGAGCTGTTGCCCAGCTACCTCCTCCTAATACTGCTATACTTGGCGTTTGTGACATGTATAAGGTGTTAGTCTATCTTGGCCAGCCACTCTTTTACCTGGTCAATTGTGGGGTTTTGAAGATCCATTTTATGTTTCTTATTCATTCCGCAAATTTGGTTGTGCAGTTGCCCGGCACTTACCTCTTTCATTGCACTTAGGGTCATGTATCCGGCTTTCTGAATTACCGGCACCCATTCTTTGGGAACGCCAATTTCTTCAAACACTTCTGCCTCATCACGAGCGATGGCCTTTTCGGGTTTCATCTGAGGGAACAATAACACATCCTGAATGGAGTGAGAGTTGGTCAAGATCATTGCCAGTCGGTCGATACCAATACCCAGGCCAGCAGTTGGTGGCATCCCGTACTCTATAGCTTTTAGGAAGTCTTCATCCAACATCATGGCTTCTTCGTCGCCTCGCTTGGCCAGCAATAATTGTTCTTCAAAACGGTCCCGCTGGTCAATCGGGTCGTTTAGCTCTGAGTAGGCATTGCAGATCTCTTTCCCATTGCATATCGCCTCAAATCGCTCAACAAGCCCTTCGGTGCTACGGTGTTTTTTTGCTAATGGAGACATTTCTATGGGGTAATCGGTAATAAAGGTTGGCTGAATGAGTTTTGCCTCGCACGTTTCTCCGAATATTTCGTCAATGAGTTTTCCTTTCCCCATCGATTCGTCAATCTCCACGTTTAGTTTGTTCGCTGTCTCAATAAGTTCTTTTTCCTCCATTTGAGAAATATCGATGCCGGTAAAATGCTCGATAGCTTCGAACATGGTATAGCGTTTCCAGGGGCGCTTAAAATCAATTTCCTTGTCGCCTACTTTTAGCTTTGTGGTTCCGTGAATATCCAGTGCAATGCGTTCAACCATCTCCTCTACCAGGTTCATCATCCAATTGTAATCCTTGTAGGCAACATAGAGTTCCATCTGGGTAAATTCCGGATTATGAAACCGATCCATCCCTTCGTTTCGGAAGTCCTTGGCAAATTCATAAACTCCATCAAAGCCACCAACAATTAAGCGTTTTAGATATAATTCGTTGGCAATGCGCAGGTATAGGGTTTGGTCTAAAGCGTTGTGATGCGTCTTGAATGGGCGAGCAGCGGCACCTCCGTAAATGGGTTGCAAAATAGGTGTTTCCACCTCCAGGTATTCGCGCTCATTCAGAAAGTTTCGCATGGAGTTTACCAACTTCGATCGTTTGGCAAATGTATCGCGCACTTGTGGATTTACAATCAGGTCGAGGTATCTTTGACGATACCGTTGCTCCGGGTGGCTAAACGCATCAAACGTTTGTCCGTCCTTTTCCTTAACAATGGGGAGTGGATTAAGCGATTTGCTCAGGAGTGTCAACTGTTGGGCATTTACCGAGATTTCCCCCACTTTTGTAACAAAAACATCCCCTTCGATGCCAACAATGTCGCCAATATCCAAAAGCTTTTTAAAGAAAGTATTGTAGAAACTATTGTCGTCGCCCGGACAGAGCGTGTCGCGGCGAACATATACCTGTATGCGTCCTTCCTGATCTTGCAACTCAATAAATGAGGCATTCCCCATAATACGTCGGCTCATAATGCGCCCACTGATACTTACGTCTTGGAGGTTTTTCTCTTCAGGGTCAAACTGTTTTTTTATTTCAACGGATGATATTGTGGTTTTAAACTCTTCGGCCGGATAAGGGTTGATACCCATTTTTCGGATCTCCTCCAAGGCTTTGCGCCTGTTTAACTGCTGTTCGTTCAAATCTAATTGCATCATTTTTGAATGGTATCGAGTTTAACGTCAAAATTTTTTGCAAAGATAAGTCAAATAAAAGAATATCGCGCAAAGGGCTATTAACCAAATTTTGACGCAAGAGGCTTACGAGAAAAAACAAATTATCCATAAAGTGCGGCTGAATAATATTAAATTTGTACAGATAATTACATTTTTTAATTAGTTAAGATTATGGCCGAGCAGAAGAAAGGCGGGCGTTTACCCCGCTGGATGAAGATGAAGATGCCTAAGGGTGAGCAATACTCGAAAGTAAAGAACTTAGTTTCTCATCATAACCTACATACTATTTGTACAAGCGGCAATTGTCCTAATATTGGGGAGTGCTGGAACAGAGGGACAGCAACCTTTATGATACTGGGCGATATTTGTACACGCAGTTGCCGCTTTTGCAATGTAAAAACAGGCAAGCCCTCGCCTGTTGATGAAACGGAACCACAGCGATTAGCCGAATCGGTGCAAATTATGGGGGTAAAACATTGCGTGATTACCTCCGTTGATAGAGATGATTTACCTGATGGCGGATCCATTATATGGCAAAAGGTTATTGAAAAAGTGAAGGCATTAAATCCTGATACGACCATAGAGACACTCATCCCCGATTTTCAAATGCACACCGAAGCATTGGATCGCATTGTAAAGGCTGCCCCTGAAGTAGTTTCGCATAACCTGGAAACCGTTGAACGAATAACGCCGCATGTACGCAGTGTTGCCACATACCAATGCAGCTTGGAGGTGTTGCAGTATTTAGCGAAGAAAAAGATGCGCACCAAATCAGGGATTATGCTTGGCCTAGGTGAAACCGAAGAGGAGGTGTATAAAACAATGGATGATTTGCTTGCTGTCGGGTGTAAAGTACTTACAATTGGTCAGTATTTGCAACCGAGCAAAGACCATGTATCTGTGCAGGAATATCTTCCTCCCGAAGTGTTCGAAAAGTATCGAAAAGTTGGCCTGGAGAAAGGATTCCTTTTTGTCGAGAGCAGCCCGCTTGTACGCTCCTCTTACCGTGCCGAAAATCATGTTGAAAACTAGTGATTATGTCAAAAAATGTCCGCTTCGTAAATTTAGGTGAGATTGATTACAAAGAAGCTTGGGATTATCAGGAAGAGCTCTTTGATCAGCTAATACGCCGAAAAGGTAAGGGGGAGCAGATTGCCCCGGAAGATACAGCCGTTATTTTTTGTGAACATCCGCATGTATACACGCTTGGTAAAAGTGGTGAGCAGCAAAACTTACTGATTACCGACGAGTTATTAGAGCGCATAGGAGCCACTTATTATCGCATCAACCGCGGAGGGGATATCACCTATCATGGACCTGGCCAATTGGTCGGGTATCCGATAATTGATTTGGAGATGTTTCACTTGCAGGTGAAACAATATATTTATAAATTGGAAGAATCAATCATTCGTACGCTGGCTCATTTTGGACTCAAAACGGAACGACTAGAAGGCGCTACAGGTGTGTGGATTGATACGCAGACACCCGATGCCCGAAAAATTTGCGCCATGGGAGTACGGGCCAGTAGGTTTGTTACCATGCATGGATTCGCACTTAATGTGCATACGGATTTATCGTACTTTCAGCATATAAATCCTTGTGGATTTGTTGATAAGGGGGTAACATCAATGCAGAAGGAACTTGGTAAACCTATCGCTATCCCTGAGGTTTCCCCTGTATTGAAAAAACAACTTGAAGCCGTTTTTGGCATGGAATTAAGCTAAAGCGATAGCGCTTGTAAATATGGAAAAACGTTGGGTATTAAAAGATAAAGGGAAAGACGATGAAATTGACCACTTGGTAGAAGTCTTGGGGGTGAATCCTGTGTTGGCTAATTTGCTGGTACAGCGAGATATCCACACATTCGATCAGGCCAAAGCTTTTTTTCGTCCACAATTAGAGGATCTTCATGATCCTTTTTTAATGTCGGATATGAATAAAGCCGTTGAGCGTATTGGTCAGGCCGTACAAAATAAGGAGCGAATCCTTATCTATGGCGATTATGATGTGGATGGAACAACCTCCGTAGCCCTGATGTATTCATTTTTCCGTTGGTATTATGGGCATAATTTTGTTGAATACTATATTCCCGACAGATATGGAGAGGGGTATGGCGTTTCGTTTAAAGGAATCGATTATGCCCGCGATAATAATTTTTCCTTGGTTATTGCTTTGGATTGCGGCATAAAAGCAGTGGAGAAAGTAAAATATGCCAACGAACATAATGTAGATTTTATCATTTGTGATCACCATTATCCGGGCAGTGAACTCCCCAAGGCCGTGGCTGTTTTAGACCCCAAACGAGCCGATTGTAATTATCCTTATAAAGCATTATCAGGCTGCGGGGTAGGTTTTAAGCTGCTTCAGGCATTTGCCCGAACCCATGGAGTGGAGAGTCAGCAAGTGTATCGCTATCTCGATTTGGTGGCAGTTAGTATTGCTTCTGATATCGTACCTATTACCGGAGAAAATCGCGTATTGGCCCACTATGGCTTGAAGCAGCTAAATGAGCACCCCACCGAAGGCCTCAAGGCCATTATTCACTTGTCGAACCTGGTGGGTCGTCAGATAACCATTGAAGATATTGTGTTTAAAATTGGGCCGAGGATAAATGCAGCCGGCCGTATTGAGTCGGGTTCAAAGGCTGTTGATCTGTTGGTTGCCCAAAAGGTGGATTCAGCTACCGATATTGCAGATACGGTAAATACCTGTAATGACGCCCGTAAGCATATCGACCGAAACATTACCCAGGATGCGCTACGGATGTTGGCAAATGAGCAAAAGCTCCACGACAACAAAACTACCGTTTTGTATGATCCTGACTGGCATAAAGGCGTGGTAGGCATTGTTGCCTCGCGGCTTATTGAAACGTATTATCGGCCAACTGTTATTTTAACCTCCAGTAATGGTCTTGCAACCGGTTCGGCCCGCTCGGTTGTAGGCTACGATATCTATCAGGCAATTGAAGCTTGTAGCGATTTGCTTGAAAACTTTGGCGGGCACATGTACGCTGCAGGACTAACTATGAAAATTGAGAACCTGGATCTTTTTCGTCAACGTTTTGAGGCATATGTGCGGGAAACCATCCGGGAAGATCAACTCCAGCCACAGGTTGATATCGATGCTGAGTTAGGGTTGGAAGAGATTAACGATAAGTTTTTCCGTATTCTCAGGCAATTCCAACCCTTTGGCCCGGGCAATATGGCGCCTGTGTTTCTCGCCCGGAATGTTTCCGATAGTGGTGACGGACGAATTGTTGGAGCCAGCAAAGAACACTTAAAACTATCTTTGGTACAGGAAGCTGCACCTTTTGCCAACTTTCCTGCCATAGCTTTTCAGCAAGGCCAGCATTATAAAGCTATTCATTCAGGCTCCCCGTTCGATATCTGTTACTCGGTGGATGAAAATGAGTTCCGTGGCAGAACAACCTTGCAGCTTAACATTAAAGATATTAAAATGAAAAAATTAGCTACCGACTAGATTTTCCAACGCACTTGTAGGCGCACATCTGTTTTATGATTGGTAGAGAGTTCTGCCGGGCCGGAGCGCAGAGTTTGTTCTTCCGGATAAAATGAACGTCCTACTTTAAGTGTCGTCTGAAGATGTTTAAGTTTGTCAAAATTCAGTACCAGGTAAGCCCGGCTCCCTTTCCCCGAAAATGCAGGAATGTTGAATGCATACCTCACATCATGCTCGTAGGCGTATATACGGGCAAGATAATCGGTTGTGTAAAATTGGGCATATGAGAGGGTGAAATGTAACCCTTCTGAAAGATCTTGCCGTATTGTTAAATTTGCTAACCACCCTTCTTCCCATTTGTTATTGGCATCGGCAAAGGCTGTGGATAGATTTGCCGTTACATGAAACGCCTGTGAAACCTGTTGGCGTAGCTGTAACTGACCTTTGTAGGTAATTCTCTCTTCCCAGTGCCTTTCGGGTGTTGTAAGTCCCTCCAGGGATTTATTGTAGGTTTTGTTGCTCATTGAAAAACGCACTTTAACCTGGTAGTCAGCCGGTGTCTTTGATAGCTGAAGGGCTAATTCATGTCCGTTGTAGGGTTTGTAACTCGAATAGCTCGTGGTGGGTACACGAAACAGATCCCAATATAGTTGTAAGGAAAAATAGCGGGGCATCTGATAGGCAATTTTTGTAAGGATACCCCATTCGTTGTTGGCTCCCGTGCTCTCGGTAAGAGGATTGGCATAAAGGTTAAAATAGGAGGGGGGAAGATGTCGCATGGATACGTTCAGGTGCAAATCAACTGATGGATGCCAATGCACGCCGTTTACTGTTGCTACATTCCCCGGAGCCTGGAGAGCTGTTTCGCCATAAAGCATGATCTTTCCGTTCATGTATTGATAAAACAAAGATCCTATATTATTTCTACGTCCCTTAAATTGAGTGTTTGTATCGTAGTAGGGGAGTGAAAACTGCTGATGGTAGAATGCGCCTCCAATATGCAGGTAATCCCATTGTTTTTGGAGAAGTATTCCGGTAAGTGTTTCATGGGCTTGCTTTCGTTTAGCTGCCGTTGTAAGAGTATTGTGCAGGCTGGCTGTGTAAAAGTTGCTAATGTAAGAGGTTGTACTATCTACTTCTTGTATTGTGGCATTACGATGTGTGCGCGAATAGAAGGGCGTAATAGTCCAGTTCCCAATTTGTTTGGAAAAGGCTACACCACGTAAGTATTGGTTCTCGCCCGAAGAGTGATAAGGACGCAGTGTCTTCCCATGAAAGCGACTGCTGGTGGTGGTTAGCGACTTAAAGGATCCGAAGCCACTCCAAAGAGTCAGCCCCTGACCAGCGTTTAGCTTAAAATCGCCCACCACAAATTGGTTAATATAAGGCACTTTTATAGTTGTAAGGCTAAAGGAGGTGAAATCGAAGCCATACTGTTGTTCGGAAAATATGAACTTTTCACCGACATCGTGATCGCCAGTAAGATAGAGTTGAGAGTGGTTGCCCATTTCTAGTTGGTATCGTAGTTGCCAGGCATCTGGTGTTCCCAGATAAACCGACTTGCCAAGAGAATCACTCCGAAAGCCGGCAGCCTGCTCCAGGGTACGTGCATACGTGAACGCTCCCTGTTGGCGAATGTTGTTGCCTTTATAGGTTGAACGTTCAGGTGCTGAGGTTCTGACAAAAGGCATCATCCGATGCACCGTTGTGGAGTCGAACCCCGGGATAAATACCAATTCGTAAAGCGATAAAATCTCTCCAAACTCTTCTTTATATTCACTCAGAGCAAACAGTTGAAACCCATTAAGAAAAAAGAGTTCGCTTAGATCCTCCTCATTGGCTTTGTTAATGTCCAAGGGATGTGCTGCCAGCTGATAAATAGCCTCAATCGCTCTTTCCTGCTCTTGTTCGTCGATATCGGCTTGCCATATTAGTTCTTCAATGAGTTTCTCGAGTTCCGAGGAAGGGGTTTGTGCTTTAGTGATATGAATAGTACTAAACACAATCAATATACCTAGTATCACAGCCTTATTAAAGTACATAGGCAAAGCTTACAGAGGGAAGAAAGCCGAGTTGCGGATGATATCCTGAGCTAAAGGCCAGGTGGAGGGATTGCGACGCCCAGGTAAAGCCAAACCCAGGAGTAAAAGGTTCTGTAGAGGATCCGGCTTGTATGCGCCATTGCTCGTGTATGCGTAAGTCAAGGCCTACATTTAAACGGATTTGTTCGTAGTAGGTTAGGTAGAGCAGGTGTGTTTGCAGTTTTACTACTTTGTCGGGTTGCTGGTAACATAAGCTCATGCGGAAACCTTGCTGCTGTTTGAGTATGCTTACTCCTTCTGAGTTGGCAAGGGTGGGATTTTGAAATTGTATACCTGTGGACAAAAAGGAACTCAGCTGATAATACACAGCCACATGGTAGCCTAAAAAGGAGGTGTGTTTATCAAGTTTAGGCATACTGGCAAGATGATAGTGTAAGGAAACTCCGGCCGTAAATTTTTCTGCTAATTGTTGTCCGTAGGTGAGCCCAAAGGATTGGCTGTGGTATTCCGAATAGCCATAATACTGATAAAAGGAAGAAAGGGCAAATCGCTTAGTTCCAAATCCGGCAATTAAGTTGTAACGTCCCTGCTCCTGAATATATCCTCTTGAGTAGTTGCCACCTATAAAACTACCTGATGTGGCCGGGAGGACTGCAGCATTCTGGAGTACACTCCAGTAGTCCGTATTGCTTAGGCCTGTTCCACCCATGGCAATGGCATATGCCGAGCTTACAGGAGGAATTTCCTGTCCGTACCCTTGAGTAATCAGGGTGCAGAAAACAAGGATGACTAACACAGGCTTTTTCATCGTAATAGAAATAGAAGCTTACAGTAATTTACGGCCTATTTAGGAAAGAATCCAGTTAAATTGGCATCCATTGCCATAAAGTATTTGAATGTTAGGCAAAAAAACTGTGGTTGGAGCTTAGACAGATGGCATCTTACTGTAAGAAATTCTTAGTGTTAAGATCATTTTTTGGAAACAAGTAGTTTAGCTTAAAGTGGCACTTTTACACCAAACGAAAACCAGATGGCTATGGAAACGATGGAAGTACAATTTCTTACACCTAGCGAGGCGTATAACCGAATGCAGGAAATTAAAGAACGACTCGATTATCGATTGGCAGGGAAAGAGGAGCTATATGAGTTGCAGTTGCTTGAGGAGCAAGTGGCAGATGAACTTTGGGAAGGTGTTTTTACAGTGTAAAAAAGAGGCTGTCCAAAAAAGCCTGATAATACTTTGTTTCTCTGTATTGTGAGGTTGTGAACTGTTGAAAAATTTGTTTCACCACCTTTCACGAAGGAAACACAAAGTTGCGGAATGGAAAAGAGGACGCCTTTATCTTGGTGTAACCTTTTTTGGACAGCCTTTTCAGGTTAATTTGTTTTGTAATCGAATTTTATTTCGGAAAGATCTTTATTGGCTTTAACAATTTTTTCCTCCAGTGATTTTTTGAAGGTTTTTACGGTTTTCAAAACTTCAGGATCCCCGGATGCCAGGATTTGAGCAGCTAAAATTCCGGCATTTCGAGCCCCGTCCAAACCAACTGTGGCTACTGGTATGCCGGGAGGCATTTGGAGGATGGATAAGATGGAATCCCACCCATCGATGCTGATTGATGCCTTAATGGGTACCCCAATTACCGGGATGGGAGCCAAAGCTGCAACTACACCGGGTAGGTGAGCAGCTCCTCCTGCGCCGGCAATGATAACCTGCACGCCCCGGTCGTTGGCGTTTTTTGCAAATTCAATGGCTTGCTCAGGTGTACGGTGAGCACTCAGGGCGTTGATCTCAAAGGGAATCTTGAACTCGTTGAGTATTTTTGCTGCCTGCTCCATAATTGGCAGGTCCGAAGTGCTACCCATGATAATACTTACTCTTGGTTTCATGCTCTTTAAGTTTTTGTGGTTTTATCTTAAGTTTTAACTAAGTTTTCGTAATTTTGCACCTTATTTAAACCGTTGCATCATGAATACGATAAGGCTCAAAGATAAGGAATTTAAACCATTTATTACTTCTGACAAGATCCAATCGGCCATTGGAGAGATGGCGAAAAAGATGAACCAGGATATGAACGAAGGAGAGGTGCCTTTGTTCATTAGTATTTTGAATGGTTCCTTTATGTTTACAGCCGATTTGATAAAGCATGTTTCCTTCGATTGCGAGATTTCGTTTCTAAAACTCGCTTCCTATCAGGGGGATTCTTCCACCGGGAAGGTAAGGCAATTGGTGGGAATCAACGAAAAAATTGAAGGACGTACGGTTATTGTACTTGAGGATATTGTTGATACCGGACTTACCCTGGTGGAAATTAAAAAGCAATTGGCAGCACTGAATCCTAAACAGGTAAAAATTGCCAGTCTGCTTTTGAAACCCGAGGCTTATCACAACGAAATTCCAATTGATTATGTAGGGATGGAAATCCCCAATGATTTTATTGTAGGATATGGGTTGGATTATGACGGGCTCGGGCGAAACTACCCGGATATCTATTCTGTTGTAAAGTAAGCAAGATTGGAAATAACAAATTACTTTCACCTGGTATTATCTGGGCCTCCGGGTTCAGGAAAAGGCACACAGGCCAATGCTTTATGCACTGATGGAACCTTGTTGCACCTGTCAACGGGTGAACTTTTACGCAAGGCCATTAAGGCCCAAACAGAACTGGGGAAGTTGGCTCAAAGTTATATTGATGACGGGAATTTTGTGCCCGATGAAACAGCTATAAAGTTAGTGGAGGAGCAACTGGCAAAACTAAATGGCACCAGCGGGTGTATTTATGATGGGTTCCCCCGGAATGTTGCACAAGCCCGGATTTTTGATGAGATGTTAAGCTCGCGCCGCGAGACATTGGGAGCAATGATACTACTGGAAGTTCCGGAAGAGGTGTTGGTACAACGCTTGCTGACCCGTGGGCAAGAAGCTAAACGTCCCGATGATCGCGAAGAGTGCATTGTTCGTAAACGAATAGCCCTTTACCATAAAACTACTGAGCCCATTGTTGGGTACTACGAAGCAAAGAATAAGCTTATCCGAATTAATGGAAATCGTCCGGTTGAGGAGGTTTCCCGTCAGCTTCGAAAGCTGGTAGAATCTTACAAATAGCTATGTCAAATACAAATTTTGTCGATTACGTAAAGGTCTTTCTTCGCTCAGGAAAGGGAGGTGCCGGTTCCGCCCACATGCGACGCGAAAAATACGTACCTAAAGGCGGCCCTGATGGGGGCGATGGAGGTCGTGGCGGTCACATCATACTGCGGGGCAATAAGCAACTTTGGACCTTACTGCACCTGAAATACCAGCGACATACTTTTGCTGAACATGGTGAGCCTGGTGGCGGCGGCCAATGCTCGGGTGCCGAAGGGAAAGATAGTATTATTGAGGTGCCCTTGGGGACCCTTGCACGCGATAGTGAAAGCGGTGAAGTTGTAGCCGAAATAACCGAAGACGGTCAGGAGGTTATTCTGTTAAAAGGAGGGCGAGGAGGATTGGGAAATGCCAACTTTAAAACCTCTACCAATCAGACGCCACGGTATGCGCAACCGGGAGAGCCCTGTCTTGAGGGCTGGTTTGTATTGGAACTGAAAGTGCTCGCTGATGTGGGCCTTGTGGGGTTTCCCAATGCCGGAAAATCGACACTTCTGGCAACCGTTTCGGCAGCAAAACCCAAAATTGCCGATTATGCCTTCACCACGCTCGTACCCAATTTGGGTATCGTCAGTTATCGCGACAATCGTTCTTTTGTCATGGCTGATATACCCGGAATTATTAAAGGGGCGCATGAAGGCAAAGGTTTAGGATTACGATTCCTACGGCATATTGAGCGCAATTCCATGTTGCTATTTATGGTGCCCGCCGATAGTGATGATATCCATCAGGAGTACCGAACATTACTAAACGAATTGAAGGAATACAGTCCTGAGCTTTTGGATAAGCAGCGCATCCTGGCCATTACAAAATCCGACATGCTGGATGAGGAGCTGATGGAGGAGATTTCGCAGGATCTTCCCGAAATACCCTGCTTGTTTATCTCTTCGGTAGCTGAAATGAATATTCAAAAGCTGAAGGATATGATTTGGGAACGTTTAACAAAACCTGTGGCATGATCGATCAACTTGTACAATGGGATATTTCATTTTTTTTAACCCTGAATAACTGGCATACGCCTTTTTGGGATCAGGTGATGTGGTTTATCAGTGCAAAGGAGAGTTGGTACCCGGTTTATGCGGTAATCCTTTTTCTTATTTACCGCAGACAAAAATATTATGGCTTTGTTACTCTGCTATTTATTGCCGTGTTGATTACCCTGGCTGACCAGCTTTCGGTACAGGCATTTAAAGAGGTATTTGAGCGATTTCGGCCTTGTCATACCCCGGAATTGGAAGGCTTGGTACATACCGTTAACGGGAAATGTGGCGGGCAATACGGGTTTGTATCCAGCCACGCCAGTAACTTTTTTGCCTTGGCTACTTTTCTTGCCCGCTACTTTCATAAACGAGGATGGAGTGTTCTGTTTTTTGTATTGGCTGCCATTGTGGCGTATAGTCGTATCTATTTGGGCGTTCATTTTCCCCTCGACGTTATTTGCGGAGGACTATTGGGCGTATTGACAGGTTTGTTGGTGTTTACACTCTATCGTAAATCGCTAAAGGTCCTAAGGAACAAATACGGCAGCTAGTTGTTGTACGTTTGTTTGTTTAAAAAAAGAGGTAGTTTCTATGCTTTGTATTAACCATTCCAATACCGATCCGCATTTTAATCTGGCGGCTGAAGAGTACGTTTTGCGTAACTTTAAGGAAGATGTTTTTATGCTGTGGCGAAATCGTCCGGCTATTATCGTAGGGAAACATCAAAACACCCTTGCTGAGATAAACCTAGACTATGTGAAGGAGAAAAACCTTGATGTTGTAAGAAGATTGTCGGGTGGAGGGGCCGTATTCCACGATTTGGGAAACCTGAATTTTACCTTCATAAAAAATGTTCAGAAAGATGGAAATCTCGTAGATTTCCGGCGATATACCGAGCCCATTTTGCAAGTATTAAAGCGATTGGGCATGGATGCAAAATTTGAAGGGCGCAACGATATTACAATCGAAGGCAAGAAGATCTCTGGAAATGCTGAACATGTCTATAAAAACAGGGTATTGCATCATGGAACCTTGTTGTACTCTGCTTTGATGTCCGATCTTTCCAAAGCCCTTAAGGTGAATCCTTTGAAATATCAGGATAAAGGGGTGAAATCGGTGCGCAGCCGTGTGACGAATATCATGGAGCACATGCCGCAAAAAATTGATGTATTGGCATTTCGCGATAAAGTCTTTGATTATATAACCGAGGCACACAACGAGGCTGTGCTTTACGAATATTCTGATACTGACCTGAAGCATATCAATCAGCTGATGGAAGAAAAATATACAACCTGGGAGTGGAATTTTGGCTATTCGCCAAAGTATAACTTCGAGAAAATGATTAAGACCAATGGGGGGCACATTGAGTTTCATATCCATGTGGAAAAGGGAATTATGCGTGAGGTGAAAATTTTTGGTGATTTTTTCAATATGAAAGATATAGCTGAAATTGAATCTCTGTTAAAGGGGACCGCACATTCCGAGGAGGCCATTCTGAAAAAACTTGCCGCCCTACCGTTCAACGAATACTTTCACGGGGTAGAGAAAGAAGCATTTGTTCAAGGTATGTTCTAAGTTAGTAAACATCCCGTTTCCAGCCCTCTGCATTTTCGCAGGGGGTTTTTTTGCTTGACCTGCGTGGTTTTATTTTGTACCTTACCTAAGACTTCTGGCTACTATCTCTCTGGATAATACTGCTTTATTATTCTATTTGTGAATGTATAAACCGAAAATTATGAGGACTTTAAACCGTATCGCTACAACCTTTATGGTGGTTTTCTTTTTTGCTGGTTGTAGTTCTTCCACCGATCAGCAAAATGCCGCCAGTAAAGGTGACAAATACATGTCCAACTATGCTGAGGTAGTTTTATCAGCGAATTTGGACGATCTTACTCCTGATCAAAAACAAATGATTCCCTCTCTTATTGAGGCTGCACAAATTGTGGACGAAATATATTGGAAACAAGTGTGTGGCGATCCTGTAAAATGGAAAGAGAAAGTAACCGACCCGGATTTAACTAAATACCTGGAGATCAATTATGGCCCATGGGATAGGTTAAGCGGATTTGATCCCTTTATTGAAGGGGTGCAAAAGCGCCCGGAAGGAGCCAACTTTTATCCGATGGATATGCAGTTTGTAAAATTTGAGGAGCTGGAGAACCAGGCAAAATATGATCCCTATACGTTAATCCGCCGCAATGAGGTGGGAGGCTTACAGGTAATTCCCTATCATACAGCTTATCGCGAGAAACTGGAGCAGGCACGCAGCCACATGTACGATGCTGCTGCGTTGGCCGAAGATATCCAGTTTGAACAATATATACGCGATAGAGGCGATGCCCTTTTAACAGATGAATACGAAGAGAGCAATACCATCTGGATGCAAATGAAAGATAATGATTTGGATTTTTTAGTTGGCCCCATTGAGGATACCGACGACCGCTTGTTTTTCATTAAGCGTTCCTATCAGGCAATGCTGCTAAAAAAGGATAAAGAAGAGAGTCGAAAACTTGAAAAATATCGCCTTTTATTGCCGTATTTGCAACAAAACCTGCCCATAGATCCTGAATACATCCGTGAGACTCCCGGTGAACTCTCAGATATTGCTGTATATGACGTGCTTTATTGTGCAGGAAAATGGAATGCAGGAAGTAAATTTATCGCCTTAACCCATCCACGTGATCCACAAGTTCAGTTTGAATTGGGCAGTCGTCGGTTGCAATTTCAGAATGTGATAAAGGCAAAATTTAAAAAGATCCTGAAACCAATAAGCGAATTACTCATTGATAAAAAGCAACTAGAATACGTAAGTGCTGATGCTTTTGCTCAGAATACCATCTTTTATGAAGTGGGTAGTGCATTGGGTATCAGTCATACGGTCAATGGAAAGGGGTCCGTAAAAGCAGCTTTAAAGGAGCATTATACCATTATTGAAGAGTGTAAGAATGATGTGCTAAGTCTCTTTTTTATCGATCAGTTACATACCATGGGTGAGTTGTCACAACAGGATATTATGTCGAATTATGTGACCTACATGGCCGATGTTTTTCGTTCGGTTCGTTTTGGAATAACCAATGATCAGGCTGTGGCTAATATGATTCGGTTTAATTATTTTAAAGAATACGAGGCTTTTACTCGTGATTCGCGATCGAAGCGCTATACGGTACATCGCGATAAGATGAAAGAAGCCATGATGGCGCTGGCTAATGAAATTCTGATGATTCAGGCCACAGGTGATTATGAGGCAGCGCAAAAGCTGATTGAAGAAAAAGGCTATATCCAAGAGCACTTGCTTGATGATTTATATCGCCTGCAAAAGATTGATATTCCCAAAGATGTATATTTCAAACAGGGAGTAGACGTACTGGGGTTGGCTCAGGAGTAGGTTCAGGGGGAAGAAGATAAAAAGCCTCTCAAAAGCAAGTTAATGTAGTTGTAAACCGTGAGAAAGTGCGCTTTTGAGAGGCTTGATTTTCCTGTGAATCTATTCTTTGTTCTCTTTCTTGGGTGGTGCCTCAAAACTATAGGCAATTCCCTCTACTACGTAACTGGGAGGTTCTCCAAAGCCGCCAATCATTTCAGAGTGTGTAATCAGAACCATGTTGCCACCCATATTGGCTGCACGTTTTTGCATGCGTATGGTGGCACTTTTCTTTGCTGCTCTGGCACTTCTGGAACCGCCGGAGCTTTTGCCGTCTACTTTTCCTAATTCATACAGCCCTTCAACATCACGCTTTTTCTTGGTAACCATCACTGTTTTCCAATCTCCCTCTTCCACCATCATCATAACAGGCTCATTGAAAACCTCTTTGCGTCCGTTGCTATACATGATGCGTTGGATTTTTTTTCGCTCCAAAGACTTGCTCTCTCCGGTTTCTGGATCGTTGTACATGACCTGTGCAGCGGAGATGCTCTTAATGGGCACGATGAGCTTTTTCCGGCCAAGCAGGTAAATGGTATCCAATTTGGTACTTTCCGTTTGGGCAAATGCTGATGTACCGAAGAGAATCACCAGAAAAAATAAAATAAGCTTGTGTCGTTTCATTCTTGTTTGTTTTAATCCTATAAACAGAAGCAGCAAAAGCTATTCCAAATTAATAGATACCTATTTTTATTGCAACTAAAATATAAAACTCTATTGCAAAATCAAAACCTTATATTTGCCTACACCGTGGGGCAAAATTTTTAACTTTTGTTGAGGGCTCTATTATACAGGTTGGCGAAGGTATTGTGAATGACCAATAGGCCCGTAAGAAATAGATTGACCTACGTGTTAAACAACTGAGAAATATGGCTACTTCAAGCAATAGACATTTATTTTACGAAACGGAAGCCACCTTTTTCCGTCAGGCTTTGAAAAAACAGCAAAAAAGGCGCAATGTTTTATCATTTGTTCGGCTTGTGCTCTTTTTGAGTGCCGTGGTGTTTTTAATCAAGGGCATAGATGGAGCCGCTGGCTTTTTCTATTTGTCTGCATTGCTGATGGTCCTATTTTTTGTCCTTGTGGCCATTTCGCTAAAGTTGGGGCAAAAACTCAGGTTTCTGAAACGCCTTTTGCTGTTAAACGAGGATGAGGCGAAGCAATTACAGCATAAGAAAGGCGTATTTCCTTTTCGCGCCAATAGGTATGCAGATACGGATGGACGTGCACAAGATTTGGATTTATTCAGTGAGACGGGGCTATTCCCCTGGTTAGACCGGTGTATTACCACACAGGGAGGCTTGAAGGTGGCAGAGCGCCTTTTGGGTTCAGGCAGGTCCTTTGATGCTTATACAGATGAGCAGATGGCTATAAAGGAATTGGCTGGTTATACTGCCTGGCGTCAGGAGTTTATTGCGATTCGTGACAGGAATGAACCCTTGGATGCCTCCGCTTTGTATGGCTGGCTGTCGGCTGACGGGAAAAGCTATAAGCTATCGGCTGTGTGGCGTGGTTTGCGCTATTTGATTCCTCTTTTATCGCTCACTTTCCTGGCGTTTGTTATTTTTCAATGGATACCTGTATGGTCTCTTTTTGCGTGGATTCTTGCCAATTTTATGCTTCTTTCCTCATTTTCGGGAAAAGT
>JAWOEH010000164.1:0-9799 GCA_046482855.1 Bacteroidales bacterium | reverse complement strand
ATTCTCGCTAAAGGAGAAGTCATCCTGAAAGTAACGATAGTTCAAATCTGCATGATAATTCAAATGAGAAGAGTCCACATGGGTGCTGTACCAGGACAAGCCGGCCTGTGTTCCGAAGAACCTTTGACGAATATCGCCATCTTCAAAGGTTGTATCTATTTGTGTATCGTAGCCATAAAAGTGATTCATATCACGAAGAAGCGAAAGTTCTCCCTCTACCACTGATTTATTAAAAATCCGTTTGCCAAAAACACCTACGTTGGAGTTACTAAATCCGGCATACTGTCTGACATCATCGGTAAGATTAATTTTCGCATAGGAGGACAAGTGATTAATATACGCCCCATACTGGTACTCATTTGAGCGTTTTTTATTGGCATAAAACGCAATTTCAGGATGATACTTTGTCCCCAGACCAATCTTCAGGTAATTGCCATAGAGTTTAGTAAGCGGTTCTCCAACCATTTTTGCTGCGGCAATAGGCATAAGCTCATAGTTTACCACCATGGGTTTTGACTGCAGTGTATACTCAAAGGTGGGAATAATTTTTACTGTATCATTTATTCGGGGCAGTCGACTAATTTTATAGGCATCGGACACCGAAGGATCGTACGGTTTAACAACCTGCACAGTTTTTCGAAGATCTTCCTGCGCTTGCAGGGAATTTGCAGAAAAAAAGATAGCTAACAACACTACAATATATAAACGTTTCATCAGGGTCGATTTTTTATTCAAATCCATATTTAAAGCAATAGCAAAGAGTTCCTTAGTCAACTTCCTTTTCCGTTTCTAGCGAACCATCAACTGGGGTTTCTACCTGCAATGAATCGGGGTTTGATTCCTGGTTTTGGAATGATTCGCGTTCATCACCGGATAAGTCCATATTCAATTCCAATGTATCAGGAGCTTCCTGAAGTTGATATTTCTCTCTTTCAACAATGGCATTGTACTTTTTCTTAGCAATTGAAATAATATCATCCTCAGGATTCCCATAGTTATCAATCACACTTTTATAGGTATGCTTGGCCTGAAAATCATCCTTCTGAGCCAGGTATACATCGCCGAGCAGAATAAAGCTTTTCCCTAACCAATATTCCTGGGAGGTGTTTTGTGTAGTAAAATCAAACACCTCATTCTCGGCCATTTCATACTGCTCGTCAAAGAAGTAAATTTGGGCAATACGATATTTTGCTTCAGCGCCCTCTTTGCTATTCACATCCTCGGCAATCATGCGGTACTCATCCAGCGCGCGCTCATAATTCTTTTGATAGTAGAAAGCCATCCCTCTTTTGTAATGCGCCTCTCGTTTTAAGCCTTCAGAAATTTTCTCGGTATGCAGTACTTTGGTAGCGGAGGTTTGTACCTGGTTGTAGTTCTCCAATAAGTACTGACAACGCATCTGACCTACACGCGCATCAACCAACAAGGAGTTCAACTCAGCTGTTTCTTCAAGTTGCTGAAAGTACTCATCGGCTTTCGCATAACTTTCTTGTTCAAAAAGGATGTTGGCTGCAGCTAAAAGAGCCTGCTCAGTAAAAGTATTTTTGGGTTTTTCTATCACAAACTGATAATAGGTAAGCGCTTCTTCTTTGTTTTCCTGCCGCTCCAGACAATCGGCAAGGTAATAATGAGCCGATAAGATAAAATTCCCGTCGCCAAATCGCTGAATATATTTTCTCAGATCCTGACTACTTTGCTCACAATCTCCTTTCATGTAGAGTTTCTCGGCGGCGATGTAAGTGAGTGAATCCTGCTCAGCAACGGATACATCGGCAAAATCACCCAGCCCGTTTACATAGGCAAAATAGCTATCCACATCGTTCATGTCGACATAAATATTTTTTATTCCGGTAAGTGCATTTTTTGCCTCATTGGTTCCCGGATATTCAGCAACAACCTGTTTATAGTAATCAAGGGCCTGTTGATTTTCGCTACTATTATAATAGATTAACCCTAACTGCACCAATGATTTTTTCACATAACTACTGGAAGGGAATTCGGTTACCAACCTCTCGTAGTAGTCCTTAGCCTGTTTCTCCTGCTGATTTTCCATCAAGGTTTTTCCAATTTCAAACAGGGCATCGTCATAGTATTTGGAATCGGGGAATTCAGCCAGTAACTGCTCCATGCTCGCTTTCTTTTTCTCGGGTCGCTTCAACAAGCCCAAGGCAAACCCTCGTTGAAACATTGCATAATCGGCATCAGTGGTATTTAAAGCTACTGCCTCATCATAATACTCCACCGCCTGCCAGTAGGTGCGACGCACAAAATAGCAATCGCCGGTACGGTTATAAGCATCAGCCAATACCTTTTTGTCAACCTCGTTTTTCCCAAAACCTATAAACTTGCGAAACCATTGAATGGCCTCGGCATAATTCCGCTGTTTAAAATAGGCATAGCCTAAATTGTAATGGGCCAGGTTGAACTCCTCCAACTGAAAGGCTCCACCCGTCAGTAAAAAAGCATGATATTCATCGGCAGCTTTGGCATAAGCTTTAAGCTGAAAATGAGCTTCGGCAATCCAATAGTGTGTTTGTGCAGCTATCTGTTTGTTGTATTGGTCGTATTGTTGCGCCTGCTTTAAGGTTTCTACAGCCTCCTGATAGTGAAGATTATTATACAATTCCAACCCGCGATAGTAGGCCACTTTCTGATAGGCCTCTTTTATGGCATGGGTTTTATCTTCAATTTGCTGTAAGGAATGCAAGGCCTCTTTATAATTAGAGGTATACATATAAGCCATCACCAAAAAATTGTACGCATCATCGCGACGTTCGCTATTGGGATAGGTATCCAGAAACAAGTGAAAAGCATCAATCGCCTCATTAAACGGGCTATGATACAACTCATAGGTAATGATTGCATAGTTAAGAAGGGCTTCTTCCTTAATGGCCTCATCGTAACTAAGTTTAGAAGCAAACTCAAATGCTAAGCGGGCTTTTTGCTTCTGCCCCAATGCCATATACGAGTCCGCTAAATGAAAATACGCATTCTGCGATAGTCGATCATCCTCTGTGGTAACTTTTTCAAAAGCCACGGCAGCACTATCATATTGGTCGGTCATATAATAAGCATAACCCAGTTGATAGTGGTCGTCACGACGGATTTTCTCGGATTTTTCCCGGTGTTTTTCCAGGTAAACAAGAGCACTATCAAAGGCCTCCTTCTTAAAATAGGCATCGCCAATAATTTTAGCAATTTCCGGAGCCCGTTTTGCACTTGCTTCATCGAGTATGGGGCGTGCGTAATCAATTACTTCATCATAGCGTTCTTGCAAATAATAGATCTGGGTAATATAATAGGGGACAATACTCGAGAATGTGGGATCGTTACTCAACCGCTGAAATCCTTGCAGTGCTGTTTCATAATGTTCTTTTTCATAGGCTATATGAGCAAAATAATAGATTGCCGGTGAGGTGTAGCGCGTATCTTTGTCCTTTATTTCGTAAAAAGCATTCTCCGCTTTATCGTACTCCTCTTCCATAAAATAGCTATAGCCAAGCCGGAAAAAGTAGGCTGCTCGTTCCTCATCGGTAAGTTTGTGCTTTCGTACCTTCTGAAACCATTCAATGGCCTGCTCATAATGCTTTTGGCGATACTGAAACGCAGCCATCTGGTAATTTGCGGCATTTACACGGGAGTTCTCGGGATAGTTTGCCAAAAATTTTGTTATCAAATACTCCGCATCGTCATTAAACAATTCAATGGCACAAATGGCTCGATAATAGGCGGCGTTTCCCCTTACCTCCACATCGGCATCGCCATAATGGGTAATAACGTCGGCAAAATATTTTTGAGCAGCTCCGTATTTCTCTTTATCGAATAACTCCAGTCCTTTTCGATAGGTGGCATCCGGATCTTCCAGAAGTAAATTCTTCTGTGCCAAGGAAAATAGTGGCAAAACCACGAAAAAAACCAACAATACACTGATATTCAATCTATTCATAATAGTACGCTTGAATTTGCCCTAAATTTAAGAAGAATAAACCTTCTTCTTTTCTTCTGAAGGCGCTTTTAATTAACATTAAACTGTTAATTTCAGAAAATATTTTAAAAATCGTTAGCTTTGTAAAAACGACGTGCAAATGTATATCTTGAAAACCAAGGGTACAAATAAGATACCAGACTTTATCCAGATTCGGGATGAAGGGTTTGCTTTGATGGGACATATTCATGTAAAGCAGCTGGCTGCCGGATTGGATAAGCTGGTGAGCAAAAAGGTTCCGGATACATTCATCAAGGAGCTTGAGTCGTTACCCTATGGCGTGATTAAAAAACTTGAAATCTAATGGCTTTGGACACAATTATTGACTTTTCGCACGCAAATCTGTTTCAGCAGGACCACTTGGTTCTTAAGGATGTTTCTTTCACTGTTGAACGAGGTGAATTTGTATACTGCATTGGGAAGGTAGGTTCAGGAAAATCCACCCTGATAAAAACAATTAATGCGGAATTACCTGTACGCGAGGGCGAAGCGTTTGCTGCCGGATTTAATCTCTCCCGCATAAAACAGAAGAATATTCCCAAATTGCGCCGAAAACTGGGCATCGTTTTTCAGGATTTTAAACTCCTGACCGATCGAACCGTTTACGACAACTTGCTATTTGTCCTAAAAGCCACAGGATGGAAAAACAAGACCGAAATCAGCGAACGCATACAAAGTGTGCTGGAGCGTGTGGATTTAAGCTACAAAGGCTACAAAATGCCCCACCAAC
The DNA here is from genome assembly GCA_046482855.1 of Bacteroidales bacterium. Lineage (GTDB taxonomy): Bacteria > Bacteroidota > Bacteroidia > Bacteroidales > UBA12077 > CAYVSF01. The sequence goes on along the minus strand of JAWOEH010000164.1, from coordinate 5,084 downwards.
TTTCCGGAGGAGAGCAACAACGCGTAGTAATTGCCCGGGCTTTACTCAACGATCCGGAGATCATTCTGGCCGATGAGCCCACCGGAAACCTTGATCCGGAAACATCGGAAGATTTGATGAAGCTCCTGTTTGAAATCAGCAACAACGGCCGCGCCGTGCTCATGGCAACACACGATTACAACATGGTAAAGAAATTTGATGCCCGCACCCTACGATTCGAGGATAGCGAGGTACATGAGCTAAATCATACCAAAGAAATTGACTTTGATAGCCTGAAAGTTTAAGCATCCACAAAGCCGCGGATGCGCGAGACAAAATCCTTTCCGGGAAAAAGATCCCGGAGATGCAGCTGCGAATCCTTTTGCAGCTGTTTCCATTTAAAGAGGGTGGTGGTTATGTAGGCAAAGGAAGCTGTTAGTCCCCCACCCCAAATACCCCAGAGCGGAATAAGCAGCCATACGCCAGTCAATGTTACAAGCAAGCCGGCAATACTGGCTTTAGTGTTTACCCTGTGTTTCCCAACTCCCGAGAAATAACCGCTAAAAACAAATGACATACTGAAAAACACAACGCCCAATGAAAGGCTGGCAATCACCTCCCTTACACCACCAAACTCAGGGCCAAAGAGCCATTGATAAAAATCGGAAGGAATAAGTAGCAGTAGCGCAACAGCCAAAAGGGAGAGAACAAATGCCAATTGGGCAAAAGCAAGCGTCAGTTGTACCTTGTAAGCCTTTATCCGCGAATTAACAATGTGTGCATGTTGCACCATAGCCAAACTTCTGCTAATAAGCCAAACCGCTTCAACCAATGCCACTCCATTGCTATAAACTCCCACAACTGAAAGATCTTCATACTTTAGCAATACATAATAGGCAAATCGGAAGCTTATCATTTGTGTAAAGATGTCCAGTTGGTTGAATACACCATAATAGAAAGAGCGTCTTACAGCCACCCAAAAATGCGAAAACCGAATGGGCACAAAAATGCCCGCCAGAAGTGGCCAACTCATGACAAAGGAGGCCACAAAGCCCAGCGAGTACCCTACGAACAAACTATACAGATAGCCCGTAACGGAACGTTCAATATTGCCGAAAAGAAAGACAACAGCCCCCAGCAGCGTTCCTCCTATTTGCAGCAAAGCCGCATAGTTGGTTTGCTGAATACGCCGGTTACTCTGCAAAATAGCCTGATGCAAGGAAAAAGCTCCCTGCAAAACTATCAGCACAACCAACGGCAAATGGTACGCTTGTGGAATAAAATTGCTAATGGTTAACACGCCCCAGGTACCGATGGCCACAAAAAGTAAAAACACTACCGATGGCCAATAGAGCAGGTGAATACGAAAACGGGGCGCCAGATAGGTAAGACCACCGGCACCTAAAACACCCGCCAGTACAACGGCCAATGAAATGGTGGTGAGGATGATACCCTGCTCGCCTTTTCCGCTTGCACCCAGGTACTGCGAAAGAATAACAGCCAGCAACAGGTTAAATCCCCCAAGGGCTACTTTGCTAAAAAGAGTGTGCAAAATCTGTTTAAGCATTCTTCGGGGAATTATCAGGTGTACTTTTATACAGCTCAGCCAGCCTGGCACCAACAGCTTCTTTACTAAAGTGGTTTACGGCATAACTGCGAATGCTGTCATGGGAAAATTGCGAATAGCGTTGAAAAAGAGTCTCCATTGATTGATAGAGCGAATGCTCATTTCCGGCTTCACACAGTTCGCCTTTATTCTTGTCCAGATGCTCACGAATGCCGCCCACGTTGCTGCTTACCACAGGCAGTCCGGCAGCCCAGGCTTCCGCGATAACACAAGGAAAATTCTCGAAATGGCTAAACAACAACAGCGCCTGACAACTGGCCATGAAAGGAGCCAGCTGCTGATGCTCCATGGCACCATGAAATTTCACAAGTTGGTTGGGAAGCTGAAGCGCTTCGGCATATTTTTCAAGGCTACTATTTTTATCGGAATGCACAATGTGCAATTCATGGCCCGGGTAATGCCTTAAAAAGCGTGCAAAAACACGCAATATTCCCGATACATTCTTATGGCTGTCGCGCAAATTGGAAACATGCACCCACTTAAATTTCATAAAATTCTTGCGCAAGCTATTGAATTGAAACAAACTCGTATTCACCACATTAGGCACCACAGCATACTTTCCAATCAGCCCTTTTTCTTCCATGGCTCTTTGCAAATGTACTGTTACCGGTAAGATCCTCCGGGCACGCAAAGCCAGCTTTTTCATGGCCATTTGTTGCAGCGTCGGCAACTTTTCAAATCGATTATCGTGGTAACCTGTCCAGTGTTCAGAAATGATGAGCGGCACCTTTAACCAGCGCTGCAACCATCCGACCACAAGGGCCAGTCGATTGAGTACATGAACATGCAAGATAGCCGGACGACCATGCTGTTTGCAGATCTTTATACACCCCTGAAAATAGAAAAAAGTATACAGCAGCGGCACAAACCATCGGAAACGACAGGAGAAATAGCGCAAATAGAGGCGATAGTGTGCATGGTGTTCTACAAGCCACTTTGCCGGAGAATCTTTTTCCAATCGATGCACATGCAACACGCACCCGGAAAACTCAGGACTTACGGCCTCAATATGGCGCTGAATAAAATCGCCCGTAAAAGGCCTATCGACTGTGGGATACCACGAGGCTACGTGCAAAACATACGGCAACTGGTGGCTCATGCTAATTTGCTAAAATAAATAATGGCAGATCTTTCCGAATTCCTTAACGAAGATAACTAAATTTGTTCGAAACAGAAGATATGGGTACACCAACAAATTTTCGGGTAAATACACTGCTTGTAGGAGCCGCACGAGCGGGCACCACTTCGCTGTGTCACCAATTGGCGCAACATCCCCAGGTTTGCTTCTCCATGCAAAAAGAGCCCCCTTACTTTTCGATAGATGAGCACTACAGGAAAGGACCGGAGTTTCTGCACGATTTTTTCCCGCACTACAAGGGCGAGCCTGTGGTTGCCACGGCCGATACCTATCTGTTTATCCACCACAAGGCCATTGCTCGCATTGCCAACTACAACCCCAAGATGCGCATTCTGATAATGTTGCGGGAGCCCGTTGCCAGGGCTTATGCTTCCTTTCAATATGCCAAAAACAATGGCTATGAGCCCGCCTCGCGCGACTTCATCACTTCGATGAAACTGGAGCAACAAGAGCTGGACAAATCCAATATTCAGGCATACAACAACCGGGCACACCTGCTCACAAGCATGTACCACAAACATATGGAGCAGTGGCTAAGCTATTTTCCACATGGGTGTGTCAAGATCTTTACCCTGGAAGCGATGAAAAAGGAACCCCAGGCATTTTTTAATGAGCTTTACGACTACCTGGGCATTTCGTATCAGACAATTGAAGTGGCACCGCAAAAAAATGCAGCTCAGGCAACCCGTTCAGGGCATCTACAGCAACTCCTTTTAAATAGAGAACATCCGGTACGGCGGTCGCTTAAGCGCCTGCTGCCTGAGCATGTTAAGAAGCGTATTTGGCAATCGGGCACCATCGATAAGCTGAAAAAGCTCAACGCAAAGCCAACCAACTATCCGCCCATAACAGACGAAGAGAGAGAGGTCGCAGAGATTTTTTTGGCAAAAGACAGGGTTAAGTTCCAACGGGAATTCGGGCAGCTTTTTCCTACCGACGGCTGACCACGTGTCGCCCAATCAGCTTTTTTATTCGATACCTGTTCCGCATGGTCCGTAAAGCAGCGGGGTGGTGTTTGTAATCGTCCATGGGTACCCGCTGAAAATGTCGGGGATGTACTTCGTGCTTGAGGCCGGCACAGCCAAACAGATAATCGGCTCCAGAGGGTAGCAAAAGCTGCTCAATGTCCGCTTTTGCCAAACCTGCATCGGTAAAGGGAAACGCAAACAACAAATATTGGGGTTGAAAGTGTGTTTTGATAAAGGCCAGCCCTTTTTGGTAATCGGCCAACCGCTCATCGGCTGTAAGCGCAGCATAACGCCAATGATTGTGCCCATGGGAGCCTATCTCGAAACCTGCATCGTGCAATTGCTTTAGCTGCTCCAACGTCATGTAAGGTTGTTCGGTTTCCATGAATTCGGTAAGATCAATGCCCACAAGGGCCATGGCTTCATCTATCTGTGCTTCATGGCTATGAGAAAGTGATTGCCAGAATTCCGGCGACGTAAGGTTCTGCCCGGCAAAGAGGTGGCTCTGCTCAAGCAATTTACAGGCAGATTGGTTGGTTTGCATGTGGTGCCACAACAACCCCACTTTATAGCGGTAAAAAAGCGCCTGGTTATTAACAAAAGCAGCATTCACAAAACATATGGCCGGAACCCCCTTCCGTTGTAGCAAGGGAAATACATGCCGGTAAATGCTTTGCAGGCCGTCGTCGAAAGAGAGCACCATCAAAGGTTTTCCCTGTTTCTGCATTTTGCCTTGCTGCTTCAGGTGCAACATCTCGCTAAAGGATACGGGCTGGTATTGCTTAAGCATCATCTCCAGTTCGCCTTCGAACTCAGCGGGTGTGGGCACACGGTACCAGGGGCGTTGAAAAGCCCGGGGCTCCTCTTCCACCGCATGATAGAAGGGCATGAAAATGGGTAAGGATTTACCGTGGTTGTGCATGATAAAACGAATATAAGCTATTTCTACAAGATCAGTAAACTTCACACGAGCTTTCGGAGTAGCAGCCGGGATAATGGCCGTGGTAGCCTACTGGAATAAAACAGGGGAATCGGCTCCTTCTCGGCGCCAAATCCTTGAAAAAACCTGGCTAAATTAGGGTTATTGCCTCCCTCGAAATCGAACAGGGTGAACTGCGGCGGCATATTCGCAAGCAATTGCTCCACCAGATAAAACATGGCACGCTTTTGCTTTCCCTCATCAGTACTTGCCGCCATTAAGTAAATGAGCCGATGAAAGCTGTGCACCAGAAACGCCACAGCCAAAAGCTCCCCTTTTTCATTTTTCACACCCACCAGTTCTCCCTTTTGCTTGTACAAAAGGGTTTGCAAAAGCTTCTGCAACAACCGTAACCTGGCTTCCGACAGGTTTGTGGCATGCCGGCGCTTCATC
>JAWOEH010000158.1:0-11529 GCA_046482855.1 Bacteroidales bacterium | reverse complement strand
CTTCAAACCATCCCCTCCAGTTCATCTAAAATCTTCAGGCGTTCTTCGGCCAGCTGTCGCAGTCCGGGCTGACCCTCTTTCCCGTTGATGATGGTTTTGGGATCGTCGTACTCCACCTCGTCGTACTCAATCTCTTTGTAGCGGTTAATGGAGAGGTCGTAGTTTTGCTCCGCGATTTCGACTTTGGGAACGAGAAAGATGAAGAAGGTTACCACATTCTCCTGATCGATTGTAACAATGGCATCGGCAGCTCCCTCAAGGGTGCGCTCAGTTTGTACCTGCAATCGCTCAACAGCTTTAAACTGCTGTTTCACATCTTCTTTGGCCTGTTTTAACTGACTGCGTAAATCCAATCGCGACATGCGTAGCTCCTCCTCCTGTTTCTTCAAGAGTTCCGTTTGTTTCTGCGCTTCGAGCTCCATCTCCTTCTCATTGGTAATGTCGTTTCCAATAAAGATTATTTTGGAAAGATCTTCATACATATCTTTTACAGGAGACAGTGTAGCACGCGTCCATTTATTCTCCTCTTCTTTAGTAAACATTTGAAGGGTCCCTTCCCAGGATTCTCCCTGGCTTACTTTTGTCCAAATATCGCGTACCTGGTTAAGTTGCGATTTTTTCACAAAATCGTAAATGGTTTTTTCCTTCATCTCAAACAATGAGTAGCCCAGCAAATCGAGGAAACGTTGATTGCACTCCAGCACATCGCCGGTAGGCAGGAATTCTATCTTCATACTGGCACGATTAAGGGCTTGAATTTGACCTTGGTAATCGAGCGATTGTTTTTTCTGGTGGGTAGTATCAATAGCCAAAAAGAGGATCTTCTCTACACTTCCATCGTCGCGACGCATGCAAGTATAGGTTGACATGGTCCACAAATCCCTGCCCTGCTTGGTAACATGTTTCATATCCCCTTCGAAGTGTTTACCTCCATTGGCCAGCTTGGTCCATAAGTCGTCAAACCAATCGCGATCTTTTTCATTGATAAACATGGATATGTGTCGGCCCTCTACTTCCCCATTTCTTTCGTAGCCTAACTTTTGCAGGAACTTAGTATTTGCATAGAGCAAGGTTCCATCGGGATCGTACTCGGCCCGTATAAGGGTATGATTTACTGCATTTGTAAAGGTAACGAACTTCTCGCTTTGGCGTGCTGCCTCTTCCTGAGTAGCCTGTAGCTCCTCCATATTCTGGCGCATTTGCTCCTCCTGTGCAGCAAGTGTTTCAGCTTGTTCACGAGACTCCTGGAGCAAACGTGCTGTGCGTGAATTTATCTTTACATTAGATATAGTAGAGGCCACATTTTCAGCAACTCGTTCAACAAAATCCAGCACATATTGATCAAACATTTCAAATGTACCAATCTCCATTACACCGTATACCTCTTCGTTAACCTGTAAGGGTACAATTAACACAGCTCGCGGCGTGGCTTGACCCAATCCTGAAGTAATGTGTACATAGGTTTCAGGAACATTGGTCATATAGACCGTCTCCTTCTCCAAAACGGAGGCACCAATAATTCCTTCGCCCAACTCCAGTCGTCCTTCGGGAAATTTTCGCCTTTCGTAGGCATAGCAAGCCTTCATATCCAGAAAAGGTTCCGCTTCAGACTCATCATCAATAATGAAAAAAGCGCCCTGATTGGCCCCAATATACTTCACTAAGCTACTGATAATATTATAGGAGAGTTCTTCGAGGTTATCGGTATCTTTTCGAAGAATATCGCCAAACATAGTCAACCCCTCGGCAACCCAGTTTCTTTGTTCATCCTCCTTGCGGCGTTTTTCTTCAGCTTGGCGGTTATCATTCAGGCTATCGCGAAGTTCCAGGATGGACTGACCCAAAACATCGTCTTCCCCCTGCACTTTGTAGCTGGCATTAGTCATTCCATGACGCAGCTTCTCAACAAATCGATAAATTTTTTGTCCTTTATCAAATTCGTGCTTAAGGGAACTATGCAAAGCCTCCGAACTTTCGGCATAACGACGACTAAGAATATAGGCATAGAAAGCTAACACAAAAGGCGATAAGTCCAAAATAAGGTAGACAGGATTCTCCTTATGCAAATCGACCATTTGCGAAAAGCTAATATCCTTAATAAAGAAATCAACGATTAAAACAAATACAACGGTCAGTATACCAATAACAAAGCCACTAATGGTGTATCGAAATACAATGCCTTGTGCGTTGCGATCTTTCATATAACAGAATTTTTCTGGAAAGTATAAATTATTTTTTTATTCTACAAATCGCGTTTATTAACGGCCACAATATATCAAGGATAAAGGGTGAAATCTTTATCCACAATTCGTTCAATCATCTGCACATAACTATCGGGATTATTCGCCAACTCCTGCTCTTTTGCCTGCCGCCATTTCTCAATACGCTCATCATCCACTTGCTCTTTCACCTGAAAGGTTTTGTTTATCAATCGCTTATCAGCTTCCAACTGCAAGGAAAACCGATGTTTGTGAATGGCCTGTAAATACTCATAGTAATCCTCCTTTGAGAATCGTACCCGTTCATATTTGCGCTCAATTTCCTGGCCTGCCTTATACTCCTGATAGTCCATTAGCCTATCGTATACACCCCTACGCGAAAGAAGTTTTACGATCATCGGTGAGGACTCGATGAAAATAAAGAGCAGAATGATAAAATAATTAGTCAACCGTATTGCTTGATCTCGCTCAGTCATGCGCGAGATGGCATGTAAACGGGCCAAAAACCCATCGGTATTCACCGTTGCCTGTTCACCGCGCTGTAGTTGCTGGTCGCGCTTATCCTTAAGCGCTTGAATGCGCGATTGGTTTAAAGCCATGCGCTCACTATTTTTCTGGCGCAGGGTATAAAGTTCTTTTAAGACCCGATCGTAGGCCTGCTTTTTCTCTTTGTAAACCGGCCCCTTGCCTACGCGTGCTGTAGGACTTCGTCCCTCGGCCTCGGCTATAATTGCCTGGTAAAGTAGCTGTTGCTCTTGTTCCTTTTGTCGAATCTCTTCGCGAAGGCGTTCATTAGCCGCCTGGAGTTCTTCAATTTCCGGGAACTGATTGGTAACCGAACTCTGGTATTGCGAAAGTTGTTCGGTTTGCATCATCACCAGTTCCTGGTTGATCTCTTTCTCGAACAATTTCAATTCTAAAGGTTTAGAAATCACCATGGCGATAAGCAAAGCCAATATCAACCGCGGAGCCGCATGCAGAAGTTCTCGCCCTTTTCTTCGTTCCTTTCGTAAGGAGGAAACAATGTACCAATCGAGCGAAAAAATGAGCGTACCCCAGAAAAGGCCAAACACAATGGCAATCCAGGTTTGCTGAAAGATGGTAAACAAGGCAAAGCCTCCCGAGATGGAGGCCATCACCCCTGTCATAATAACTACAAGGCCAATACCAAAGAATCGATTATAGTCTGTTGGGCAACGTTTTAAAAGATAGAGACGCGCTCCGGAACACCAGCATACCCATCGGTACAGAAAATTCATTTGCGGTTCACGATACAGTTTCTGCTGTGGCTGATTTTTGCCAGTGGCCTTCCGGGTCAACTCATCGCTTTTATCGGCCTCCTTATCGGAATGGTTGTGTTGCATAGTTACCGGGGCGATTTTGAATTGCTATGGGTTATGATAAGAGGCGCAATTTGATCGAGGGGAACCACCTTTTGTGCAGCTCCAAGTTTAATGGCTTCTTTAGGCATGCCAAAGACAATGCAGGATTGTTCATCCTGAGCAACAGTAAAGGCGCCCACCTCCTTCATCTCCAGCATCGCTTTTGCGCCGTCGTCGCCCATGCCTGTCATGATAACTCCCATGGAGTTTCGACCGGCATATCGAGCCGTAGAACGAAATAATACATCTACCGACGGGCGATGTCTGTTTACCAAAGGTCCTTGACGCACTTCCACATAATAGCGGGCACCACTACGTTTAAGCAACGTGTGGAAATTTCCGGGAGCAATAAGCGCCCGTCCACGTATCACCGAATCGCCATCTTCAGCCTCTTTTACTGTTATTTGACAAAGTTCGTTCAGCCGATGTGCAAAAGAGGTTGTAAACTTTTCAGGCATATGTTGCACCACCACAATTCCAGGTGCATCAGGAGGCAAAGCCTTTAATACCTGAGCCAGGGCTTCGGTACCACCGGTAGAGGCACCAATAGCGATCACCATTTCTGTGGTTTTCAACATACTTTGCGCCTGATTAAACCGAGGAATGACAGCATCGGCCGTATGTTTGGGCTCAACCTGCATGGTTGGGGAAATAGGAAGTTTTCGGCGTTTCGTTTTGGAAAGTGCTGCTGCCTTTACCACATCACAAATGCGTACGCGTGCTTCATGAATAAATTCACGTGTATGCATTTGTGGTTTGGTAACAATCTCAACAGCGCCATATTCCAACGCCCGAATCCCGGTTTCGGTACCTTTAGCAGTTAAGCTGGAGATTATCACTACCGGAATAGGATGTTGCGACATGATCTTTTTCAAAAAGGTAAGCCCATCCATCCGAGGCATTTCAACATCCAGCGTAATAACATCGGGCACCTCATTTCGAATTTTTTTTGCCGCGATAAAGGGATCGGAAGCTGTTGCCATCACCTCCAAATGAGGATCGGAATTAATTATCTCCGCCAGATTTTGGCGCACTACTGCAGAATCGTCAACAATTAATACCCTGATCTTATCTTTCATTCCAAAGGGATTAAAATTTCACCTAAAAATACAAAAGATCACGAGAAAAGCGGCGCTACCTCACCAAAATCTCCTGATACTTTTGAGAACAAAGCAGGTAATAGCGGCTAGCGCTCTCCTGGTTTTGTTTTTTTCACGTACCGTTGTCGTACCTCTCCTGTTTCAGTGAAAAAGATTATCTTTCGACCGAGTTTTCCTCCCACACTGGAAGAAACAATAGGAATTTTAAGCTCATCAAGCATCTCACGGGCCAATTCAATATTTCGTTTACCAATATGAAATTGGGGCATGGACGATTCGATAACCTCGCCTCCGCCGAAAATCTTGGCTTTCACTGAGCTATTTGTGGCACCAAAACTTTTCATTTTTTCCAATAAACGCTCGATAGCAATATTGCCATATTTTGGAGAAGCCAGTCCGTTACCATTCCAAAGAGGAAGCATGTAGTGACACATTCCGCCAGCTTTTATTGTTGGGTCATACAAACACACTGCCACGCAGGAGCCCAATATCGTATTGATTTGAAAAGGCTTTTTGCTGACAAACAAAGCAGCGGGATAAAGAAAATGCGATTCAAGTCCTTTCTCTGTCATCTAAATCACCGCTTAAAAAGTTTCAACATCACTATTGCTATCTTCTTCAAACTCATCATCAAAGAAGAGCTCATTTCCATCAAAGGCTAATCCTTTTACATCGGCACTTATGGGAGGTAAAGAGATGGTAAAGAGGGTTCCCTGCCCCAACTCACTCTGTATGTCGATATGGCCATTTAGCGCATCCAGCAGTGCTTTATTGATGGATAACCCCAATCCATGCCCACGATGTAACGAGTTAATACCAGAATCGAGACGTTTAAACCGATCGAAGATAATTTTTTGATTTTCGGGGGATATACCGGTACCAAAATCCTGTACCGATAGGTTCAAATGGCCATCCTGTTCCCAGCCCTTAACGATAACCTGCGTATCATTATCGCTATATTTAATCGCGTTGCTCAATAAGTTGGCCAAAATAAGGCGCAGCTTTTCCGGGTCGGTTTTAAAGAAGTAAGGTTTTTCAGGGGCATCAGTTGAAAAGTCAGGCTCGTATTTGATGGTAATTTTTTTCTTCTTCAATTCATATTTGAACGATTCAATCAAGCTGTTAACCACATGGCTTATATCCACATTCATGACTTCCGGAAAGATCTCTCCGGCCTCAATCTTTGCTGCCACAAAAATATTGCGGAGTTGAAAATCCAGGTTAAAGGCTTCACCATAGATGAGGGCAACCATGGAGATCACTTTTTTCCAGTTTTCCTTCTTCACCGAGAGAATATTTCGCGATAAGGCCAAAATGGAGGAGAAAGGATTAATAATCTCATTTGTAATATTGGAGATAAAATGCCCTTTCATGGCTTCGGAATCCTCCAATTTTTTATTTACCGTCTTGAGCTGTTCATTGAGTTTTTGCACTTCCTGCAGCGCCTTTTTGTTCTGCTCGAAACGCTTTTTTAACTCTTCAATCAGTTCGTGATCGTTTAATTCATGCATCGACATGGGCTAAAGCTTTAAGTTCGTTGAAATATTGTGGGACGTATCTGTTTTAATGGTAAGGTCATACTCATAATGGACTCGGAATGTCCGATGAAGAGGTATCCACCCGGATGCAGCCGGGAACAAAGCTTGCGAAGCACCTCCTCCTGGGTTTCACGGGTAAAATAGATGAGTACATTTCTACAGAATATCACATCAAACATATCCTGAAGATTGTAGGTAGCATCCATAAAATTCAGCCGGTAGTAGGCAACTTTTTTACGCAAAGGAGCAACAATACGCACCGTGGGATGCTGCCGGTCTTTGCTTTTCAGCAAGTATTTCTTCTTAAGAATTTGCGGAACAACATCCACCTTCTCTTCTTTGTAAATGGCCTGTACAGCTTGTTTTAAAATATCGGTGGAGATGTCGGTGCCAACAATGGAATAGTCGAAGCCCGGATTTTCCGATTTCCACTCCTCCATGGTAATGGCTATGGTATAAGGTTCCTCGCCGCTGGAACACCCGGCACTCCATATCTTCATTTTCCGGTTACTTTGGAATTTCTGTCGGTATTCGGGCAACGCATGTTCCCGGAGGAATTCAAAATGCACAGGCTCGCGAAAAAAATCAGTTTTATTGGTGCTTACTACATCCAGCATGTGCACCAGCTCTTTCTTTTGCCCCTCCTGGCTAAAAAGATACTCGATATACTCTTTAAAGCTGTGCATTTTCAAATGACGCAGCCGTTTTTGCAGGCGACTTTGCAACATTATTCGCTTTACAGGTGGCATTTTTATACCTGAGGAACCCGAAATGAATTCACTTAACTGATTGAACTCTTTGTCGGTTAAAGCAGCACTGAATGTGGCTTGTAAATTAAAGTTTTCCTTCATGGGCAAAAGATTAATCTTCCAATACAATTAAAAGAAATACGTGAGCGTAAGCAAGGCGCGCGACGAAGTAATACCATGGGTATCTTTCACCTGTGCCTTATCTGCTATATCAATGGTTCCATAGGCAACATAGTTATACTCATATTCGGCGGACAACTGAAAGCCATTGGAGCTGTATGCACACCAGGGAGCAATACGATACATATGCTCGATATTTTCTCCTCTTGCATAAATGTTCCCTCCCGAGGGAGTAATCTCATCGCGTGTCCCCTTATTTACTGCATAACCACCAAACATACCTACTCGAAACACGTCGCCGTAAATGATGTTGGTCCAATAGGTAGCCTGTTCATAGGGGGTATACTTTCTGTTTCCTGTTAGCGGATCAATCGATTTTATGGCATAACCTCCTAACATAGTGTACTCATACAAATTTTGTCCCTGAATTGTGGACATCTTCCACTCAAACATTTGTGTCTTATATTTTACATAAGCTTGAAAGGCGTAAGTTTTTAAACGTTCATTTGTGCTAAAGGTTTGCCCCGACTCACCAATTGTGAAGATAAAAGGTTGAATTTGTTTCCATTCGGCTCCTATCCCTGAGCTTAACGAGCCACGCTGCCAATGCAGCTGTAATAAGAGTTCAGGAGTACCGGCATTTCTCAGGTAGTTGCCAGATTTCCCCTCGGGACCGGGACTTGTGTAATCGCTCTGATAAACGGCGGCGCCCAGCACCATGAGTTGGGAAGAGAGTTGGTGGGAAAAACGCAACTGTGGACTACGATTAAAGGTGTTAAACGGAGCTCCGGTATTCAAAGCCATAACCGTAGGAAAAGCCTGTAACAAAAACATCGGATGCCAGAACCTGCCAATGAGCAATTGGGAATTTTCCCAGACCAATTGAATATTCGCATGACGCAACCGAATACTATTGGTGTTGGAAGTGCCGGTAAAATCGCCCTCTATTTGCATACGAGTCTGCGCACCAAGCCACTCAGGCCCCTCAATAAGGGTACCCACCCGGGTAGAAATGCCCAATAAATTTGTATTGCTGCGCTCATTCAGATCAATGCCTGCTGCATCGAGCTGCCTGTCGAGGGGAAATAAAGAAAACAACCCTTCAAGCGCCTCGGCCGAAGCTCTGTCCTCGTACCAGAAATCGGTACGCACAAAACCATAAAATGAAGCCTTTAGCGGCTTTTGCGTATCTTTCTGTGCATATAACGCACCCACACTAAATAGAAAAAGGAGTAGTAAAGAAATTCTTTTCATCATAACCTGGTTTAAAACCGGCGAAGATACCAAATTTTATGAATAGGAACGGAGCTTTTATAAAACGGCTGGGTGGTATGTTGTGCAACCCCTGCCCAAAAAAGGCAGGGGTTCGCACTTTATAATCGTAGGCTGATAAAGCTATAGATAACAACCTCTTCATTATCATAAAACGCTACAATGCAGATTCTTCCGAAACATATGCGCCCAAGAATCTCCAGGTCTCTTAAAAGCGTTCATAATCATCATCCTTGTCCGGATGGTCGTTGTACATATTCAGGTCGATGCCCTGAGTCCCCTCAATTCGCGGTTTTTGCTTTGTAGGCTTCGCCTTAGGCTCCGGATTGTCTGCCTTTTTAGCAGGAGCCGTATCCTTCGTGGGTTTCTCCCCGGAAGGTTTATCGGGTGCTGCTTTCGGCTTAGGCGCAGAAGATTTAGGTTTGCTGCTGGTAGTTTTGTGCAACGACGAAAAAGCCTTTGTCTGATTCTCTCTGTTTATCTTAAAATAAGCAATTCTGTCTTTGAGCTCCTGAGCCTGACTGGCAAGCTCTTCGGAACTGGTAGCTATCTCTTCGGAGGTGGCCGCATTTTGCTGTGTAACCTGATTCAATTGCTGAATCGCTTCGTTCACCTGTTCGGCACCGGAATTTTGTTCCTGACTGGCGGCAGCAATTTCCTGAATCAATTTTGCGGTCCGATCAATATCCGGTAAGATCTTCTCCATCAGCTCCATCACTTCCTTATTCACCTGTACACTTGAACGTGACAAGACATCAATTTCATCGGCAGCTACTTTACTACGTTCGGCAAGTTTCCGCACTTCAGCCGCTACAACGGCAAAGCCTTTGCCATGTTCCCCGGCTCGGGCAGCTTCAACAGCTGCATTTAGGGCAAGTAAATTGGTCTGAAAGGCAATGTCATCGATAATCGAAATTTTGTCGGCAATCTCCTTTACCGATTTGCTATTTTTCCGAGAACCCTCCACTACTTTATTCATCCCCTCGGACGCCTGAAGTGCCAGTTTCTCGGTTTGGTTAGCGTTATCGGTATTTTGCTGAATGTTGGCCACCATCTCCTCCATGGATGAGGATACCTCTTCGGCAGATGAAGCTTGCTCGTTGGCTCCTTGTGACATCTGTTGCGAACCGGAACTCATCTCATTGCTGGCCGAGGAGATATTCCGGGCACCATTATCTACACTCTCAACCACCTCGCGAACTTGCTGCACCATTTGATTCAAGGCTTTTGCAAGCATGCCAACTTCATCTTTCTGATTCAGATCCATGCTTACGGTTAAGTCGCCTTTAGCCACCCGTTGGGCAAAATCGACTCCACGCGTTAAGTCATGCGACAACTGTCGGGAAATAAAATTGGTAATTAAAATAAATAATCCCACTGCTAATAAAACAGAAATCAGTATTACGTTTCGTACCTGTTTAAGGTCTGCCAACAGATCTTTTTCGTAATAGGTTACGGCAATATAGGCATCCAGAGGTTCGACGTAATGATAATGTTGGTATTTCCAGAAAGTCCCTGCAGCTTCCTCCCATTCATAGCGCATCTTTCCCTCATTTTTCCCTGAGGTGAACATATCCTGGATCACTTGGGTAGCTGAAGCATCCTGCCCCTCCTGTTCCGGATGGAGAATAAATACTCCATCGGCACCAATCATATAGGGATATCCGTTTTCGTAATAAGATTTACTGGCAAAGATATCACGCAGGTAGCCCATATCTTTCTCAGGGATGCCCACATACAGCATACCAACAACTTCACCATTAACGTATATCGGTTTGTAGATTGTTCGGTAGTAGCCATCTACAACAAAGGCTCGTCCTTCGTATACACTGCCACTAAGAACTGTTTGCACTACGTCACTAGATGATGGAATAAAAGTCCCTACAGCTCGATTCCCCTGCGTATCGCGTACGTTCGTGGCAATTCGCAAAAACCCGTCTTGGAAGCGTTGGAAAATAGTGGCTGTAGCGCCCGTATTTTCAAGGATCATATCAACAAACTGATGATTTCCTGCCACTTGTTGCTCATCCATAAGCATAAGTGGAACATTAACAGTTTGTTCAGCACCTGATAATTGATTCTCTGCTGTCAACCGAATGGTTGTATCCTCCAGCAATTCCAGGTTATAATTCTCAAACCATGAGGATGCAGTGCTCATGGCAACCTGCACTTGCTTTTCACTATTATTAAGCTGCAGTTCAATAAGGTCTTCCAGATTAGTCAGCTGTTCATCCATGCGCTGGTCGGTAAGGGTAAGAACCCGGCTCTTACTGTTAAAATAAGAGAAGATGCCCAATGCAGCTACCACCAGAATCACAAGTATACTAAACACAATATTGAGACGCACCCCAATTTTTTTATTGGCCAATAGTTTCATAACAAATAAATTAATTTATACTCTCAGGTCTCTCTGTAGGTCAACTAAATCGGGCTATCTATAGGCTACTTCTTCTCCTCAACAGGGGTTTGGTCCATGTGTTGTTCCCCTTCAACCATCTTCTCTTTCACATTAACTATCTCATCGGCCGAGAAGACCTTATCCATATCCAAAAGCATAATAAAACGCTCATCAATTTTGGCCATCCCATAAATAAATTCCGACTTATATTTACTTCCGATACTTGGTGGGGGTTGAATTTGTCCTTCATCCAGTTCCAATACTGCCTGAACAGAATCTACTAAAGCTCCCACTTGTATGGTATCTCCTTCCATTTCTACCTCCATAACCACAATGCACGTATTGGGGGTATATTCAGTAGGTGTCATCCCAAATTTTATCCGGGTGTCCACAACAGGCAGGACGGTTCCGCGAAGGTTGATTACCCCTTTCATGTAGTCGGGCGACTTGGGCACTTCGGTTATTTTGGTCATTTCCAGAATATTCAGCACTTTTCCCACATGTGCTGCAAATTCTTCATCTCCCAATTTAAACGATAAATAAGAATCGATTTTCGTTAGTTGTTCTTTATCCATAATCGTAGCTTTATTGTTTCTTAATTAATTTATCCTGATTAATATGGCGGTCATCGCCTGAGAAGAGGTTGATCATTTTATTGGTGTCCATTACCAAGGCCACTGTTCCATCGCCCAGAATGGTAGCACCTGAAATAATCTCTTGCTCTTTGTACATCTTACCCAGGGACTTCAAT
>JAWOEH010000155.1:0-15033 GCA_046482855.1 Bacteroidales bacterium | reverse complement strand
AATACAAGCGTAAAAGCCCTTTTACGCGAATAATCAGAGGTCTTCATAGAATAATTTATTGCCTATTTCTGGAATATTACTAAAGGTTAACATAATGAAGCCGAAAAGAATAAATTTAAGGTCTCGCATAGGGTTGCAAAGTTTTGGGTATGTTTATGTACGTTTTTGAGACTGCGGGAATGAGTGACGGCTGCCTTTGTTGCTCCAAAATCTTACGCCCCCCCTCCTCATGGAAAAACCATGCTAAAAAGCGCAGGCCCTCCTGCCGATTAGGTGCAGCATGAAGCATGGTAATGCCATATACCATAGGTGCCCCATTTAGAAGTATGCGCTCACCTGGCACTTTACCGGCAATGAAAACCGTAGCAGTAGCGTACCAATCAGCTAATTCGCGTTGTTTCAGATTGATGGAATCCGGCAGGGTAATATAGCTTAATCCATGTTGTTCGGCAACGGATCGATAAATGAAAATAGCCTCAATGGTTCCACTCTCCAGCAAAGCAAGCAAGTCGGTTTCTTTAGGCCGGATAAAGCGCTTATCTTTTTGTAAGATCCTTTCCGCCATACCGGGCCGTTGGTAATAAGCTTCAGCCAGCTTTAAAGTTACAAGGGTTCGATACCCACAAGGATCATGATCGGGGTTGGAGCGCCCATAGTGTGTCTCTTCCTGTAGCAGCACATCCATCCAATTATCCTGCGAAATCATGGAGGCTACAGGGGAATCATCACGACAGGCGAGCACCATTTCGTTGGCAGCAAAAGAGATGTTCCAGCCGGCAAATTCAGGTATCAGCATTTGGTTGATGATCCGATAATCGGCCGAAGCCATGATATCAGCTTCACGATTGAGTTCCGTAATCTTCCGAACTGATGCAACACTTCCGGCTGCCTCCAGCACTATATTTACCTCTGGGTTAGCCTTTTCATACTCCTCTTTCATTAGCTTAAAAGGTACCGAGAGACTCCCGGCGTGGAAGATGATCAGCTTGCGCTTCTCTATTTCGCTACTACAGCTCAGGAGAGAGATGAAAACGCAAAATAGCGCGAACAAAAGAATTGGGCGAAGAGGGTATTTCATGGGTTTGTCGATTTCTCATCACGCATTTGAGCAAGGACATCACGAATTTCGGATAACAGCTCAATATCTTTGGGTGTAGGTACTTCTATGTTAACAGGATCTTCGGCCCTACGCCGGAGTTTATTCAATATCTTTACTAATAAAAAAAGTACCAGGGCAATGATAGCAAAGCTTATTGAGTGCTGAAGAAATTGTCCAAAATTGAGCACAATGCCTGGCGAAACAACAGTGCCTTGAGCGTTTTGCTCAGGAGCAAGCAGGGTAAGCTGCCAGTCAGAAAGCTGTACCTGTCCGGCCATAAACAAAATAGGCGGCATCATTACATCTTTAACCAATGAATTTATCACCTGACTAAAGGCTGCACCAATCATGATTCCCACGGCCATGTCCATCATATTTCCTTTTACGGCAAACTCGCGTAACTCTTTATACAACTTCATGGACTACTCCTTCACTAGTTTTACTTTGCAAGCTGATAATTTAAAAGGGGCAATTTTCGAATCCGGATCCAGTTCGGAGCGAGTGAGTTTGTTAACAGGCGACTCGTTATAATGCCAGGGCATAAACAGCTCGCCTTCGGCTACCTGCTCGCTTTGTTGCAACCATGTTTGTAGGGTACCTCGTGCCGAGGTTACTTGTACTTTGGCTCCATTGGCAAGATCATGCTTTTGTGCATCATTGGGATGCATCAAAACATATGATTCGTTGGCAAAAGCTGTTAATGCCTCATTTTTTCTCGACATGGTTGCCGTATGATAATGGTAGAGAATACGTCCAGAGTTGAGAATAAACGGATATTCCTTTGTAGGTTTTTCCGATTGCGGAATATGTTCCACAGGATTCAGCCTGGCCTTGCCATTGGGTGTATTGAATTTATCGACAAAAAGGGTACGTGTTCCGGGATGATCAACCGTGGGACAAGGCCATTGAATACCATGTTCTTCAATTCGTTGGTAGTTAATCCCTCCGAATATGGGAGCAGTTTTGGCCATTTCGTCAAAAATGTCGCTGGCATTGGTGAAATTGCCTAAATTCACTTTCATGCGCCGGGCAATTTCCTGCACAATATGCCAATCTTCCCGGGCCTCGCCAGGCATCTCAACAGCCTTACGTACACGCAATACCCTACGGTCGCTATTGACAAATGTGCCTTCTTTTTCGGCAAAACTTGAGGCTGGAAGGATCACATCGGCAAACGGGGTAGTATCCGTGTGGAAGATATCCTGAATAACTAAGAAGTCAAGCTTTTTCAAAGCTTCCTCGGTATGATTCAGATCCGGATCCGTAAGCATAGGGTTTTCGCCCATGATATACATGCCTTTAATTTTTTCGTCATAGGCGGCATGCATAATCTCTACGGTAGTTAATCCGGGTTTTGGCGAAAGCGATTCAAACGGTACGCCCCAAATAGCCGCTATTCGTCTGCGGTTATCCTCATCGCCCACCGGGATATACCCCGGATAAATTATCGGAGAGCAGCCCACATCCGTGGCTCCCTGCACATTATTCTGTCCACGTGGCGGATCAATTCCGGCTCGTTCTTTCCCAATCTGTCCGGTAATCAGCATCATGTTAATAAGCGAGAAGACATTGTTGGTGCCGGTCACTTGCTGACTCAAACCCATCCCGGTAGCAATCATAGCTGTAGGGGCTGAAGCATACATTCGCGCTGCTTCAACAATTTTATCCTTAGGCACGGATGTAATTTCTTCGGTAAAAACCGGAGTATACTTTTCCACCAGTGCTTTAAGTTCTTCAAAAGCTTCCATTCCCCTATCCACGCGTTGGCGAATAAAACGTTCGTGAACCAGGCCCTCCTTAATAATTACATGAATTAGGCCGTTCAGCAGTGCCACATCGGTTCCCAGCCGTGGCTGGAGCCAAATATCGGCGTACTTAACCAGGGGCGTCCATTTAGGATCACATACAATAATGGAGTTGCCGTTGTATTTGCCATTTTTAACATAAGTAGCTGTTACAGGGTGGGTTTCAATGATATTGTTTCCCGTAACAAACAGGCAATCGGTAGTGGCAAAATCCTCAATGGAGTTGCTTCCCGCACCATCGCCAATGGAACGTAGCATGGCCGTAACGGTTGAAGCATGGCACAACCGGGTGCAATAGTCAATGTTATTGGTTCCAAAAGCCATACGAATAAACTTTTGAAACATATAATTATCCTCATTTGTGCATTTTGCCGATGAGTAGCCGGCAAGCGCATCACCTCCGTGTTGTTGCTTTATCTCTGAAAATTTTGTGGCAATCAAATCCAATGCCTCATCCCATGAAGCTTCTACAAAAGTGCCATTTTTCTTTATCAGGGGTGTTGTCAATCGATGAGGGCTACTCACAAAGTCGAGTCCAAACCTGCCCTTTACACATAGTCGTCCATCGTTTGGCGAAACTCCCTCCACACCATTGGAACGAACAATTTTTCCATCCTGAATCCACAACTCCAGCTGACAACCCACGCCACAATAGGGACAAGTAGTACGTACTTTTTTCTCTATTTTATCCAGTTGTAACTCCTTGCGGTGTGGGCGCTCAACCAGTGCTCCTGTAGGACAAAGCTGTACACATTCTCCACAGCCGTCGCACTCCGATTCGTCCCACTTATCAAGTCCGGCAACGATATAAGAAGTGATTCCGCGGCTGGCAAAGGAGAGCACATTCTTCCCCTGCACTTCGTCGCACGCTTTTATGCATCGGAAACACTTGATGCATTTGCTTGCATCATAAGTCAACACCGGCGATGTTTCATCTTTCTTGGCGCCAACCATTGGCAGTATAGAAGGATATGATCGCTTTTCAGGGTCGGAAAGATCATATATTTCCGCCCAAAAGGCCAATTCATCTTCATAGGTATTGTCGGTGGCATCGTCATGTTCTGCAAGCAAGTAATTGAGTGTTTGCTTACGAGCGGACTCAAGTTCTTCATCAAAAGCTGTTACACGTATGCTCTCCTCAATAGTAACTGTGCATGCCATCACCACACCCCGCTGTCCTTCAATTTTCACCACACACAAACGGCAAGCGCCTGTAGGTGTTAACTTTTTGTGGTAACACAACCCCGGGACAGCAATACTATTATCGCGTGCTACCTGCAACAAATTGTCGCCCTTTCGGGCCAATATCGGCTGATTATCGATATAAATGGTTATTTGTTCGTCTTTCACGGTTCTCATTTTTTTGGGGGACTACATTTCATTTTTCGTACAGATCCCGAATACCTAAAAGTGATCATAAAAGAACGTTTTCAGGCTTTGAAGAGGTAAAATGGGAGATTGTCCCAATGGGCAGAGGGAGTTTTTGGCCATATAGGCAGCTTCGGCAATCATCTGATCCAGATATTCCTGATGCTGCGTATCATCCATCTGTTCCAACAGCTGTACCAGGCGGGCGGTCCCGACACGACAGGGGACACATTTCCCACACGATTCATGCTGAAAAAAAGTAAGCACAGAGTGCAGTACACTATAAAGCTTGCGATGGTTGCTTAATACAAAAATAGCCCCGGAGCCTAAAACGGCTCCCTTCTCCTTCAGGGTATCAAACCCCATAGGGGTGTCCAAAACAGAAGCATCTACAAAAGTACCGGCAGCTCCCCCCAACAGAGCACTTTGAAAAGTTTTACCGCCACTCATTCCGCCCCCGTACTCATCAATAAGTGTGCGTAGCGTTGTGCCCATTTCCACCTCTACATAGCCAGGGGTATTGATATCGCCACTGAGGGTGAAAATTTTTGTCCCCGGTGAGGTCTCATTGCCAATTTTCAAATAAGCCGATGATCCATTGTTTACAATGTAAGGAAGATGAGCAAAAGTCTCTACGTTATTAATGAGGGTAGGACTGCCATACAAACCTTTTTGAGCAGGAAACGGAGGTTTTATGCGAGGATAGCCTCGCTTGCCTTCCAGAGATTCCAGCAACGTTAACTCTTCGCCACATAGATACGAACCCGCGCCCAGTTTAATTTGTAAATTCAAATAGAAACCACTATCGTTTAGGATTTTTCCAAGTAAACCTTCCTGATAACATTGGGCAACAGCATTTTCTATTTTTTTTACTGACTCATAATACTCGGCCCGAATGTAGATGTAACCTTCAGTTGCCCCAATGGCGTATGCGGCAATTAGCATCCCCTCAAGCAACACAAACGGATCTTTCTCCATGATAATGCGGTCCTTAAATGTGCCGGGCTCCCCTTCATCGGCATTGCAAATGATGTATTTTTGTACACACCGTTGACAAACGGCTTCGTTGGTGAAACGATTTTTTAGGCCTGTGCTGAATCCGGCCCCTCCACGCCCCCGAAGTTTTGCGTCAACAAGCAAATCGATAATACTCACCGGATGGGTACTCAACGCTTTTCGAAACCCTTTAAAACCTCCTCGTTTCACATACTCGTGGTAGCTATCCGGATTATAGGTATCGACATTCCGTAATGCTATTCTATATTCACTCATGCTCCTGATTCTTTAATTCCGTGATGATCGAAATAATTTTGTCGCGGTTTAGGTGGCTATAAACGGTTTTGTCCAGAAGCATCACCGGAGCTTTGCCACACTGCCCCAAACACTCGGCATATTCAAGCGTAAAAAGGCCATCGGCGGTGGTTTCGCCGGGAGTAATTCCCAGCAATTGACCAAACACATCAACTAATGATTCCTCCTGCAGGGTATGACAGATGGGTGATTTACACAACCTTATGAGGTGTTTCCCCCGGGGAGTGACCGAAAACATGGAATAATAGGTAGCCACGCCATACACATGACCCAGGGTAGTACCCAGGTATCCGGCAACCCACTTAAGTTGTTCCGGTGCCAGATAGTTTTGGGGATTGGCCTCTTGCATGGCATGAAGAATAGCCAGCAAATTCTCATCATGAGGCGCATACTGCTTACTTATTTCCTGATAATCCATAGGCAAAAACAGTTTACTTCCTTAAATTTAGGGGATCCCTGAACCATTGTCAATAAACTGTTTCTATCTGGAAAGATTATAAAGAAGTATATTTATTAAAGCGCCCGCCCCTGGCAAACCCAATAAGCTCCATATCTCTATCTTCGGCAAAACGAATAGCCTGAAAGGTGGGTGCGCCTAAGGAAATAACCTGGCGGATACCCGCACGAAAAAGCTTTTCCACTATTTCTTCCGTCATACGGCAAGAAAGCAGCAAAGTTGTAACACTTTCATGGTTAGTTACCAGATAGCCAATGGCTTTGTCAATGGCGTGGTGGCGGCTGATATCCTCAAAATGCTGTAAAATGTTCCGTTCTTTTACAATAGCTACCGAATGTACACCTCCGGTGGCTTTGTATAGTTTTGAACGACTGGAGAAGGCCGTCATAAGGCCTGAAATACGTAAGTTATTAACAACTGCCTCTTCACTGTGCAGAGGAGTATAGGCATTTACCCCTTCAGTAGAAATATGTATTTTCACCTCATAGTCCTCCCCTTGCTCCACTCGTAGCTGCTCTGAACTCACTACCAATTCTTCAACTAAATAGAGTCTGCCAATAGCCAGTTCTTTTAACCGTGTATCCAATGCTACGGTCTGAAACCACAAAGCCTTATCGAGCCATATGGCCACACGGGTTTCGCTAACCACCACATCTTGAAGACTATTCGCCTTTTCCCGCTTATAGCGCTTTATGGCTACCCTTTTGCTACTGGGTATGGAGGCCGATGATTCGGGGTGACGACTGTACTGTGTAAACCAATGAGTTAAAGAAGGTACATTTGCCAAAACAACAATTTTTTTCTTAAACCACCATAGAAAATCAAACATCCGCCTAAGATGTCGATCAAAAATCAACTTTTCGATATCAGGAAGGATCGACTTTCTTATCAGTAACGGAAAAGGTTGCTTGTATTGATCGACAGCATAGAGCACCAGCTCCGCTTTGCTATCCATAGCCCGAATAAGTTTATCAATAAGGGTAGCATTTATGTGAGGCATATCGCAAGGAACCACGAACAGCCATGGGGTATTACAAGCCTTTAACAAAGCATGAATGCCACCAATGGGGCCAATACCAGGTATTTCATCATATACTTTCTGCTCAGAATACACCTTATGCCAGGATTCATCGCGCACATTTAGCATAACACTGCTGAAATGTTGATGTAAAAGTTCCAGTTGCCATTCGATTATGGGTTTCCCTTCTACAGGAATCAATGCTTTGGGCTCTCCTGCATTGCGTAGGTTCGTTCCTCCAGCCAATATGCCGGCGCTAATATATTTTGGATGTATCATCATACAAAAAACAAGATACAACAATTCAAGCCTCGCGTCAAGAGAGAAGTTCCAATAGCAATCCCATCTCTTTTCAAATAATTTTCGTTAATTTGTTTAAACACATTAACCTCTGCATAGATATATATAGAACACCCACAAATCAGAAGAATAATTATGCGCACGCTCATCAGTATCTTGCTATTTTTTCACTTTTTTCAAGGTCTTGCTCAGGAGTCCTGGCAAGATCCAACGGTTCTGTCCATACAAAAAGAGCCTGCCCATGCGCAGGTACTACCCTTAGAAACAGATGATTATTCAGCTGTAGACTCCCGGTATTTTAAAGATTTACGAGGTGAATGGCAATTTTATTTTTATTCTAACCCGTTTGAGTGCCCTGATAATTTTCACGCACCAGAATACAACACTGATGACTGGGGAACCATTGAAGTACCCGCCAATTGGGAGCTTAACGGTTATGGAACGCCTATCTATGCCGGGCACAACATTGCATGGCAAACCTCTGGTGAATCCATAAGTCCTCCTACCCATTACAATCCAACCGGACTTTACCGAAAACAATTTGATTTACCCAGAAAGTGGGACGATAAAGAAGTTTACCTCTTTTTTGGGAGCGTAAGTTCAGCCTTTTCCATTTGGCTCAATGGCCATTTTATTGGCTACAGCCAGGATAGCAAACTCCCGGCAGAGTTTAACATAACCCCTTACTTGCAGGACAAAAACAACGTATTGGCTATAAAGGTTGTACGTTGGTCAGACGCAAGTTTACTGGAAGCTCAAAACACCTGGCACCTGAGCGGCATTGAGCGCAGTGTTTTTATGTATGCAAAGCCCAAAGTGCATATTTGGGATTATCACGTTGACACGGATCTTGATAAAAACTTTAAATCGGGCACTTTTGCCATTGACTTCACGGTACGAAACCATCTTCCCAAAACACGTAAACGCTATCTAATTGCCCTGACACTCTATTCGCCCGAAGGAAATGCTGTGTATAACGAAGTGAAAGAAATCCCTCAAACTGCTGATTCTGTATGGCATGTATCTTTCAAAAAACAATTGAAAAAAATCTGGCTCTGGACGGCGGAAACACCTAACCTCTACAATCTGGATATCCAGCTGCGGCGAGGTGCACGCTACATCGAAACGGTACGTACACATGTGGGCTTTCGGGAAATAAAGGTGCAGGAAGGACAGCTGATGGTTAACGGCATCCCCGTATTATTAAAAGGGGTAAACCGACCGGAGCATCATCCCCAAAAAGGCCATGCCATCGATTTGCAGACCATGATTGATGACATGCGCATGTTAAAAGCTGCCAATGTAAATACAGTACGTTCCGAATATTATCCCAACGACAAAAGATGGTATGACTTGTGCGACATTTATGGGCTATATGTCATTAGCGAACCCAACATCAGTGAACCCCCAAAAACAGGTTTGCCAGACACGACTATAAACCTAAAAGAGGCCAAGCTGGAACGGGTAAAGCGCATGTACTTGCGCGACAGAAATCACCCCAGCATTATTATTTGGTCTTTGGGCCGTGAAACAGATCACGATCCACACGTTGCCGATCTTTACAGATGGTTAAAGGGAAAGGACAAAAGTCGTCCGATTCAAGCTGAAAATACCCACAAAACAAACAAAACTGATCTGTTCAGTCCCCGGTTTTACTCCCCCGACAGTCTGGAGGCTTTTGCTGCCACCCCCCGGAATCTTCCTCTGATTATGAGTGCCTATGCACTTTCCAAAGGAAACAGTACCGGCAATTTGGATGCTTATTGGGAAATAGTAAAAAAACATAACCAGCTGCAGGGAGGCATGCTGGCCAACTGGATTGATCAAGGACTAACTGAGGTTGCCGACGATGGAAGCTCATACTTTGCCTATGAAGGAGATTTTGGCAACACAACTGTAAATAGCCACGGACTTTTAACCGGAATTTTACTGCCTAACCGAACACCTAAACCAGCATTTTACGAAGTGAAAAAAATGTATCAGCCCATCTCTTTTAAGGCTATTGATGCAGGCAAAGGTCACTTTGAAGTAAAAAATGAACATGATTTTCTTTCATTGAAGTATTTTATGTTTTACTGGTACTTAAAAAAAGAGGGCAGTGTGCTGCAAAAAGGGAATTTTTACCTGAACACGCAACCCTATGGCACTCAAAGAATAAATCTTCCCATTACGCGGGAGCTTGCTGAACCGGGCGAATACACGGTAGTTTTTGAAGGCCGCTTACGTAACGGCAGTGGCCTCTTACCCGAAGGTACCAAATTAGCCGAAGAGCAATTATCCTTAACACAAGGGAATTTAGAAGCAAGTTACTCACTGGCTAAAGAGTGGCACTTGAAAGAAGATTCCGATACGCTGTTGAGAGTTGCCTCCGGGGAGAGTACATTCAGTTGGAATAAACAAAACGGAAAATTACAAGAGCTAGCCTGGCAAGGAGAACAACTATTAATGAAAGGTATAACACCAAACTTTTGGCGCGCTCCTACCGACAACGATATCGCCAGCGATATGCCGAAACGTTGTGCTATCTGGAAAGATGCGTCTGATACACTCGAATTGCAAGCATTTACTTATAACACCGACAGCGCTTCTTTTTCAGTAAAAAGCACATATTTTCTGGAGCCCGCACTAGCCATGTTAACCCTAGAGTACAAGCTAATTACAAAAGGCCGTTTACACATAAGCTATACCTTTCAGCCCCTTGCAGCAGACAGCCTGGCAGCGCAACAAGCTGCAATTCCTGAACTTCCGCGTATAGGTTTACGCTGGCGCATAATGCCAAGGTATAACCAACTCAAATGGTATGGCCGCGGGCCCGACGAAAATTATTCTGACCGGCGCTCTGCTGCCCTTATTGATGTGCATGAACTAAGTACCAACAATACCTCGGTAAATTATGTTCGTCCACAGGAAAATGGTTACCGAACTCAGGTTCGTTGGTTACAACTAACAACAGGCTTGGAAGGACTGTACATGGCTTCACCCCAACCCCTCTCTTTCTCAGCGATGCCCTATGCTATGGAAGATTTCTTTCCCTCCACAGGAAAAGCAAACAAACATAGCAATGAGGTAAAGCATAAAAACTACATTGAAGTACACCTGGATTTTGGTCAGATGGGCGTAGGCAGTACAGTAATTAATAAAGGTAAGCCCATGCCCCCTTATCTGTTGCCTTATGGCACTTATCAATACGAATTTATCATGAGTCCTTACGTGCCGGATATCAAATACGACCTCTTTTACCAATGGGAATAAAGATTAGGGCCCTACCAAACCGTAGGGCCCTAATTTCTCTCCCAAAGGGGAGTTTCAAATCCACAAAAACGAATAAATAATTTACTCTTGTATTGGTAATGAATGCTGAATTCGTACTACCGGATAACGCCCCACAATTCGATGCGACCAAGGAGACTGCTCAAAAATATAGGCTAACTGTGCCTGATGATCCTGGGCGAAGGTTTTATCTTCTCTGCGCTTTTTCTCAAAAGCCTGCTTCAATGCAGGATGCTCTTCCAGATATTTCAATGCATTGGGTTCAAATGAAGAACGCGCGTTATTCCAGTCACGGGCTTCGAGGCAGGCATCAAAAAAGCCCCAACGAAAAAACGAATCCGGTGCTTTGGGTTCCAACATTTGCACAATGTAACGGTTAGTTACCTGGTTCACAGCAATCAGGTAATCACCAGCATAAAGCCGGATGGGTTCACGCCGTAATTCGGTCTCCACCTTATGATGATAATACCGCCCATTATAGGATGAGGGATAATGATCGTGCTCGGTTACATAAATAAGATCGGTATCGATAAGGGTATCATTTTGCAATCGCTCCATCTTTACGCCATTTACCTTCAACCGCTCTACCACCTGTTCCCATGCCTGAGGCACCACATAAAATTTCGGAGCCACCACGCGCTGCTTTGCATGATAAACATCGTAAAAAGGCACCTCTTGGGTATAGGGCTGATTATGATCATAACCGCGATAGGTCAGGCCAGTAAGCTGACTGGTTACCATACCTCTCTCGTAGCCTCGGAAGGTTAAAGAACGCCATTGAGTAGTATCCAGTTCATAGGAAAATACATACTCTTTTTGTTTTCGGGTAAGATCATCAGCTCGTTTGCGTGCTGCCAGTATAGCTTCGGCATGTTCGGCAGTTTGTTGGGTTAGCTTATGCATAAACAGATATACCGACTTTACGCGATCGGCAAAAGGTTTATACACATGATTTTCGGTCATATAACTGATAACATTAAACAAATTGGCATAGCCGGTAGAGACCCGTGGGGTTTGCATGTAACTAATAATACCATGGGTAGGATCCTCATTGTCAAACATCACATAAGGAATCATCTCATAAGGAGTTTCGCGCATACCGGCGTACAACTCCGGCAGTAATGTATCACGCAGCAGTGGCTCCAGTGCTTGGTTAACAGAGCTGGGCTGAACAGGAATGAGCGTAATGGTATGCTGGTGGTCGGATCCGTTGGTAGTATGGGTATCCAGAAATACAGCCGGCTGCCATTGCTGAAATACCCGCGCCAACGTGCGTGCGTTTCGTGAGTCCTGCTTGGCAAAATCGCGGTTCAGATCCAGATTTTGGGCATTTCCTCTTCGTCCACAAGCATCGGGGGTAAGCTGGTTAGTGCGAATATATTCTGAACGTTTCAACATACCACCCACCGAGTAAACAGGCACAATTACCAACGTCACCTCCCGAAGGAGTTGCCCCATCTCGTCCTTATTGCGTAAAACATCCTGTGCAAACTGCAAGCTGGCATCTATGCCGCAAGGCTCGCCCGGATGTATACCATTGTTGATGAGTACAACAGGCTTACCGAGCTGCTGTGCTTTTTCCGGAGTAAAAGCCCCCTCGGACGAAAGAATAAACAGATGCAGAGGCTTTCCCACATCCGTAAGGCCGGCCTCTATTAACCGGGCCTGAGGGTAAGCTTCGTCAAGCATCTGGTAGTATTGAATTAACTGGTTGTAAGAAACCGATTGGCCTTCCTCATAGTTGAGTTGAAACAAATCAGCCTCAGGAAGGGATTTTGTGCAGCCAAATATTAAGGTAAATGCCGCCAATAAAGGAACAAAAAGATAACGTGTCATGTAATTAGTAGGTTAAGGATCTTTACAATAAACCCAAAAGTAATGGTTCTGGTTTCTATAAAGATGTTTTTAAAGAATTTTCGTTTAATGCCTTCAATTAAAATAAGTGATTATTTTTGTACGAATTAAAGAGCAGTTTATCTTAAATTCAATCCTATGCAAACAAAAATTATCGCTTTATTACTGGTAGTAGCATTATTTACACAATGCAAAAATAACCCACAGCAAAACACCGATGCCAAAGACGACCAGGAAGCTTCAACCCTCACAAAAGTGGGTCAACAAGCACCCGACTTTTCGTTCCAAACTCTAGCGGGTGATGAAAAACAACTTACTGATTACCAAGGGAAAGTAGTATTACTGAACTTTTTTGCCACCTGGTGTGGTAGCTGTATGAAGGAGATGCCTGCCCTGGAAGCAGAAATTTGGCAGAAACATAAAGATGACAACTTTGTGGTGCTGGCCTTTGGTCGTGAACACACAGCCGAAGAGATGCAGGCCTTCATCGACAAGAAAGGGTATACTTTTCCTGTTTATCCTGACCCCGACCGCAGCATCTATGCCTTGTATGCCGAAAAGTATATTCCCCGAAATATCTTGCTGGATACCACCGGAAAGATCGTTTACCAATGTTCCGGCTACACCGAAGAGGACTTTAATAAACTCAAAGGACATATCGACAGCTTGCTGAAATAGTAAA
The DNA here is from genome assembly GCA_046482855.1 of Bacteroidales bacterium. Lineage (GTDB taxonomy): Bacteria > Bacteroidota > Bacteroidia > Bacteroidales > UBA12077 > CAYVSF01. The sequence continues at coordinate 1,869 of JAWOEH010000155.1, read as the reverse complement.
GAGGCTATCAAAAAAAGTAGCACCAAATACTTGTGTGTATTTAGTGCTACTTTGAAATGCTATAAAAGGCTGTATAACAAAGGCATAAAAACCTATATAAACGGCAAACAGGAATACAAAGAGCGGCTTAAAGAATAAAGCGCAAATGTGTTTAATCCTTTACTTTTTGGACAGCTCTCTCTTTATGTATTCTTCGAATTTTTTTTAGAAACCTTTTAAATTCTATAGTTAACGGACAAAAGAGTATGAGGGTTATCGTGTTCGTTTAGAACGGGATGTCAGAAAGATACCCACAAGTAAGACCAAGGCACTAACAATTACCGGGGTCCAATTTGCCGAACTAACGGCAACATCTACACCAAAGGCACTTACCGTTTCGGAATTGTTTAAAGCTTCAAAACCATAATAAAGGGTTCCAATAATTCCAATTACCAGCAAAATAATTCCTGCAATTCTCATAATATCTATTTTAGGGTTACAATTTCATCCTAGTTAGCTCCTAAATAAGGAAAAATATACTCTTGCAAACTTTTGTAACAGAAAGAATACTTATTTATAGCTGTTTCCTTTAATCGAAAGCATTCCTTCTGTTACTACAATTTATTTTAAAATTATAGCAATAAAGTACGTATAATCAACAACCGGGATAACTTTTTGTTTACCAAGATCTCATCGTGCCTCTAGTCATTAAGCGCCGCAATCACTTCCCGCTTCACCTGTATGTAGCTCTCCTCCTCAATGGTTCGACCTTTGAGTTGTTGTGCCAAATCAATTCGCTTATACTCCTGCACGGGGGGTTGTGTGAAAATAACCAGCTCATGCGCCATTTTCAAGGCCTCATCAATGTCGTGGGTAACAAACAGTACGGTACGTTTATAGTGCTCCCACAGGTTTCGGAAAGCCTCAATAAGGTTCTCTTTCAAGCGGAAATCAAGCCCTTTGAAAGGTTCGTCCATCAAAATCAGCTCGGAAGGAAAAGCAAAGGAGCGGGCAATACTAAGCCTTTGCCGCATCCCCCCACTCAATTGTCGGGGATAAAAGTCCGCATATTCGTACAAATTTACCAACGATAAAAACTTGTCGGTCAATTGGCGGGCTTCCGTGGGTGTGTACTTGGCACGTAAGACAAACAGCATATTTTCGCGCGCCGTTTTCCAGGGTAACAACCGAGGCTCCTGAAAGATATAAGAGACTGACTCTCCCTCCCGTCCCTCAATTTTTCCGGCATCCGGCTTGTCGGTTCCGGCAATCATGTTCAGGAGTGTGGTTTTTCCACACCCTGAAGGTCCGAGGATAGAAGTTATGCGGTTGCGTTCAAAAACAAAGGAAAAATCCTTGTATACGGTAAGATCTTTATAGCGCCTGGTTATCCCTTCCAACTTGTAAGCTGTTTTTATCGCCATGTCATCGTGCTTTTTTGGAGGGTTCGTATCAAACGTTCAAAAAGGAAACTTACCATTACAGCAATCAGCGTCCAGGCTATCACCTCCTTCACCATCAGGAAGGTTTGTGCTGTGTGCATAGCTGAGCCAATGCCCCATTGCGGCTGACTTAGCACTTCCCCAATAATAATGGCCCGCCAGCCAAAGCCCATGGCATTGGACATACCCGTGAACAGAAAAGGCGTTAGCGAAGGGAGGTACACTTCACGAATAATGCGATTTTGAGGCACCTCATATACGCGGGCCATGGTGGTCAGCTCTTCGTCGGCGTAGTGAATGCCATCGATAATGGACATACACATCATGGGAAACATGGTAAGTATGGCAATAAATACGGGAACGGCATCCACCGAAAACCAGATAAGTGCCAGCAAGATAAACGAAACCACAGGCACCGAGCGTAGGGTAATAAGCAGAGGCGAAAAAA
>JAWOEH010000089.1:0-6524 GCA_046482855.1 Bacteroidales bacterium | reverse complement strand
CTGATGCAAACCCACCAGTTTTTCTTTTTTGAAAAAGAGAAGAAATTTGGGGGTATGCGTGGCTTTGATATTGCCCGAACCCTTGCTGGCCCCAACCATAACGGGATCTTCCTGGACTCCACAGTGTGGGATGTTCTACAAGGAAACCGTGTAGCGGTAAAAAATATTAAAACCGAAGAAATCTACTATGTCGATGCCAACCACCTGGTAATTGCCACAGGCGCGGTACCCTTTATGCCCCCATTCGAAAATGATGATGTACCCGGCGTATACACAGCAGCTGTAGTGCAAAAAATGATGAATCAGGAATTTACCCTCTTAGGAAAAAATATTTTAACAGTGGGCGCCGGTAACATTGGCTATCTTACCTCCTACCAATTGATGCAGGCGGGCGCCAACGTGAAAGCCATTGTGGAGGCGCAAGATCGCGAAGGCGGGTTTCCTGTACAAGCAAATCGTGTACGTCGGCTGGGCATTCCTATCATGACCTCCAAGATATTGGTAAAAGCCCTGCCAAACAAAAACTACGATGGGGTAGTAGGTGCAGTAGTTGCCGATGCCAAAAACTTTGCCCCCATTCCGGGTACCGAACAAATCATTGAAGGCATCGATGCTATTAATATTTGTACGGGCCTTGTTCCTGACGATCAACTGCTGATAAAAGGGAAAGAAATTTTTGGCCGTAACTGTCATGGTGCCGGTGATGCGATACGAATTGGCGAAGGCACAAGCGCTGTTTTACGCGGGAAACAAGTAGCCTACGACATTATTGAGGAGATGGGCGAACGATACGATTACCATCAGTTTCTTTCTATATCCAAAGAGTATATCGACTCACAACAGGAACCTGCAAAAGTGTTGGAAGAGGCCGTCAAACCAAACGATGAACGCTCTCATGAGAAACCTTTCGTGCTCATCGATTGTCTATACGGTTTTGCCTGCAATCCTTGTGCATTTGCCTGTCCCTATGGAGCCATTACCAAATCCTCAACCAGTACCGTACCGCGCATCGATTACGACAAATGTATCGGGTGCATGCAATGTGTTTACCAATGCCCGGGGCTTGCCATTTTTGGCTACAACCTTAAGAAAGATTGGCTATTTCTGCCTATCGAGTACGAAGCAGAAGAAGGTGCCGATGTCTATTTAGTGGATAACAATGGTCAGCAATTAGGTGAAGGCTCTATTGAGAAGATCTTGCGAAAGGAAAATAAAACGAATGTTGCACGTGTAAAATCAACGGATCTGCATGGAGAAGATCTGATGAATGTACGGGGATTCATTGTGAAGGCCAATTTTCCCGATCCGGTAGACTTCCGAAAGAGTGATGATAAAAGTGAAGTTGACCAGTACATCTGCCACTGCGATGATGTAAAGCTGGGAGATATTTTGGAAACCATCGGGCCACGCAAATTCATCTCGGTAGATGAAGTAAAACATACTACACGCCTGGGTATGGGTGCTTGTCGGGGCAAAAGGTGTATCAAGCGACTAAAAACAGTGCTCCCTAAATATGGCGTGTCGTTGGTAGGTGATGCCACGCCACGCGGCCCATTATCCAACCAGTTGGCTATGGGCGAGCTTTACCCAAAGAGTAAGCACGAACAAGTAATTACACACTTGGACGGAACTCAACGAAAACGAGTAAAAGTTGCCTCATTAGTTGCCGGAGGAGGCATTGGCGGTAGCGCACTTTTCCGTTACCTGGCCGAAGCAGACCAAAAACCCCTCCTAATAAACTTTGGGCGAGGTGCATCCTGGCGAAATATTGCCGGAGGACGTCCGAACTTTAGCTTGCCCGAGTTATCGGATATTGCCATTCACAATAAGACGATCTTTGAAGATCTTCAATCAAAAGGCAATATCGATTACTTGCCCATCAAGTATGTAACCATGGCCCATGATGATCAAATTTATCAGGCACTGGAAGCCTCAAAAGCATGGAGTAAGGCTGAGATGATTGCACCTAAAGATTTTAACAAGCATATTTCGCCGCATTTCAACACAAATCTATCCAAATATCAGGCAGCGCTAATTACCGATGACTGCTGGCAAGCCACACCGGGTCGTGTAATTGATCTGATTCGCAATATCGGTATTGAACATGGAGGCGAAGTGGAGGAAGATTGCGAACTCATTGATGTACAAAAAGAAGGGGATACCTATATCGTTCTGGTTCGGAACCATAAAAAGGAATATGTTGAGTACGAAACAGAGGTGTTTATCAATGCGTTGGGCCCTGAAGGCGATAAATTTACCAAGCAACTGGGACTTGAAACCGGTCTTTATCCGGTAAAGCATCAGGCATTTATCACCCGCCGATTGCCGAACCTGGGCATAAACAACAAACCTTTGCCCATGGTAATTGACCGTAGAAACTACAAAGGATTTGTAGCCGTTTATGGTCAGCAGCTGGCAGAAACAGGACAGGTTATTGGCTGTGCTTCACCCGCCATTGAACCGCGCGAAACCGCTCAAAACCTAAAAGTGAATTCACAAGACTTTTTGGAAATTGTTTCCGAAGTGTTTGTCGATTGGTTGCCGAACCTTTCATCGGTAGGATTTCAGGCAATATGGTCGGGTTATTATGTGGAACCCCGCATGATTATCGATCCTGAACACGGGCTGTTCCTGGGGCTCCGCGGACAAGGATTCATGCTGGGTCAATATCTGGCAAAGCTTTATGTCGACAAGCTAACCGGAAAACAAACACCCGAGTATTTCAACCGATTGAAACTTTCGGGAGATGGTTTATTGGAAAAAGCCTTTAAATAATGCCTGGCAATACAACAACCTATCAAGAGGAGGGCAGTGCCTTCCTCTTTTTATATCTACCTGTTGCTTAAACATTTCCTCCTTACGCTTGTATACTCTATAATTACAACTGTATTTCTAACCCAACACACATGATTATGGATAAAAGAACATTTCTTAAAACCAGTGCTATGGCAGGGCTAGGTGGGTTAACACTGGCGGGTAGTGCTAAAGGCAGTAACCTCTTTAACAAAAGCCCATTGGACGAGGTAGCAAAGACAGTAGCTGCTGACGGGACCTACAAACTTCCCCCTCTCGCTTATGCCTATGATGCGTTGGAACCGCACATTGACCAACAAACAATGCGCCTGCATCACTCAAAACACCATGCAGGTTATGTAAAAGGTTTTAATAACGCAGTGGCAAAAATTAAAGCAGCAACAAAAGACAACGACTTTGGACTTATTAAGCATTGGGAGCGCGAACTGGCATTTCATGGTGCCGGCCATTTTCTGCATACGCTTTTCTGGAATTCGATGAACCCAAACCCGGGACAGCGAAGTGATCAGATGAACAATTATTTACAAAAATCCTTCGGAGGATACGAGGCCTTCTCAAACCTCTATCAGGCAGCTACGAAATCGGTAGAAGGCTCCGGCTGGGGCATATTAGCCTACGAACCCGGGGCTGACAAGCTGACTGTACTTCAGGCCGAAAAACACCAGAACCAAACCCAATGGGTTGCCATTCCGATTCTGGTTTGTGATGTATGGGAACACGCCTACTACCTGAAGTATCAAAACATGCGCGGCGACTACATCAACAACTTTATGCAGGTAATTGACTGGAAGAAGGTTTCAGATCGGTTGGCTGAATTAGTCAAACAATTCCAATAGCCAATAGCTGTAAACAAAAAAAGGCTGACGGAAAAGGGATATTACCTCTTTTTCGCCAGCCTTTATGCCGCCTGAGCGGTTTATGATTTATTCAGATCTTACGTTTTCAAATAGAACTTCACGCTATTTTCGCGTGCAAAAACGAAGTGAAACAACAAAATCACCCCTATAGCCACACCATAAGCAACACCGGAATGCCACCCATAACCAATTAACAGATAGCCGCCGGTGGCAGCACCAAAAACCAACAATGCCTGAAGAATATGGGTCTTTATATGGTAAATGGGTGTAATCTTACAGGCTGCCGAAGTCATCACAGCCTTTTCGCTATAAGGAATCATGTGCTCACCCGATACGGCACCGCTGATAACAGCCGCCGAAATAACGGGAATAAACTCGGGAACCTGATTTACCATGGCCATCTGAAACGCTATGGGCATCACAATAGCCATTGAACTCCAGCTAAAACCTGTAGCAACGGTAATCACCATCGATAACACAAATATGAGAGCGGGCAATAATTGAGGCGTAATAAAATCGGCAAATACATCGGCCACATACGCACCTGTACCCAAATCGGTAGATACTTCCGATAAGCCTGTGGCAAAAATAATCACTAAGCTCACCCCTATCATTCCCTTCAAACCCACAGCAAATTTCTTGGGTACTATCCTTGCGTCAATCGCCTTGTCGCGTCGCAAAAGAAAGATAGCAACGGCAGTTGACAGCATGGTTGAAAGAATTAAGATTTCAACAGAAGGAGCACTTCCCAATATTTCGATGAGGGTGATGGGTTTCCCTTGTTGCAGCAAAATAAAGGTACCCGAAACAAACAGGGCTACAATGGCAAATCCAACCAGGGTAATAATGGGAGCCAGTACATGTATAAGGCGTGCCTTGGGATTACGCTCCTCTCCTTCCATGTCGGCCAGATGATTCTCCTTGTCTACCGAATAACCAAACCACTTTCCGGTATAGGCAACTACCAATACCAAAAAGATAGCCAGATAGGTATACATATGGTAAGGCAAAGAGGCAATAAAAAAGGTAGTCAACGTCCCTTCAAGCCCAATAGTTTCGGCAGCATCTACCATCACCGAGCCTTCATACGAAGCCCATGTAGAGATGATCATAATACTTGCCATAATGGCTACTACATCAACCATATAAGCGAGTTTTGCAGGCGAAACCCCATTGCGCGCATTTACAGCACGCATGGAGGCACCTGAAATAAGCACATTGGCATAATCGTCGAAAAACATGCACATGCTCAACCCCCAAGTGGCTAACCGCGACTTACGTGGCGTATTTAATTTTTTGGAGAGCGAGGCTGCGAATTCATTATACGCACCACTGGCTGCAATAATCTCCAGCAATCCACCTATAAGCATAATGAACAATACAATTTTCAAACGCTCAGGGTCGGTAAAACTAATGATCAAATATTCCCAAATGGCTAAGAAACCTTCGCCAATATTTCCTTGTGTGTAAACAAAAGCACCCCCGACAATACCGCTAAAAAGGGCCAGGGCCACCCGTTTTGTAGAAAGGGCCACTGCAATTGTTACAGCGGCCGGTATAAGTGACAATAATCCAAATTCCATAGTTCCAGTAATTAGTTCATAAGGCCAATTCCCTCATCTTTCAGTTTTTGTTCCGCTTCCGGTGTCATGACCTTAACCATGCCACTGTCCATCCCATGAATCTCTACGCCATAGTTCCGGTACATCTGCAGGGCATTAATAATTTCTTTGGTAATGATCTGTCCCGGCACCAATAAGGGAATTCCCGGAGGATAAGGTGTTACCATCCGTGTAGAAATACGATTCAACGCATCTTGCAACGACAGCATCTCATCGTCAGAATAAAAGGCAAAGCGAGGACGATATTTTAATGGAGAAAGCTCCAGCTTGAAATTTTTCAGAATTTTATCCCCATTGCCCTTTCTGTTTCCCGAGTGACGTTCGATGTTCTCCAAGGCAAGATACAACCGGTTGATGCGACTATAAGTAGCACCAATAGTCAGCAAGATGGTAATGGTATTAAAAGTGGATTTCTCAATTTGAATGTTGTGTTTGGTCAACAGCAGGTGCTCCAACTCTTTGGAAGTATAGCCCGATTTACTGATATCAATAGTCAGCTTGGTTTTATCCACGCGGATATTATCATCCTTCAGCTCGGGAGAAATGAGATCGTCCAACTCCAACACGCGGAATTTCTTCAGCGAGTTTATGGATTTACGCAACATATTGGAAAGATCGAGCACCCGTTGCAATAATCCGTAACCTTCCATCACCATTTGCTTAGTAGCCACGTCAAGCGAAGCAATCATAGGGTACTGTGGCGATGTGGAAGCATGCATATTGAAGTTTTCCATAAACATGTCCTCGATATCTTCAAAATCGGGATCATTTACATGAATCATGGAAGCCTGGGAGAAGGCACTCATGGTTTTGTGTGTCGACTGCGTGGAATAGTCGGCTCCGGCAGCCATGGCACTGGGGTAAAACTCACGGTGAAAGTTGGCATACCCAAACCACGCCTCATCAACAATAACTTTAATATTACGCTTGTGCGCCTCTTCAACAATATCCTGAATGTCGTACATCAAACCGTCATAGGTACAGTTGGTAAGAATAATGGCTTTCAGGCTCTTATTATCTTTAATCGCCTTATCCATAGCATCAATAATACGCTGCTTGGGAATAGGACCAAAAATGCCGTACTTATTATTTATCGAGGGCATCAAATAGATCGGTTCCGCACCGGCAATAATGACCCCATAGTGTACAGACTTGTGGCAATTGTGGTCCAAGAGAATGGCATCACCTGGCTTTAACAGCGTCTGTATTAACACTTTGTTTGACGTGGACG
>JAWOEH010000222.1:0-8364 GCA_046482855.1 Bacteroidales bacterium | reverse complement strand
CCTTAGCCATGTTTCGCTTCATGCCTCGTTTTTGCACGTGGCAATAATAGCAGTTGAAGCGAGGATTTTGGTCTGCCATCGACACCCGCCTGAAGGCGGGTGCTATTCTCATAATTCTTAACCTCAGCCTTAATCTTTTATCTTTTTACCCTGCCTACCGGACAGGCAGGTTTGATCTTTAATCTTACTCTAAGCCTCAACCTCAACCTCAACCTCTATCCCGGCAACGAGTCCAGATGCTCCAGGCCATAGTAGCGCCATTCGCCCATCACATGGTACCAGGTTATGGCAAAACATCCACTTCCCCGGGAATGGTATACCGCGCGGGCCCGCAACTTACCTTCCAGTGTATCCAGCGCAACGCGGCTAATGGAACCATCATATCGGGATTTCACATGGTTCACCTGCTGATCGGAAAAGGCATTCATCCGGTCAGGATTTGCACCAGAATACCGGAAACGGTTCATGGCATATTTATGTAATATACGGTACTTCTTATGGGCGATTCCCTCCAGCACCTCTTTCGACTGCTCCTCTATCTGCTTTTTCCAGGCATCCTGGTCTGTCTCTGTCTGCTCAATTTGGGGCGATTCTGCTATTTTTTTCTCCTGTTCGTCGTTTGCAGGTTGGCACGCAAACAACATGGCGGGCAAAGCCATTAATATCATTCGTTTTGCAAGTGTTTTCATAAACTGTGCGTTTCACTATTAGTTACAAAACCTATTCCAACTATAGTAAGATCTTCCAATAAAATTCTACTTCTGCCGATTCCCAGACCTGCATCAATTCCTAAGACATTCGGGGAACGAACTCTCCCAGAGCAAGTATCCCGGCTCCGTAGCGATAATTACAGTCATTCAGAGGCATACTTGGATCTTCCCGAATAGCCTTAACATTATTGCGATACAGGAGAGCTTTTGCCCCGGGCATATAAAATTCTGCCGACACGGAGCATTTTGGCAATAAACAGATACTTTGCATAAACAGGCTCTGTTAATTGTGCCCCAACATACCTGTTACAGACCTCTTATAAAAGGGTGCTATCACAGGTAGTAGCAAAATCCAACAACAACCGGATCGGCATAAAAAAGAAAAAGGGCGGTGCAAATTGCGCCGCCCTGAACGAGAGTAAGAAAAAAATAGTTGATTTATGCATCAATCTATCGAATATGCAAAGCCTAAACTATAGCGTTACTTTACATACAAAGAAAATATCTTCGGCCTTTGGATTGGAAATTAATTCAAACGCTACAGGAATTTGCAGGTTCCCAAAATCCAGTTGCTTACCTACCGAGCAGCCCAAATTCACTATTCCGGCTTCCTGCGCATATAAGCCTTCGGCAGGAGTTCCGCCTATAAAGAAGCTCCCTGTGTAGCTTTTAAATTGCCAGGGATATCGCGCTTCGATATAAGTGGAGTAGTAATTATCTCCCTCTGCATCCCTGTCGTTTCCATAGAAAAAGGTAGCTGCAGTTAACGTCAAAGGAAAATCATCGCTAATACGATAAGCAATTGTTCCTTCCAGCATGTGACTTGTACTGTCCTTGTCCCAGTTAAAGTGATCAAGACGCCCCAAACCAGCGGCACCAAAGTAGTCGCTAACGGTTAGTGTAACATGCGAAAAAGCAAATCCCGCATAAAAATCGACCTCAGCATAATTGCCTGATGTAGCATAACTTCCCCAAGCACCCGCAAAAAACGCACCTTTTGAAACCCCCAACTGAGGCTGTATATTCAGGTTGTCATTATACAGCAACCCCCTCCATACATAGCTATTTACAACATCAGCACTTGCCGAAAGTTGCCATTTCGATTCTTCATTGTCTTTCGTCTCCTGGGCAGCAACGTTGCCCAATAAAAAAAATGTTATAACAAGAGTAAATAGTGATTTCTTCATTGTTCTATATTTATTTTGAAGCTGTTTAATAGCTACTCGTACCGAAAAGTACTTGCGATAACCTACAGCTTTGTGTGTTCGTTTTTCTATTTTTTTGACAAGATCGCCCCCCCCCTGAACCTGCCATGCATGATTCGGGCAGAAGAGCGGGCCGATCTTGCCAAATAACAATTATGCCGATGCCTTCGATAATTGGGTAGCCGGGGCTTGTTTTTGTGTTAATCGGGATACCACAATAATGGTGACCAAACTACTAACCATGGCAAATGTCCGGAAAGGGAACAACACAACTCCGTCCTCAATCATCGGATAAGGAAGAAGTGTAGGAATACCTAATGTAGGATCTCCTCCTCCTATGCGTAAAATAAAGGCCACCATAAATCCCGCGAAAGATCCCCACACATTCGCTTTCTTATCGTACAAAGCAGTAACCAGCTGAGGGAACAATAAACAATAAACAAAATCGCTACAAAGGAACCACAAAGCATAAACACTGGTAATTTTCAGTGCCAATAATGTAGCAGTGATACCAATAATCCAGATGCAACGACGAATGACTTTTGTGAGAGCGCCATTGGTTAAATTAGGCTTAACCAAGGGTCGATAAATATTCCAACTTGCCATTGAGGACGCAGATAATATTGATGAGTCCACAGAAGACATAACCGCAGCCGCCAATGCTCCAAGACCAATGGTCGCCACAGGTCCGGGCGTGAGGTAACGCATCACATAAGGCAATATCAATGCCGAATCGGTTGGAGGTCCGCTGGCACCCAACGCTTCCCATGAGGGTACTACACTGCCAATAATCCCAATCATTACAGGAGGTATGGCCGCCACCAGGCATACAATTCCGGCAACTATGGACAAACGCACAGCTGTTTTTTTATTTTTTGATGAGAGTACACGCTGAAAATACACCTGCCAGGGTATGCCACCAAAAATCAAGAGCAAGGCAAAGTCCCACCAATTATAATAATATTTACCAAGGACTTCGCGGGTAGGCAGGAAATTTGCCAATCCCCCCATTTTATCCTGATAGGACGACCAGGCATAATCCCATCCCCCTACATGTTCAAGAGCGAAAGGCAACACAATCACTAAGCCAAGGATAAGCAATGCCAATTGTATAACATCGGTTAAGGCAACAGCCCATAAACCACCAATAGCAGTATAGGCAATGGCAATAATAGAAGAGACAATGATAGAGGTTTGGATATCAAGCCCCAATACGGTAGCGAAAGTTGCACCCAGGGCAGTAAGAATGGCGGCGGTCCAAAACACTTCACCCAAGAGAGCCGGGATAAACAGTAGCGAAGACATTTTCTTTCCATAGCGTTGAGCCAAGGGATCAAGCATGGTTTTAAATTCATAGTGACGCATTTTGCGGGCAAAGAATAAACCACCCAAAATCAGGCTCAAACCATACCCCCATGGCGCTTGAACCCATATTAACCCATAATTCGAATCATAAGCATACTCAGCGGCACCATTAATATAACCTCCCCCTAGCCATGTGGCACTCATGGTAAAAACGGCGATCCACAAGGGAATTTTCCGTCCGGCAAGCATCACGTCTGTTGTCGAATGCGTTTTCTTTAATGCCGAGGCATAGGTTCCCATATAAAAGATGACACCATAGAAAAAGATCATGGCAATAAATCCGGGCCAAAAAACATTGGCATTGGTAAAATAATAAAGATAAACTCCCGCCCCCGATAATAGCGTCATTAAAGAGATGGTAGGAATTAAATTCCGAAGAATTGATTTTTCTGACTTCATAATAAAAAACTACGTTTTTTGATGATTAAAAAGTCACAGCAGCCCGAATGCAATTACTATGCATTCCATTGCTTTAAGCAAAGAGAAACAGCATGCGTACAAAATTAGTTGCACACAACACATTTTACTGACATAAATTATCCCCGCCTCGCCTCAGGCTACCGCGCAATAATAAGTACGCCTGTAAAACAAACGCTTACCATTAGTAACGTTTTAACTTTGCAGCACGTACTTAATATGTATTTTGCCGGTAATTATATTGTTGCCGGTTTTAGTGGTTTCTTTCCTAATATTTGATCTGCCACTTTCTCGGCAATCATCAATACAGGGGCATAAATATTTCCATTAGTGATATAAGGCATAACCGAAGCATCTACTACACGCAGATTTTCTACCCCATGCACACGACATTGCTCATCCACCACAGCCATTTCATCATACCCCATTTTACAGGTACAACTTGGATGATAAGCACTCTCACCATCTTCAGCTACCCAATCGAGTATTTCCTCATCGGTCTGGACGTTGGGACCAGGCGAAATTTCCTTTCCACGAAGGTGCTCCATGGCTTTAGTCTCAATCAGCTCACGTGATTTACGAATCGCTGCAATCCAGTTTCTTCGCTCATCGTCGGTTGAAAGATAGTTGAACAAAATACTAGGTGCCTGATAAGGGTCGTTCGATTTGATCTTCACACGCCCCCTAACATCTGTATTCATAGGCCCTACGTGCAACTGAAACCCATGCCCCTCAGCAGGAGCTGTTCCATCGTAACGAATGGCCAGAGGCAGAAAGTGAAATTGCAGATTGGGATATTTTTTATCCTCATGGCTTTTAATAAATCCACCGGCTTCAAAGTGATTCGTCGCTCCCGGCCCTTTACGACGGAATAACCAGTCGAATCCGATTTTAGGTGCACGCCAGGGACTCAGTGATGAATATTCAGTTATGGGCTTCTTACAAGCCCACTGCACATATACTTCAAGGTGATCCTGCAGATTTTCGCCTACACCGGGCAAATCCTTAACCACCTCAATACCCTGTTTTTTCAACTCCCGGGCATTACCCACACCCGAAAGTTGTAGCAATTGGGGTGAGTTTATCGCGCCACCACAACTAATGGTTTCATGAGCATATACTTTTTGCACTTTCCCTTTGCGCTTATACTCGACCCCTACAGCCTTTTTGCCATCAAACAAGATACGATGCACCATGGCACGCGTAAGCACTGTAAGATTTGGGCGCTTTTTTACCGGATGTATATAAGCGCGTGCCGTACTCATTCTACGCGAGCGGTATATGGTCTGGTCAAACTTCCCAAACCCCTCTTGCTGTTTACCGTTTACATCATCGGTTAATGGATAACCCGCCTCTTTTACCGACTCAAAGAACGCAGGAAACAGGGGATTTTCATTTTTTGGTGTAGTGAGCTTCAAAGGGCCTTTTTCTCCATGAAACTTATCACCTCCCATCAGTCGCTCCTCAAGACGTTTAAAGTAAGGTAAGCAGTGGGCATAATCCCAATTATCAAGACCTTTTTCACACCCCCATTTTTGGTAATCCTCCTTATTACCACGAATCCAAATCATCCCATTAATAGCGCTGGAACCGCCCAGCACTTTACCTCGGGGTTGGTCAATCTTTCGATTTTTCATGTGAGGCTCCTCATCTGAAGCATATGCCCAATTGTAGAAAGTACCATTCAACAGATAACTTAACGCAGCGGGCATATGAATCCTAAAATCCAACGTGTAATCTTTTCTCCCGGCTTCAAGCACCAAGACTTTTTTTGATGGATCGGCACTCAGTCGATTGGCCAAAACAGCTCCTGCCGAGCCTCCTCCTATAATTAAATAATCATACGTCATACTTTATTCTATTTATACGGTGAGACAATAGGTTCCATTTGTACCTGAACAGTTTTTAATTGCGAGTATGCATCCAGCGCAGCCAAACCGTTCTCTTTTCCAAACCCTGATTGTTTATAAGGGCCAAATGGAATTTCCATTGGATTATCATTGTATGTATTTATCCAGCACATACCTGCCTGCAGCTGTGCCACCATGCGGTGTGCGCGCTGTATATCACGGGTAAACACTCCGGCCGCTAAACCAAAGGGCGTTGCATTTGCTCTGTTTATAACTTCTTGCTCTTCAGCAAAAGTTAAAACCGTCATTACAGGGCCAAAAATTTCCTCTCTTGCTATTACGGCCTCATCATCGGGGACATCAAAAATAGTTGGCAGCACATAATAGCCGTCCGAAGCTTCAGCACAAGGTCCCCCGCCGGTTAACAGCTTCGCCTCTTGCTTTCCTTGCTCAATATATCCCAATACCTTTTCGTAGTGCTCCTGACTAATGAGTGCCCCTATCTCAGTTTGTTTATCCATGGGGTCGCCCACTTTTAAACGTTCAGTCTTCGCAATCAATTTTTCCAGAAATAAAGATTTAATCTCCTGCTGTACAAACACTCTTGTACCATTGGAGCAAATTTCACCCTGTGTGTAAAAATTGGCTATCATAGCGGCATCCACTGCCTGATCAATATCGGCATCCTTGCAAATAATTAGAGGCGATTTACCTCCCAGCTCGAGGGTTACGTGCTTAAGTGTTTTCGCGGCCGAAGCCATAACCTTTCGCCCTGTTTCCACTTCTCCGGTTAGTGAAACCTTCCGGATTCGCTCATCTTCAGTAAGCATTTGTCCAACCTCAGCTGCTCCTTGCACTACATTAAACACACCATCCGGCACACCCGCCTCTTTTAATACTTCGGCTAATATCAAAACACTTCGAGGTGTTAACTCGGCAGGCTTAAAGACCATGCTATTTCCACACGCCAGAGCAGGAGCGGCTTTCCAGCAGGCAATTTGCACAGGATAATTCCACGCACCAATTCCGGCACACACGCCTAATGGCTCACGACGTGTATAAGCAAACGAGCCCTCCAGATCATAATAATCGCCATGCAAAGTTGCAGCGATACCACCGAAATATTCAAGCGCATCTGCGCCGGTGGCAACATCAACCTCAAGAGCTTCTGCAATCGGTTTGCCCGTATCCTCAACCTCAATACACGCTATTTCTTCAGTTCGCTCGCGCAATAAGCCGGCTGCTTTGCTTAATATACGGCCACGGGCGGTTCCACTCATCTTCGACCATACAGCAAAACCTCTTTCTGCCGAAGCAATAGCCTCATCAACATCTTTTCTTGAGGAAACTCCAACAGAACAGAGAAATTTGCCATTCCCCGGATAGTAATTCGCCATCGTCTCCTCTGATGACACAGGCTGATAAGCCCCGTCATAGAACTGGTAACTTGTAAATTCTTTCATATTTCAACTATTCAATAATAAATAGGCCAACAACAAAGAATGTTGTACAGAAAATATCATTAAACTCAATCTATTTTACATGATGCAAACACACTGCTCCCTCAGGACATAATCAATTCTGTCACAACAACTTTAAAAATGCAAAAATTAAATACCTATCTCTGTTTACAGAGCACAAATATAGAAAGAAAAGCTTCTGACCAAAAGAAAATAGGTATTTTATCGCACAGAACATTTTTATCAACACATCAAACAGGCACTCCCGAAAAACCTATACCTAAAACCACAATCCTAACAGACTATACAATGACTTTCAATTTATTACAACTATGCAACTCCCCATATTTATCACCCTAAAGACCGCACATTAAATCGCATACGACATTTATTTACAAACACAGCATACACAAAAGGCATCAGTCACTTACGTGCATGAAATGATGATTCACAACTTTCCGTAAAAAAAAACGAAACCTAACCTTATGTCGTATAAGACCTATCGTATAAGACCTAATCTTACCAGAGCTTACACAAAGCACCTCAGTGCTTTTAATCAACACCAACCTACTACGCTTATCCGCATCTAACATCCTGATAATAAACAGCCACTAAGTCTATATCTCAATATAGCTTCTCTATTTACAAGAAAATAAACATGATAGCAGCTTAATCAAAGCCAGCCCCGTTCGAAAACCACAATAGCCTGCCCCAAAGTAATCGTTAAAAAAAGCACAATAATTTGCTTCCGCATTTTGGAGCTCCCACACATAATATTGATTTCATACCCCGGAAGAGTATTTCTTAGGCAATCGTTTACATTTTAAACTACAGAACCAGGCTTATGCAGATTCCAGAATAAATGACAAGCAATTCAATGAAAGCAAAAAATTGATTAGGTCTTCAAAAAGGGTTGATATTCCCAAGGAAAGCAGTTGCCAGGTTCCATTTTAGCAATACGAGATACACGTAACCCTTTATATCATAGAAATGATGCAGGTAAGTTAGTATTCCGGAAGTACAGCCTGAGAGAAGAATAATTAAATGTATGTCCGCTTTTATGCATAATGCATTTCTTGATTTTGACTTCGTCGAGCTCCGCTTCGCTGCGGTTCTTCTATTGCCTCATACCCTAGAGGCAGAGAAGAAAATCAATTACACCCTTTAGGGTCTGGGGCAAATAATTGATTTTCTGCATAACAATATCCTCTTATGCTTAAAAGCGGACAATCAAATAATTAATTAATTACGCAGTATATACATATGTACATGCAATGAATTGGGCCGCGGAAAAATTCAGGCACACTTTTCTTTCCAAGCTTTCACCAAATCAGCTAAAAATTGATATTTCGTGCTA
>JAWOEH010000132.1:0-23123 GCA_046482855.1 Bacteroidales bacterium | reverse complement strand
TGGTTTCGCTTATTCAGAGCAATTATCGCGGAATGGGCTCCGGAATGACTCCCGGGAAACTGGGCTTTGTGCTGCAGGATCGTGGCGAACTATTTTCCCTGGAACAGGGGCACATGAATGTGTACGAACCCGGAAAGCGTCCTTTCCACACCATCATACCCGCCTTTATCACCAAGGATGGCAAGCCCTTTATGAGTTTTGGCGTCATGGGCGGAGCCATGCAACCTCAGGGGCATGCCCAAATTGTGGTGAATATGATTGATTTTGGGATGAATGTGCAGGAAGCCGGCGATGCACCTCGTATCCGCCATACCGGCAGTTCACAACCTACCGGCGAACAGATGACCAATGGAGGAACAGTGCACCTGGAGTCCGGCATCGACTATGAAGTGATTCGTGAACTCATGAAAATGGGCCATCGGATCGATTTCTCAGTGGGTGGTTATGGAGGCTACCAGGCCGTTATGTACGATGAAAAAAACAACGTATATGTAGGGGGTTCTGAGTCACGAAAGGATGGTCAGTCCATAGGCTATTAGAGCTATTGTAAAAGATTATTTCCGCGGGGTGCTCCTAACAGGGCCTCCGCTCTTTTTTTTGCTATCCGTCGGGCAAGGGATGAAAATCTTTACATTTGCAGCAAAACACGATTTATGGATTTTTTAGAACTGGTAAAATATCGACAGAGTGACCGAGGGTATTTGGATAAACCCGTTGACAAACAGGTAATATTGCGTTGCCTGGAGGCGGCTCGCCTGGCTCCCTCAGCATGTAACGCACAACCCTGGCATTTTGTTGTGGTTACCGATCAGGAGGTGAAGAATGAGCTGGCTGATTGTACTTCCAACAAAGTGCTGGGGATGAATCACTTTACTAAGCAGGCCCCTGTGCACATTGCTGTGGTTGAGGAGTCGGCCAATTTTACCTCTACGGCAGGAAGTGTTATCAAAAAACGTCATTTTCCACTAACCGATATCGGCATTGCTGTTGAACATTTTTGCCTGCAAGCTGCCTCCGAAGGATTGGGAACCTGCATTTTGGGTTGGTTCGACGAAAAAAAGGCAAAAAAGCGCTTACACATTCCCAAAAATAAACGACTGCAACTTATTATTACGCTGGGCTACTCGGCACAGGAAACGCGCGAAAAACGTCGAAAAAGCCTCGAGGAAATAATTTCTTTTAATAGCTATAAGGCACAATAAAAACTGGCGGTGTTATCCTGTTCTCCTTTGTCCGCTTGCGCTGACATCTTTGGGGTTTTGGGCAGCATCAAAGGATAGCCCTGCACGCTTATACAGGTCTATCAGCTTGCTGCTTTCGTTTTCCCAGCATAGCTCCCGGGCCGCTTCATGCGTATTGCTTTGCCAGTGCTGGTAGCGTTTTGGGTACTGAAAAATTTCCCGAATCTGGTCGGCTAGTTTTTTTGGCGAATGGTAATTGTGTACAACGCCCACGTTGTGTTGATAAACCACACGTTGCATCTCGGGAAAAGGGGAAACCAATACCGGTATGCGTGCTTGTATATAGTCGAAAAGCTTGTTGGGCAGTGCATAGTAATAGTTGAGCCCGACATTCTCCTCAAGGGCGATGCCCAAATGGGCTTTGCGGGTTTGCTTATGCAATTGTTCAAAAGGGATCTTTCCGGTAAATTCAATGCGGTTCAATACCTGTTTTTGTTCGGCTCGTTTGTAAAGATCCTGGGCAATATCGCCGGTACCGATAATCAGCAGCATGTAGTTTTCCAGATAGGTCATTGCATCAATCAGGTGCTCGATGCCACGCCCCACATTCAGGGAGCCTTGATAAATGAGTACGGGTGCATCTTCGCTTAGTGGGCGGGGAGCGTCGGGCCCGGGCTGATAGAACGGGATGTTGCGGATTACCTCCATTTTTATCCCATATTGCTGTTTGTAGGCCTCTGCTATCGACTGACACACGGTGGAGGCATAGGCTACCCGTGGTAAAAGCATTTTTTCCAGGTGTTTCCATATATTTCGGGTGCCGGGTCGGTGCACAAGCTCGGGCAGTTCCGTGAAGAACTCATGGCTGTCGTAAATAAGTGTTTTGCCTTTTATTTTAGCCGCTAAAAAGCAGGCCAGAAGCGTATCTAAATCATTGGCAACCACTACGTCAAAGGGTCTGAAAAGCAGGTAGAAGAAGAGACGGACATTGAATGAAAGGTAGAAGATGGCTCCCCGGTTAATTAGCAGGCGTAGTCGAAACGTTTTGTATGGCCGCTGGAGCGGATAGCTGTCTCTGAGACGTCGTCCAACTACCTTTATTCTATGATATTTCGACAGCGTGGCAGCTACTCGGTGCACACGCTGGTCAGTAACAAGATCATTTATAACGGCTAAAATTATCCGCTTTTGCGTAGTTTCAGATGACATCAATTCGGGTTTTGTGCGAAAATTATCATGAATTTAATAGCTATCCTTATCTTTGCCAAATCCTAATCGATATTTATGAAGATAGAAACACAATTTTCTCTGAAGCCCTATAATACTTTTGGGTTCGAATCTATTGCCCAATATTGGGCCGCCTTTACTGAAGGAGCCGATCTGTACAACTTGTTTTCCTCGGAAGCGTGGCAGGCTACGCCTAAATATCTGCTGAGCGGGGGAAGTAATGTTTTGCTAAATCCAGAGGTGAAGGGACTTGTACTACACTCAGCCATAAAAGGAATAGAAGTAGTAGACGAATCGGACCAGTGGGTTTTAGTGAAAGTAGGCGGAGGGGAAGATTGGGATACTTTTGTGGCGCATACCCTTAATAAAGGGTGGTATGGCCTGGAGAATCTTTCTTATATCCCGGGAATGGTGGGTACTTCGCCTATTCAGAATATTGGTGCTTATGGAGCCGAGGTGAAAGATACCCTCGAGCGTGTTGCCTATTTTGATACGCAGACTCTCACCGAGGAGACTATTAGCAACAAAGCGTGTCAATTTGGTTATCGTGATAGCATTTTTAAGCACGCATTGAAAGGCCGTGCCATTATTACCCATGTCTATTTTCGGCTGTCGAAAAAAGGGGCTGTGCAAATGGGCTATGGACATTTGCACGATGCTGTACATGCCTTGGGAGAGCCTACGCCGGAACGCGTGCGCGAGGCAGTCATCAGCATTCGTCGGCAGAAATTACCCGAGCCCGAAGAGCTGGGGAGTGCCGGAAGTTTCTTTAAAAACCCCTATGTTGGGAAAGATCAGCTTGACAAACTGCTGATTACCTACCCACAGATGCCTCATTACGCTTTGGGTGCCAACAGGTTTAAGATTCCCGCAGGTTGGCTGATTGACCAGTGTGGATGGAAAGGCTTCCGTGAAGGAGATGCCGGCGTACATAAACAACAGGCTTTGGTGTTGGTGAATTATGGCAAAGCTACCCGTACTGAAATCCTGGATCTTGCCGAAAAAATTGAACATTCCGTAAAGCAAACCTTTGGTATCGGGCTGCATCGGGAAGTAAATTTGTTACCTTAAACCAGTTGTGTGCACCTTTTTATTTCAAAGATGAGAGCATAATAGCCACCACTCCCAATAGCATGATGAGGGCTCCGATGAGGCGCTGTTTTAAGCCCTTTTCGCCAAAAAAGATCTTCCCGAAAACCACAGAAATCACTGCACTCGACCGTTTTATCGCAATTACATAGGCTACCAGGGTAAGGCTTACAGCTATCATTTGAAACAGGATGGTGGCTCCGTTGAACAAGCCTACAAGGCTTAAATTCCCTTTGTTATCTCGAAGTTGTTGCGCCAGTTTTCTTTCTTTTACCAGTACAATGGGCGTAATGCCTATCGTAATGCCCACATTCACCAAAAAAGCCCAATAGAGAGCCGAGGAATTGAGGATGCCCATCTTATCGAAATTGGAGGATAGACTCCAGATAAAGGCGACCAGCAACATCAGACGGGCTCCTTTTTCGCGTAAAAGAGCCCGGAAGGGTGCCAGAAAACCCTGCGAGCGTGCCTTAAGATTCAAGCTATAGGAACCTCCCACAATTAGCACAATCCCTACAATGCCCCACAAAGAGGGAAATTCCCCCACAATTATGGGCGAGGTCAGCAGCATAAACAGGGGCGTGAAAGTTACCAGTGGAACGGTTAAGGAAAGGTCTGAAAGCTTAATGGCATTCATATACAGTATGTTGGCCAGTGTATTGAGCAAGGAACCGGCAATCAGCGCCAGCCAAAACTGCTCCCCGATTTCGGGAACAGGAACAAAGAACAGAGCTGCTGCTAAAAGCGGCAATGAGAAAATATACATACTCCAGGCCACGGTATAAGGAGACAGTTGATGCATGCTTTTTTTTCCGGCTACATCGGTTAATGAGCGAAAAAATGCGGTAAGAAGGGCAAAAGCGATCCAGGTCATAATGGCAGGTTCACAAATAAGCTACCCTTAGCGGGAGCATTAAAATGTAAGTGCAATGGTGATTTGCGGTGTTCCCGAGTGCGGTTCAATGCGCAAACCGATATATAGGTCGTTATCTGTATCTTTCGTGGGGGGAGGCATGCCTAAACGTTCCAAGCTGCTGTATAGGAAGTTACGCGAAAGCAGGTGGTAGGTCAATGCCCCGGTAGCAAATACCAAAATGGCAGCCGTCAGGTAGCCTCCTTCACCAAATTGCGTTTGTTGCGTGCTCAATGGATCATCCGGATCTTCGCTTGTCGATTGAGGCTTGGGTTCGTAGGTAAAATGTTTGTATAGCAACAGGGGACTTGCCACCCACATTTGAGTTAATCCCAAAATACGGGCAATTTTGTAGTTGTTTATGTTTCTGCGGCCTAAGGAGTCCTGAATGACATAGGGTTTTACGTTTTGGCCGATAAGACCTACCTTTAGCCAGGTTTTTCCTTTATCGGGCGAAAATTCTTTACGCGAAAAGAAAAAGGGGGTAGGGATGATCCAAGTAGTTTGTGAACGAAAATACAAACTGTCCATTTCGTTTTGGAACTTTATGGGAACCTGAGCTTTCGCGGTTAGCGAAAGAGTAAAAAGCAAAATGCCTATGTAAAGAGTTGCTCGCATAAACTTGATTCTTTAGTAACGAATATACTGCAAATTTCTTATCTGCCTATGCAGATTCTTACGGTATTCCATGTTAAACGGTTGCTTAGGGAATAAAATACTGCAAGAGTACCTGCAAATCGTCTGTTTTATAGCTCTTAAAGTGTTTGCCTTTTTCATCGTGCAAGACAACTTTGTTGGCCGGATCCCATACAATTACGTGGTTGCTCAATTGGGTATGATGGCTCCAGGCCTTGCAATAAATCAGGTAGGGTCGGAATTTATTGGTAATGGTAAAGTGTTGATGCCATGTGGCTTCACCCAGCAAGCTCTGGTGGATCTTCCCGTAAATTGTTTGTTGATCTTCCTGCCGGAACGAGGCTTTCATCTCTTTGTGTAAAACAATTTCTTCCGTATTGAGGGTAATAAGTTCAATCTCAATATCGTGGGCAGCAAATCGACTTTGGTTTTCCAGTTCCAGCGTGAAGATCTCGCGGTTAGCAGGCAAGCCTTTGCGAGTGCCTACCTTAAAATATTGTTTGATATAGGGTTTGTGAGTTTTCCAGAAGAGTTGCTCCACCTCGGAGTGTGTGGCAGGCTTCGTAGCAGCTTTGTGGCGGACATAATAGCGTCCTTCGCCATTTACCATATGGGGCGATGAGGCCGAAGCTGCTACCTGTATCAGGTATATCTGCACTTGATTGTCAGTAAGTTTCCGGATGCGAATTGTGTCCGGGGCAGGAGCCGGGGTTATCAGTTGCTTAAGTTGAGCCAGAATCCAATCGCTGGATTGCAGATGGCTGGATGTTAAGGAGCCCTGGCAGATTTTTTTTTGCCCGTGTTGTTGTTCTTTTGGGGCACCAATAATTAACCAGCCGCCCTTGGTATTGAGAAACCCGGCCACTTCCCTGGCTACTTCCCGAATGTGCACATCTCCGCTCTTGAATTCAAGCGTTTCATGCTCCTGTTGGGGCGATCTGAACCATTCGGTAAGATCTTGCAGAGTTTTTGCCTCAAAGGGTTGTTGCCACTTGCTATCTTTCATACAGGTAAAGATAATCATTTCCACAGGAATAAAGAAGCCTCGCCTATGGGCTGGTAAAGGCTTTTTTCTTTTCAAGGGAAAAGGTTGCCTGTCAGTGGACAACAAGTTTATTCCAATTCATTCCTTTATTGTAATGAACATTCCTTCCGTTTGGTTGTCAAACGAACTAAAAGAAAGGACCCTATTATGATTAAAAGTATCACCCGTGAAGAGTTGAAAGAGCGCATGGAACAAGGACATAAGTTTCATTTAGTGGATGTGCTCGCACCCGAAACTTACGAGAATAAGCATATTAAGGGCGCTATTAATATCCCGATGACGGAAATGAGCAAAAAAGCCCGAAAAATGTTTGATTTGGATGATGATATTGTTGTCTATTGCTCTGGATTCTCCTGTAAAGCCAGTCCAACAGCCGCCAAAACATTGGATGATTTAGGTTTTACAAATGTTTTTGACTATGAAGGTGGACGCGAGGATTGGGAGGAAGCTGGTTTACCTATTGAGCGAAAAGAATAAGCATCCAGGAAACTTGAAAAAAGCGGAGTGTCTATTGTTAGAGGCTCCGCTTTTTTATTTATTCTTTGGAAAGATTAGAACTTATAGGAGAGGCCTATGCCAAATACTTCCTTGAATTGCACACGGGCGCCACGTTCAACACCCTCTTCATCAATGTATTTTGTGTCGTCGTCGTAAATCAGTTGTGTATTGATGTTGGCAGATAGAAACTTGTTGATCTTCATCGATATAAGGACTTCCCAATTTACGTCGATATTTTGCGGTTTATTAGCATAATTGGAGAACAGGTCAATTTTGCTGTTAAAGGTTACATTTTCCCAGATATCCTTGATTACTGCAACTTTTATGAACCCACCAAACTCGTGACGCGCATTGTCCCCTGGATCTACTCCAAATGCGCCGGCATTCGAGAGGCTGTCATCCAGAACAAAGGTGCTCTTCCCGGTTAGGGGAGAAAGAAATACATAAAATTGGTCGCTGGGCTTATATTCCATACCTAATGAGGCCAGTAGATAAGCCGGAGCCATCAGGCTTGAGATCTCTTTTTTTGGCGCTTCATCTTGGTTATATATATAGCCCTTAGCAAATTGGGTTTTGAAATTTAACGCTGCTGTATAGTACCAATTGCTGTTTGTTTTGTAGCCATATTTCGAGCTGAAATTTAGCTTGTCGTCTGTTTTGCGTACCTCGCGATCCCCTTGTTTTATGATGCCATACCCCAAATCCAATGTGTTTTCCCATATTGTACGTTCTTTTTTATAGTTAGCATGAAGGCTTAGGAAACTATTTAAACTATAGGAGTCCTCTCCTCCGGCAGCCCAATTGGCTAAGGCTACCTGTGAAAAATTGATACTTGTAACACCGCCAAATTGCCAGGTTTTCAGCGTATCATCCGAAGCTGGGTCGGCCGATTGTCCTCTTACCAAAAATGCGATTGAAAGAGCAACTAGAAGTAGACCAAATTTTTTCATAATTATGTGGGTTTTTGTCTTCTGGCAAACGGAATGACTGCGCTGCCGGAAAGCGTCAATTATCGGATAGTTTGTGTTCCTGTTATTGCTGTTGATAAAGATGTACATCGTGTTGCGGAAAAGGGATGTTGATGCCTTCTTTATCGAAAATTTTCTTCACTTTTTCGGTGTACTCAAAAAATACATCCCAATAGTCACTGGCTTTTACCCAAGCTCGGACAATAATATTTACCGAGCTATCGCCCAGTTCTCCCACCACAATTTGTGGAGCGGGATCCTGGAGGAAACGCTCATCAACGTCAATCAGGTTCTTAAGCAGTAGTTTCGCTTTATCAATATCATCTCCGTAACCTATGCCAAAGGTAAAATCGCAGCGCCGATTTTCCTCAACCGAGTAATTGATTAATGAACCTGTTGCCAGGGGGGAGTTGGGAATAACAATGGTTTTATTATCCGGCGTTTTGAGGATGGTGTTAAACACCTGTATCTCTTTTACCGTTCCACTGTGACCTTGAGCTGTAATGAAGTGACCAACTCTAAATGGTTTGAGAATAAGAATGATAACGCCACCTGCAAAGTTTTGTAAAGTCCCTTGCAGGGCTAGCCCAACAGCAAGACCCGCGGCAGCTATCAGCGCAATAAAGGAGGTCATTTCAATGCCGACCATGCTCATTACGCTTATTATCAGTAAGATCTTGAGTGTAGTTGAGAGCAGGGTCTGAACAAAGCCTCGCAAGGAGGGCTCTACTTCCCGCTTTTCCATGAATTTAAGAAATCGCCTATTAAAGATGCGAATGATCCAAAAACCGACGATCAGGACAAACAATGCCTTAATAAAGTCGGGTGCATATGTTTTTATCAGCTGAATAAGCTGCTCAAGAAAAGGTGTTAAATCGTTCATAATGTTTTGTGGGTTAAATGTATGTTTGCAACAAGAGCCATTTGCCTTTTGTTCACGATTATAAGAGGCCTTGTTAGGCGTGTATTCATTTGCTTTAGTACATGCTTTGCAATCGGCTGGTATACTCCATAAACAGTTGGGACATTCTGCCTTGAAAATTTTCCTCGCTCAAACGTGTTTGAACTGCCGTTTCGGATTCCTTTTGTTGGTCTTCGGGAAGCGCCAAATCGATGGGGAATGCCTGGCAATCTTTACATTTGTGTCCAAGGAGTGCTCGAACTTTCTCAAAAACTCGGGCATGCCCAAACTTATCCTCTTTTTGTTGAAAGTTGCTTCCGCAACAGGTAGCAAAATACCACTGCACATTTCTTTGCCTGTGGGTTTTAATGAAGCTTTGCAACGGATAAATAAGACGTCCAACATAAATGGGACCCACAAGAATAATTCTTTCATAATTATCCAACTGTGCTTTAACAGGCTTTATACCTGCATGTAGTGCGAGCATAATAAAAAGGAAGCCTTTAAGCCGGGGCCTCAACTCTTCTCTATCGCATTGGAGCCGATCTGCAATTTTGTTTGCAAGGTATTTATTATTGCCTTTATGCGAATAATAGATAACAATTGTTTTCATGGTATTTGTAAAACGGTTAGCTTAAGAGTAAAGATACTAAATATGCAGGATAAATGCACTCAATCAGGTACTTTCAAGAAGAGGAATTGAAGAATGTGGAATCTGATGTGATGGAGGAGTTGGTCGAGAGGGGGTGTTTTTGCTACCATTCAGGCAATAGGGACGGATTGATGCCCAACAGGTAGTTGACCAGGTACTTTTTCATAAACGGTGCTGTCATCAGCTCCTTTCCTATAATCGTGTGAGGGCGCCAAAGATCCTGGTAATCGATTACCAACATATTTTTTAGCAACCCCTTGGCAAGGGGGGCATAGGAGTAGTGCCAGGGTTCGTAGTAAAAGCCTTTTCGTTCCGGTTTGTCGGTATAGGTCAGGAAAAAACCATAGTCGGGGCCATGTTTTTGCAACCATTTATACATGGTGTGGTAGCGGCCATTAGGTTTAAAATGACGAATAGGCATCCCTTTGCGGGGAGCGGGATGGGCAGCATCGAGCAAATCAATATCCGTTCCCCAGTGGTGGCGGCTTGTACCGGGAATTGCCACATAACGCAGGTTTATCTCAAGTGCCTCTTCCAGTGTTTTGCCCTTTGCCAAAAGCTCCTTCATTCGTCGGTTCCAGGATTGTGTTTGAAAGGAAAAGCTGCGGTAGCTGGATCGGCTTTGTAAGAGGATGTGCTCTTTTTTTGCTGCTGCCTGCATCGCTTCAAGCGCTTGAGCTGCGTCACGCCGGAGTCTGAAATCCTGTCCATATAGGGGAGGCGCTTCCAGACCGCATAGCTGTGGCGTGGTATCCTTTAAAAAACGCCAGCTGGCTGGTGCGGCCAAAACAGGCGTAGCGCTCATGAGTTTTAGGAAGTGCCTTCGTTTCATCTTTTATGCATACGAATATAGGGCTTTGGGGTTTATAAAAAAAGAGCAGTTCCGGAGAACTGCTCTTGAAGTATTGGTATAGTAACGCTTATAACTCTAAAAGTTGTTCGTCGGGATTTTCCGGGCCCAGGAGCATTTGATGCGGGTGCTCCAGTAGTTCTTTTACTTTTACCAAAAAGCCAACGGAGTCGCGTCCGTCAATTACCCGGTGGTCGTACGACAGGGCAATGTACATCATGGGCCTGATGACCACCTGCCCATCCACCGCTACGGGGCGCTCCTGAATATTATGCATCCCCAGAATGGCCGATTGAGGCGGATTGAGAATGGGGGTGGATAATAACGAACCAAAAACGCCACCATTGGTAATGGTGAAGGTGCCACCAGTCATCTCATCGATGGATATTCGCCCCTTTCGGGCTTTTGTGGCAAGCTCGTTGAGTTCCTGCTCAATAGCTGCCAGCGATTTGGTTTCCGCATTGCGAATAACCGGCACCATCAGTCCTTTGGGGGTTTGAACAGCAATGCCGATGTCGGCATACTCCGGCGTTACCAACTCCTCGCCGTCCAGCTGCGAATTTACCGAGGGAAAAGCCTTCAGCGCCTGCGTAACGGCTTTGGTAAAAAAGGACATGAAGCCCAGTTTAATATCATGTGTCTCAATGAATTTTTTTTGATAACTTTTGCGCAGCCTTATTACTTCGCTCATATCTACCTCATTAAAGGTGGTGAGCATCGCTGTTTCATTCTTTACCGAAACCAATCGCTGGCTCAGCTTCTTGCGCAATTGCGATACTTTTTTTCGCTCCTGGTCGCGAGTAGGGTTGTCAGATGTTTGCTGCACCTTTTTTCTGGTGGTGTTTTTCTCTTCGGGAAGATCCAGTACCGCTTCCACCTCTTCTTTGCCAATGCGCTTCAAACCTCTTAGTACGGCGTCCACATCCAGATTTTTCTCCTGCATCATCTTTTTAGCCACAGGCGTAACTTTAGCCTGAGATTCCTGGTCTGATAAGGAAGCCTCTGTTTTCTCGGGTTGAGGATTTTTGTCCTCCTCCTTCTTTGTCTCTGTTTTTTTGGGTGTTTCCTGCGGAGATTCTTTTTCGGCAGGTTTCGTTTCTTGTTCTTGTTTCTTTGATGAGCTCTTCTCCTGAGGCTCTGCATCGGTATCGATACTGCAGGCAACGGTGCCTACTGCAACGGGTGTACCTTCTTTTACCTTAATATGAATAACACCGGCTTCTTCGGCAATAAGTGGCAGGGTAGCTTTATCGGATTCAATTTCGGCAACCTCTTGATCTTGTTCAACATAATCGCCGTCGGCCACCAGCCAGCTGCTTATTTCCACTTCTGTTATCGACTCTCCCGGACTGGGAACTTTTATATCTAACATGTTGTAGTTTTTTGGTTACAAATAGTTATGTTGTTTCTTAAAGGATTTTCGTGAACTGCCTACTTCGCATTGCAGGCCGCAATATTTTAGGTTGCGCTCGCAGGTACACTTGCGGAACACTTTGCCAAGGATTTCGTTTTGTTGCTCAACGTGTATTTTATGCAGCCCCACAGCCGGACTTCCACTGGCTTGACGCGCAATAGGTTGAATGTCGATGAAATTCAGGTGGTTGCGTATGAATTGCCAGGGCCCCATGTTCTCGGGTTCTTCTTGTACCCATAACCAGCGTAATGTATTCGGATAACGGTTTATTATCTCTTTTACTTGTTGTTCGGGGAATGGGTAGAGCTGTTCGATGCGCACCAGGGCAATGTCCTGAGCGTTGAAATGCTCTTTGCGTTCCAACAGATCGTAGTAGATCTTACCGCTACAAAATACCACCCTGCGTACCTCGTTTACTTGTACATTGTTATCATCAATAACTTCCTTAAAACCACCTTGTTCCATGTCCTGCAGGGAAGATACACACTTGGGATGTCGCAGCAAGCTTTTTGGCGTAAAGGCGATGAGGGGGACGCGAAACTCGCGGTGCGTTTGACGTCGCAACATGTGAAATAAATTGGCAGGGGTTGTAGGATTTATAATTTGCATGTTATTATTGGCCGCAAGCGCCAGAAAACGTTCCATACGTGCGCTTGAATGCTCGGGACCCTGTCCCTCGAAACCATGGGGCAAGAAAAGGGTCAAGCCGTTCATTAGTCCCCACTTCTCCTCTGCCGAGCTGATGTATTGGTCAATGATTACCTGTGCCACATTCACAAAGTCGCCGAATTGAGCTTCCCAAATTATCAGCCCTTTTGGAGCCCCAAGGGCGTAGCCATACTCAAAGCCCATAACGCCATATTCGCTCAGTGGCGAGTTGTACACATGGAAGGGAGCTTGATGCTCGGAAACATGCTTCAAAGGCCAATAGCGCTTATCGGTGTCTTCAATGGTAAAGGCAGAGTGTCGGTGGGCAAAGGTACCTCGTTCGCTGTCCTGTCCCGATATACGTACCGGATAGCCCTCCTGTACCAGGGTGCCGTATGCCAGCAGCTCGGCCATGCCCCAGTCCAGCTTGTCCTTCTCAATCATTTTTTGCCGATCGTCGATGATTTTGTGTACTTTTTTAAAGAAGGAAAGATCTTCCGGAACATGGTTTATTTTTTTGGCTGTCTCTACCAGCGTTTGTCTGGCTACGCCTGTTTTGGGCGAGGCAAGAAAGTCTTGTGCTGTAGCATATCGGTAGTTCTCCCAGGTGCGGAATAGAAATTGTTTGATGTGCAGTTTTTTAACTGTCCGGGCTTGCTTCAGTTTCTCCTCCAGCGCAGTGGCATAGTTTTTTTCCTCCTTTTTAATCTCTTCAGCTGACATGATGCTTTGCTCCTGTAGCTGACTGGCGTAAATGTCGCGGGGGTTTTTGTGTTTGGAGATCTCTTTATAGAGCAGGGGTTGTGTAAAGCGTGGCTCATCTCCTTCGTTGTGTCCGTGTTTGCGGTAGCAAAGTAAGTCGATGTATACATCTGACTGAAATTGCTGACGATACTCCATTGCCAATTCGATGGTGTAGACAAGTGCTTCAACATCGTCGCCGTTTACGTGGAAAATCGGCGACTTGGTAACTTTGGCAATATCGGTACTGTAAGTGCTGGAGCGTGCATCCAGGTAGTTGGTGGTAAAACCTACCTGGTTGTTTATTACCAGGTGGATGGTGCCTCCTGTTTTATAGCCTTTCAATTGCGACATCTGCGCAGTTTCATAAACCACTCCCTGCGAAGCAATGGCTGCATCGCCATGGATAAGGATTGGGGCAAGTTTTTTATAATCGTGGTTGTATTGCTGATAGATTTTTGATCTTGACAGTCCTTGAACAATTGGGCCCACTGTCTCCAAATGCGAGGGGTTGGGTGCCAGATTCAGGATAATCGACTTCCCCGAGTCAGTCGTTACTCTGTTGCTATAGCCCAGGTGGTATTTTACATCTCCCAAGGCAATGCTCTCATCATATTGTTCGCCCAGATATTCAGCAAAGATGTCCTCTTCGGGTTTTTGAAGGATATTGGCCAATACATTCAGGCGTCCGCGGTGCGACATACCAATAACAAACTCTTCGATGCCTAATCCTGCTCCTTTCTCAATAACAGCATCTAATGCGGGGATGAGCGATTCGGCGCCCTCAAGCGAAAAACGCTTTTGGCCGATAAATTTTTTGTGGATAAAATTCTCGAAACCTACAGCCAACTTCAGGTGATGGTAAATATGTTTGCGTTCATCAGGTGTGAAGGAGGGTGTATTTTTTTGTTTTTCCATTTTTTCTTGCAGCCAGGTGGTGTTTTCCGTATTTCGGATAAACATGTATTCGGCGCCAATGGATTGACAATAGGTGGTTTCCAGATGATCGACAATTTCTTGTAAGGTGGCAGTGCCAATGCCTAGCTGTTTTCCTGCCTGAAATTTTTTGGGAAGATCTTCCTTTGAAAGGTTGTAGTTTTCCAGTGCCAGGGTAGGGGAATATTGTCGCCGCTGCCGTACCGGATTGGTCTTGGTGAACAGGTGCCCTCGTTTCCGGTACCCCTCAATCAGGTTGATTACTTTAAACTCTGCATCAAAAAGTTCATCACTGCCCGAGGTACTCACAGGGAACTGAGTTTGTGCAAATTCAAAACCCTGAAAAAACC
This sequence comes from Bacteroidales bacterium, assembly GCA_046482855.1. Taxonomy (GTDB): domain Bacteria; phylum Bacteroidota; class Bacteroidia; order Bacteroidales; family UBA12077; genus CAYVSF01. The sequence goes on along the minus strand of JAWOEH010000132.1, from coordinate 9,074 downwards.
GACGCCACTCTTCGTCAACCGATTCAGGGTCCTTTTGGTAGGCTTCATAAAGCCCGGTTATCGCATCTATATCGGAATTTCCGATGAATGAAAATGAGTCCATGCCTAGTATATCTGTTACAAATTGCCTATTAAAATAATAATTCCCAGCGGTAAAACCAGCCAGGATAACCATTAATTATAGCCTTTGAACAAATATAGCCTGTAAATGTTTAGCTTTCAGTTCTTGCAGTCGAGTAGTTAGGTGATTATCAAGGAGGAATGTAGTGCCTTTCCTATTGTTAAGGTAGCCAGGTACTACCTGTCAGTGTTTTTAAGCCTTGGTGAACGCGCAGATGTAAACATTTCCTTTACTCGTCTTGTTTCTATTGATTGAAAAGCAAGTTCCTTTGAGCCAGCTGCAATTGGCTTACATAGGAGGAACTACAATTAGGGCTTTATTGCCTGTTATCCGATATAATTAAACGAAACAAACAAATGAAAATAGGTTTACTCAAAGAACCCCGCAACGAGAAGAGGGTGGCGCTGCTCCCGGCTAATGTGAAGGATTTAGTGACCATGAAACATGAAGTATGGATGGAGCATGATGCCGGACACCAGGCTTTTTTTGATGATACCCTTTATCAGGATGCAGGTGCTTCTATTGGCCATCGAAAGGAACTCCTGGGAAGTTGTGATTTACTCGTGCAGATCCAGCCTCTGGCTATTGAAGAGCTCGAAAGTGTAAAGGAGAAGAGTTGGGTGCTTTCCCAATTTAATGCACTGCAGGATACGGATACAGCATATGCCATAAAAAATGCCGGACTTACTGCCTTTAGCATGGATTTAATTCCACGCACCACACGGGCGCAGTCGATGGATGTACTTTCCTCCATGGCAACAGTTGCAGGTTACAAAGCAGTGTTGGAGGCTGCACGCTTGTTGCCTCAATTTTTTCCGATGTTTATGACGGCTGCGGGCACCATTAAACCGGTGAAGTTATTGGTGTTAGGTGCCGGGGTTGCTGGTCTTCAGGCCATAGCCACCGCGCGTAAGCTAGGGGCTCAGGTGGAGGCCTTTGATGTTCGCTCGGCTGTGAAAGAGGAGGTGCAAAGCCTTGGCGGTAAATTTATTGAGGTGGAAGGCGCTCGTGACGAAATGGAGGCCGGCGGCTATGCCGTTGAACAAACCGAAGCGTTTAAACAACGCCAAAAGCAGCTTATCCACGATCATGCCAGCAAGGCGAATGTGGTGATTACAACCGCACAGATTCCCGGCCGAAAAGCGCCATTGCTTCTCTCGAAAGAAACTGTTGAGCAGATGATGCCCGGCAGTGTTATCATCGATTTGGCGGCCTCTACGGGTGGCAATTGCGAGGTTACACAAGATGCCAAAACCATCGTGCACAACCATGTTACGGTGGTGGGCGAGTCGAACTTTCCGGCTCAACTGCCTGCCGATGCAAGCAAAATGTACGGCAACAACATAATGAATTTCCTGAAGCTTCTGTTGAAAGAGGATGGAACCTATGATTTGAATTTTGACGACGACATTGTTGGCGGAACCTGCCTGGCGCATAAAGGCGAATTTGTGAACGAACGGGTGAAACAAATGCTAAATGATCAATAATTATGGACGCAATTCTGGAATTTATATACGTAAATAGCGAAGCGATTTTTATCGTGGTTTTATCCATATTCTTGGGTATTGAAGTAATTTCTCATGTGCCGGCAGTGTTGCACACCCCACTTATGTCGGGGGCAAATGCCATACACGGAGTGGTGATCATTGGGGCCATCATTGTATTGGGGCATGCCGAGACCACCGGGAGCCTGATTCTGGGCTTCCTGGCTGTGTTTTTGGGCACCCTGAATGTGGTTGGAGGCTTTGTGGTGACCGACAGAATGCTGGATATGTTTAAAAAGAAGAATAAGAAATAAGCACCCCCGTCATGAATAAAGTTATAGAATTTTCACGCTACCTCGAATTTACCCTGGGCGACTCGGTTTTGGAGATCTTTTACCTGGTGGCTTCCATTTTGTTTATTGTTGGTCTTAAAATGCTGAGTCATCCCCATAGCGCAAAAAAAGGGAATTTATATGCAGCCTTTGGAATGGGGCTGGCTATTGTGGCTACACTTATTTGGCACCGACATAACGGAACCCGCATCCATAACTTAGGGTTTATCTTTTTGGCTATTGGCCTGGGAACGGTTGTCGGCTGGCTTATTGCTAAACGTGTAAAGATGACAGCCATGCCCCAGTTAGTCTCTCTTTTTAATGGAATGGGAGGCGCCGCCGCAGCTCTTATCGCCCTCATGGAATTTCCCAATATCTCGCGTATATTGTTGGTAGAGCACGGCATGCTCAACTGGCAATCGTTGGTAATCTTTTTGGGTCTTATTATTGGAAGTGTCTCCTTTACAGGAAGTATGGTTGCCTATGGAAAACTCGATGGCAAAGTAAAGGATGTGCGCAGTGTTGTGTTGCGTTACATAAATATAGCACTGCTATTGGGCTTGGTTGCTTTTGTAATTTTCCTGATGACTCGTACGGGTGTTCAGCCTGCCGATTTAATGCCTTTTGTGTATGTGCTTTTGGGTGTTAGTTTGCTGTATGGCGTACTCTTTGTCTTGCCCATTGGTGGCGCCGATATGCCGGTGGTTATTTCGTTGCTCAACTCCTTTACAGGTGTTGCCGCAGCCATGGGAGGATTTCTGTACGATAACCTGGTGATGCTTACCGGAGGTATTCTGGTAGGTTCTGCCGGAACCATTCTTACTGTTTTAATGTGCAATGCCATGAATCGCTCCCTTTTTAATGTTATTGTTGGAGCTTTTGGCGGTGGTGGTGCTGCATCCTCCGGTGAGCATGGCAACATTAAGGAGGTATCGGTGACCGATGCGGCTGTTTTGCTTAGCTATTCACCTAAAGTAGTGGTGATTCCTGGTTATGGTCTGGCAGTAGCACAGGCACAACATTTGGCGCACGAGTTGGATAAGTTGTTGGAAGATAAAGGGGTAGAGGTGAAGTATGCCATTCATCCCGTAGCCGGGCGCATGCCCGGACATATGAATGTGCTGCTGGCTGAGGCTGATGTGCCTTATGAAAAACTAATTGAGAGTGATGAAGCGAACAGCCAAATGGCAAATGTAGATGTGGCCGTAGTTATTGGTGCCAATGATGTGGTTAACCCCGCAGCCGAGGAGGATCCGTCGAGTCCTATTTACGGCATGCCCATTGTAAAGGCTCTGGATGCAAAAAATATTATTGTCATGAAACGCGGTATGGGTAAAGGATATGCCGCCATTGAAAACAACCTTTTTTACCACGATAAAACGCGCATGCTTTTTGGCAATGCAAAAGATAGTTTACAAAAACTTATTGCGGAGGTGAAGGATTTGTAAGTGATTATTATATACTAATGCAGCGGCTTTCCTCCTGTAGGGTGGCCGCTTTTTTTATTGCTCCTGTACGTGGGACGAACATTTTTTAGTAAATTTCCATAAAACTTACAAAACATGTGCTTACTTACTCCAAAAATCACCCGAACAGTTTTGCTCTTTTTTTTGCTAATAGGGCTGATGGGGCAACAGCAAATAGTTGCACAACAAATAACAACTCACCAACAAGGAAAATTGGTCATCGATAAGGGCATACCCGTGCTTACGGTAAAGGGATCGCATTACCAAATGGGAAAACAATACGGGCACTTGCTAAATACGCAGTTGGTGCAGATGAACCACTTGGTTGATAGCTTAATTGCTGCCAATACAGGTGATTTTTTTCTGAAACGTTGGCTGGGAAAGGTTGTTTTGAAGAACCGAATACGAAAGATTGATCAACGAATGCCCGCACATTTTATTCGGGAGCTGGAAGGAATGGCTGAAGCGAGTGATCTTTCCGTAACGGATATTAAAACAATAGCCTATTTTCCACAGGTATTTTTCGAAATTAGCTGCACTTCTTTTATATTGAAAGAGGGCAATACTTTGTTACATGGTCGCAACCTCGATTGGAACGGGATTGATCCTTTGGTCCGCTTTCCACTTATCGTAAATTATCATCCCGACGGAAGAAATGCTTTTACCGTGGCTACTTTTATTGGCTATCCGGGGGTATACACAGCCATGAATCATCAAGGTCTTTCTGTATCTATTAATATGAATGGTGCCAGTTTGCCTATGGCCATGGATGCCGAAGGCTTTAATCAGGCTATGCCTTCGGCTTATAAAACCCGCCAGCTGATGGAACAAGCCTCCTCACTCCGCCAGGTAGACAGCCTTCTGACGAATTACGTGACGCATGGCTGGTTTTTTACGGTGGGGAGCCTTCCCGATCAGGGCGGCTGTGTGTATGAACTTACCCGTGGAAAGATCTTCAAGAATGAAATGCATAACGATTTTTTGGCCATCGAAAACCTGGCATTGGCAAAGGAGACAAGGAAAGCGCTGACGCCTATTTGGGAACATAGTACGTCCAATACATCGAGAGAGGATAAAATTCAGGAGCTTTACCAGGATCTTACCGAAACGGATCTTACCGAAAAAGCCTATTTAATGTTATCCGATGTCTCTTTTTATCGGGAAGATCATCATCCTGCCTATTTTATTGGCATTAATAATGGCTCAACAGTTCAGAGCTGTATTCTGGATCTTACCCGCCAGAAGTTGTACTTTGCTTATGCTCCGGGTTTAGCTGCTTTAACTCGCTATTACCAATATAGCATACAAACGGGCAAGCTGGATGTATTTAAAGAGCCAGAGGTGAGGCATATGGAGGCATTAAGGCAATTTAAAGCGTTGCGTTCGGCACTCTACGAGCATGGTGTGGCCTCAAAAAAGAGAGAGACCGATTATTATAGAAAAGCCTTGGCGATTATAGATGAGGCTGATACAGAGGCGGGAGTGAAGGCGTATTATCGGGCCATTTACCTGACAAATAGCAACGATTATGAGGCAGCCATTGATGAGTTCAGGAAGCTTACCGAGTTGCATCCGGCTTATGAGTATGGTTGGTACTACCTGGCAAGGCTAATGCGCAAAGAAAACAGATTGAAAGAAGCGGCAAATGTGTTGGATCAGATGGAAGCGCTTCCGTCGCTCAGTAGATATTACCAATATCGTGGGCAAATCGAGCGTATATTGTTAACTTTACAAAGCTATAAAGAGGGTAGTGGTTCAATGGAACAGGTGAAATTAGAGCGCAAAAGGGTAAACGATTTATTGAGAGGCTTTTTTATTGATAGCTCTACGCAGAAATTATTACAAGAGTTGGACAAAAAAATAGAGGAGGCCGGGCATGAATAAGACAATGGAAAGAGCTGTTGAAGTACTAAAGAAAGCAAAACATGTAACTGCCTTTACTGGTGCCGGCATTTCGGTAGAGAGTGGAATTCCCCCATTTCGGGGCGAGGATGGTATCTGGAGTAAGTATGACCCACAAGTGCTGGACCTGGATTATTTTCATAGCCACCCCTTGGAGTCGTGGCAAGTGATTAAAGAGATTTTTTACGACTATTTTGGCGTGGCAAAGCCCAATGCTGCCCACCTGGCTATTGCAAAGCTGGAAGAGATGGGAAAGGTAAAGGCAGTGATTACCCAAAATATCGATAATCTGCACCAGGAAGCAGGTAGTAGGCTGGTACATGAATTTCATGGAAATTCCAAGCATTTAATATGCACACATTGTTTTGACCGCTCGGTAGTGGATGAAACCATTTTCGCTCATTTACCCCCCAAATGCACGAAATGTGGAGGTCTGCTAAAACCTGACTTTATCTTTTTTGGCGAGGCAATACCTTCCGATGCTTACGCACACTCTGTAGAGGAGAGTCGGAAAGCCGATGTATTTTTATTGGTAGGGACTACGGGTGAAGTGATTCCGGCAAGTTACATTCCTCAGATGGCCAAGCGGAACGGAGCCATCATTATTGAGGTTAACACAGGCGCTTCGAGCCATACCTATAACATAACCGATATTCACCTTAAAGGAAAAGCTACAGAGGTGATGACCGAATTACTTACAAAAATGAATGAATAATGAAAGAATTTGCAATTGAAGAGGGGCAACCCTATGTGGAACTGATACGTTTGTTGAAAGCTATGCGCATAGCGGAAAGTGGCGGTCAGGCGAAGATGATGGTGAATGATGGCTGTGTCCGTGTAAATGGAGAGTTGGAATATCGAAAGCGAAAAAAATTACGCCCCGGCGATAAAGTAGAGATTTTTGATGAAACCATAAAGATTCGATAAAGTATAACTAGGTAATTTCATAAAAAGTATAAGCATATGTCGTTTTTAGAGTTAGCCAAGAAACGTTATTCCTGTCGAAAATTTCAGGATAAACCGGTAGAGAAAGAGGTTATGCTTCAAGTGCTGGATGCCGGGCGTATTGCCCCTTCGGCCAAAAATAAGCAGCCCTGGCACTTTATTGTTATCCAGGACAAGCAAAACCTGGAGAAATTGTATCAGGTATACAATCGGGAGTGGATACGTTCAGCGCCTGCCATTATTGCCGTGTGTGGCGATCATCGGGAAGCCTGGCGGCGTGCCGACGGAAAAATTCACACCAACGTAGATGTGGCCATCGCTATTGATCACCTTACTTTACAAGCTACTGATTTAGGCCTGGGAACTTGTTGGGTGTGTAAGTTTGATGTGATGAAAACGGTGGAATTATTGAATCTTCGCGATGACATCGAGCCTATTGCCCTGTTGCCTATTGGGTATCCGGCCGATGCACCAAACACGGAACGACACGAAGAACAGCGTAAAGAGTTGGAAGAAATTGTTCATTGGGAGAAATTTTACTTCAAGTACTTCAAACGATAAAAAAAATCCGGGATTTCCCGGATTTTTTTAGAGGATTGCTATTTTACTTTGAATAATATCCAGCAAGAGGTTGATATCTCTGTTTTCTAGCTGATGTTGGCGCAACACCTCCCGATCTTCCTCAAAAGCGCTGCGGAAGTGTGTCATGTTGCGAAACTCCCGGGCACCCTCAATATAGGTCTCCAGGGCTTTGTCATACTCATTGTTGCATAGGTAAACATGGCCCAGGTGCAATTTGTCCAAGGGTGTATCTTCTTGTTCCAGTAGCTTCTTGAAGTAATTTTCGGCTGTATCGAATTTGCCCAGCAATAATGAAATATAGGCGATTGGGCGCTGAATTTTCTGATTGGAGGGAGCCAGATACTCTACTTTGAAATAATATTTTAAGGCCTCCTCGTTTCGTTTCAAATGAAAGAGGGTGTGACCGATAAACGCTTGTACATAGAGGTCGTCGGGTGCAAGCTTTTCAGCTTCTTTGTAATAACCCAACGCTTTTTCATGCTCGCCGATGTAGCGATAACAGAGCGCAATTTTCTTGGTAATCCACGCTTTCTGCGGATCCAGTAGTTCGGCTTTCTTGTAATACGTTAATGCCTGGCTATATTTACCCTGGCGTTGAAAAGCATAAGCGATCTTCTCAAAAAGCTCACTGTTTTCGGTTACCTCTGCTTCAAATTCCTTGAACAGTTCAATGGCTTCGGGAAAGCGTTCCTTTTCAAAATAGAATTCGGCTACCTTCTTTTTTAGCCGCCCCGGTGCTTCAGCCAGTTGTTTGTAGAATTCCGTACTAACAATGTCCAACGATTGCGAGAAAATATCCTCAAATTCTTGTTTCCTTGGAGAAAGTTTGAAGAAGCGGTAAAGATCTTGAATGTATTGGGTGATAATGCTTTTTGTTCGACTTATCGGATCCAGGGTATCTTCCTCGCTGCTTATCTCTTTCATCTGATCCATTTCGGCTTGAAACATATGCATCATCTGGTTCTTATGACTTGTAGGAATGTTTTTAATGTTCAAACAAAAGGAGTATTTATCCGAATTACACATGAAACGGGTCTCGCCAAGTTTTTCAAACAAAACGCCAAGGTTGAAGGTTCCCTCTTCCTGCCCGAAAAGTTCTTTTACCTCGGGATGATCGGGATAAAAGGGAACAAACCAATTGCTGAGTTCATTGAAAAATGGGAAGTGTTTCAACCGGCTAAAAGTGCCCATGAAAACATCGGACCCTTCCAATTGCATTTCGGAAAATTGTTGTAGTTTATCCAGTAACTCGGGCGAATCGCCAAATACCTGCTCCCAATCCGGGTTTTTATCTTCCATGAAATTGTCCTGTAAGATATTCTCCAAGTCGAGTTTTTTCTCAACCGTCGATTGCATCTTAAGCACTTCTGGTAAGATCTCTTCTTCCCATTTCTTTGTTAATCGTTCTGTATCTTGTGCCTTAATAATTTGTAAGAATAAAGCCTCCAATACTTCATCTGTTAATGCAGTTCTTTTTAAGGTTGCAAGCTCTTCTTTGACCTCCGGATATAAATATAACCGATTGTGGTACTGATATAGGCCCAATATGAGCCCCACAAGCGCACGCTCCCAAACCTGCGTCTGCTTTTCCTGAATGAATTTCGAGAGAAGCTGTACCTTGGTAATGGTGAAGTTTCGAAATAAGCTGAGCGTTAAGGCACTTACTATTTGTGATTTATCGTGCCAGGGGACAATTGGAGAAGTAATAAGTTCGCTGATAAGGGTTTGATCTTTATCTGCCAACACATCTTTAAGCCAATAGAATCGAAATAGATCTTCCATTGCCTTTGCGCGATTGTCGGGACTCTCTTCTTCTTGAGGTTGGTCCAGAATGGCGTTTAATTGCGGATCGGAAGATAAGCTATTCATTCGCTTTTCAGCGTAATCGGTCTCGCTGGTGCTTGCTCTTTCAATGCTCCATTTCAGTTGATAGATAAAGTGGTCGCTTTTATGCATCAACAGGGTTTCCTTTACGGTATCGGCAAGGGTTAATGTGCTTCTCAATACATAGTTAAGGATCTTATTCTGTTCCGGATCCTGCACTCCTTTAGCACTGTAATGAAGAATATTTTGATAATTGGTTTCCAGTGTTTCCAATTGGGGAAAGAAGTGCTGTTTTTCACTCATGGCAATGAGTTCCCTTAGTTTCCCAAAGGCATCTAATAATCGCTCCTGCAAAATGAGGTCACATAGTGATTGGTGAAGTTCTTGTGCTTTTTTGTGCATAAGCTATTTTTCTTTA
>JAWOEH010000057.1:0-26526 GCA_046482855.1 Bacteroidales bacterium | reverse complement strand
CTGTCATTCAAATACCAATTTATTCCTGTGGCACACACTTTGACTATTTCCTAACACAAACAAAAACAAACACAAATTATAAACTAAAAACAATACGATTATGACACTTGTACGATTTCAAGAACCACGCACTCGGCAAAATGCCATGTTAAACCGCTACTATACGCCCGAAACGCCTTGTCGAAACCAGTTTTTTAACGAGCCACCGGCAAACATTTCCGAGGATAAGGAGGCGTTTTTTATCGAGTTAGCCGTTCCCGGTTTCGAAAAAAAAGATTTTGAAATTACTTTCGAGAACCAATTGCTGACCATCTCGCTCGACAAAGAAGCCGAGGAGCAAGAAGGCAAAAAGCTACGCATGCGTGAGTTTCAGTTTAACCCTTTCAAGCGAAGCTTCCGTATTGGCAAACAGATAAATGTGGAAGGCATAGCCGCAAGCTATAAAAATGGTATGTTAACCCTCACACTGCCCAAGCAGGAGGCCTATGTCGAAAAACCTGCACGAAGCATTGACGTAGCCTAACAGGCAACTTCTGACTCACAATATAGTCCCTTTATCAAGCCCCGGTGCATTTTCTGGTACCGGGGCATTTTTGTACCACTCAACCACCTAAGCTGAATCATTCGGGCTAAAAGGATTCTGGCGTATTCTGATCAATCGCAAAATTCAAAAACCGGTGCAAAGGGTAAGCAATTTCATAGTTGGTTAACAGGTTTTCGGTAAGATCTTCAGAAGTGAGCAACGCCTCATCCAAAGGTTTGGAGACCACAAAATTCTTATAGCGCAAATAATCAACATACTCCCAATCCTTGGGGTAACCTTTGGGGGCCGTTTTCAGCTTTTGATCATCGGCAAGGCCGCCAAACTGGGCAATAAATTCAGGGTCTTCAATCACCTCCCCAAAGGCTTCGGGGTCATGATAAATTTCCTGCCGAATAGCTTTCAAACGATCTGCCGGTGGCCGAAACAGTCCTACCGCCAGGAAACTTCCTTGCGGTTCAATATGCAAATAATACCCCGACTTAAGCAGCTTCCTGCCGCCGGGACTGATAAAAGCCCCCATGTTGGTTTTGTAGGGCGATTTATTCTGACTGAATCGCACGTCCCGATTGATACGAAAGATACTCTCTTTGGGGGTTACATATTTTACCGAGGAATCGAAAGTGGCAAGTTCCAAAATAAGCCGGGCAATGTATTGTTCAAAACCGGCACGAACAAGCTGATAGCGTTGTTTGTTTTCATGAAACCACTCCCGGTTATTGTTTTGCTGTAATTCGCGCAAATAACTCAACAACTCTTTTTGTATCATATTTTTTATACCTCCGTTTTTGTGTGAAACAGATTCACCCACCAATTGTTATCCTCATACCTATAGCAAGTGTAATTCGGATTGTGTAAATTTGGACAAAGTTGGATAAAGATTAAGCGTTTTGATAAAAAAATCGTCAATAGACTAAATACAATCCTTAACAAAATAGAATCCTATGCAAAAAAAAATGGTAAATGCACTCATCATGCTGATGGTCTTGTTTGGTTTTCAGACAAGCGTACAGGCACAAGATGACGCACGACTACTCCGTTTCCCTGATATTAACGGAGACCTGGTAACTTTTGTTTATGCCGGCGACATATGGACGGTTGATGCCGAAGGCGGAAATGCCAAAAGGCTCACCTCGCATAAGGGCCTTGAGCTTTTCCCTAAGATTTCACCCGATGGACAATGGATAGCCTTTTCCGCTGAATATTCCGGCAGCCGGCAGGTTTACGTAATGCCCGCAACAGGTGGTACACCCAAACAATTAACTTACTACAACGATGTGGGCATGATGCCCCCGCGTGGAGGATTTGATAATGTTGTGCTCGACTGGACGCCGGACAGCAAGCAAATTCTTTTCCGTGCCAATCGCACACCCTACGGACAACGAAATGGAAAATACTTCCTGGTAAGTGTTGACGGAGGTTTAGAAACGCCCCTGCAGATAGCTGAAGGAGGCTTTGGTGTGCTTTCGCCCGAGGGAAACAAGATGTGCTTTGCGCCCATCAGCCGCGAATTCCGCACCTGGAAGCGCTACAAAGGCGGCCGCGCAGCCGACCTGTGGATATTTAACCTGCAAACCAACGAAGCTGAACAAATTACCGAATTTGCCGGTACCGATCAGATTCCTACCTGGTTTGGCGACAAGATCTACTTTGCTTCCGATCGCGACCTTCGGCTGAATATTCACAGCTACAACACCCAAACAGGCGAAACCAAGCAACTTACGTTCCATAAAGATTTTGATGTAATGTGGCCTTCCGGAAATAATGGCCAGATTGCCTATGAAAATGGCGGATATATTTACAAACTGAATGTTGAAACAGGAGAGGAACAGAAACTTACTGTCAACCTGAACTTCGACAATCCCAACATTCTTCCCTACTACACAAATGTAAAGGAAGATATCCACAGCATGGCTCTCTCGCCTGCAGGAAATCGCGCCTTACTGGATGCTCGTGGCGACATTTTTAGCGTACCTGCTGAACATGGCGAGATTGAGAATCTTACCAAAACACAAGGAGTGCGGGAAATTTACCCCACCTGGTCGCCCAACGGCAAATACATAAGCTATATGTCCGACAAAAGCGGCGAATACGAAATTTACCTGCTGGAGAATAAAGAGGGCGCTGAACCGCGCCAACTCACTTCCGGATCGGCCCGATGGAAGTATCAACCCGTTTGGTCGCATAACAGCAAGTACTTGCTCTACTCCGATCGTACCATGAAACTGAAGCTTATCGAAGTAGCTTCGGGAAAAGAGTCAATTGTGGATGCCGCTACAACCGATGAAATTCGCGACTACACCTTCTCGCCCGATGCACGCTGGATTACTTACACCAAAGGCAGCGATAACAGCCAATCGGCCGTATGGGTATACAACATCCAGGAGAATGAACAATTTCAACTTACCGGTGACGAATTCAACGACATGTCGCCAACATTTTCAACATGCGGAAATTACTTATTCTTCATGTCGAACCGCGATTTCAACCTGGCTTTCTCCGATTTTGAGTTCAATTATCTCTACAACAAAGCTACACGCATTTATGCCATTGCCCTGCGCAAGGATAGTCCCAAGCTCTTTCCGCTGAAAGAAGATACCGTGCCGGTGAATGGCAATGAGGAAAAAAAGGGAGAGGATAAAGCGAAGGAAGATCTTCACATTACCATTGACAGAGACGGTATTCGCAATCGCATCACTGCCTTGCCCATAAGTTCCGGTAGCTACTATGGCATTGAAGCTGTTGACGGAGGTCTGCTCTACACCAATGCCGAAGGGATTCACAAATTTACCCTCGAGGGGGAAAAAGAGGAGAAGATCATCGACGCACGCAGCTACGTACTCTCGGCCGATGGCAGCAAATTGCTGTACAGTGCCCGCGGAACCTACGGAATTATTAAGCTTACGCCCAAGCAGGAAGTAGGCGCCGGCAAAATAGCTCTGGACGATTTGGAAATGAAGATTGACCCGCGTAAAGAGTGGAATCAGATTTACCAGGATGGCTGGCGCATTTTCCGCGACTATTACTATGTGAAAAACATGCACGGCGTCGACTGGAAGGCTATTGGCGACAAATATGCCAAACTCCTTCCTTACCTAAGTCACCGCGCCGACCTGGATTATATCCTGGGCGAAATTATTGCTGAAACCAATACCGGCCACGCCTATGTTAACTATGGCGATTTTGAACGCGTTAAGCGCCTACCTACCGGACTATTGGGCGCCAAACTTGCACTGGACGACAAAGCCGGACGCTACAAAATTGCCAAAATATTCGAGGGCGAGAACTGGAACCCTGCACGTCGTTCACCACTTACCGAGCAAGGAGTTGACGTTACTGAAGGCGACTACCTGCTGGCTATTAATGGCCATGAGGTAAAAGCAGGTGACAACCCCTATCGATTCCTGGAGAATACAGTGGATAAGGTCATCTCAATTACCGTGAACAACAAACCCGAGATGGCAGGCGCCAAAAGCTATAAAATTAAGCCTATCGACAGTGAACTGGAGCTCTTTTACCTGAACTGGGTAAAAGAACGACGCAAGATGGCTGCGGATCTTTCCGATGGGAAAATAGGCTACATACACGTACCCAATACCGCTGTTGAAGGGAACCGCGAGTTGCACAGAGGCATGTACGCTTTCCACGATAAGGAAGGCCTGATTATTGACGACCGTTACAATGGGGGTGGGTTTATCCCCGACCAAATGGCCGACCTGCTGGACAGAGAGACACTGGCATACTGGCATCAGCGGGATCTGAAGCCCTTTAAAACGCCCGGCGTGGCCCACGACGGTCCCAAAGCAATGCTCATTAACCACTATAGCTCATCGGGCGGCGATGCCTTTCCTTACTTTTTCCGTAAAAAAGGGCTGGGAACCATCATTGGGACACGCACCTGGGGCGGACTTGTTGGCATGAGTGGCAACGCCTCATTGGTCGATGGCGGCTATATTGCGGTTCCCCGATTTGGCATCTTCAATGACGATAGTGAATGGATTATTGAGGGCATTGGTATTTATCCGGATATTAAGGTAATAGATGCTCCCGACAAGGTAGCCAAAGGACACGATCCCAGTTTGGAAAAAGCAGTGGAAGTGCTCCTGAAACAAATAGAGGAACAACCCAAAAAACAAATACATACGCCTGAACCACCTAACCGTTCGGAATGGATTGAAGTAGAAATTGAATAACCAACAAAAAGGGCACTCAAATGAGTGCCCTTTTTCTGTCTTTTTATCTTCTTAAAAGAGTAATCGTCGCTTCTCCTCCTGCTTAATAACCAAGCGGGTTCCACTGAGTTTATCATGTAATCCTACGGGATAGCGGGCAAAAAAGGTAAAAGGATCAAGAGGAATCAATCTTGCTAACGCTCGTTTTACCAACTGACTACGTGTAGGCTCCTCACCCTGCTCATCCACTACCTTTGTGGCAGAAACATGATGACCAAAAGTAGTTCCGATAACCACCTCACACACCAAATAGTACACCGCGTAAAAAACCAGTAAGGTGGCTATCATTATTGCCAGCCACACACCTAATCCATAGGTTTGATGAATATCGTCCGTCACTAATATGGGCGAGCCCATATATATATCCAATAAAAGCGCACTCAGGTAAAAACTGACCACAAAAGCGCCATCGATAAAAAAATTCATTAAGCGTACACTTACCGGTACCTTTTTCATGTGATTTGCGTTTAGTACTTCCCAAAACCAATAATTCGAGCAACAATTTTGGGCAAGCGGAAGAATAAATTCCTAACGAAAATACAAAAACTTTCCGATAATGCTTTATTCCGCTATTTTTCATTGCCATTTTTCTTAAAACAATGGAAAATTCCTTGTGGAGGAAACCAAACCCTGCACAAGAATGCAACCATAAGGAGTTATTACAAAGCATACAAAAACCAATAATTAGGATTATCCAATCAATACCCATGATTTTCATGTCGCCAGGAACACACATTGGGTAGCTAGTTGGGTAAATGTATTAGGATATCAGGGCTACGCCCCTTCTATTTAATAACCCATTAAATTATCTACGAAGATTATAGCGCTAAAGCGCCAAATTCTCAACTACCGTCCACCAAATGACTGGAATTCAGCAGACCCAGGATTTGGTAGTTTTATGAAACGTTGTGTTAGTTGTCACAGCTATTTCTTTATTGCAATCAGAACAACCATCCGCGCTGTCGAATCCAATATAAGCAGGTCTTTTCAAAGGAACCAAAGCAATAGAAACATGTTAATCCAAATTTCTCCGGACAATCGTGATTCTTTTTTCCGATTTAAAGCTTTCTTCAAATTTCATCCTATCCGTTGGGTATTTCATGCCTTAAAGAGAAAACGTTACGGAAGCCCATCAGAGATCCCATTACCCCATTTAATAAACAAATTGACAACAAGTTAAACTAACAAGGCTTTACTGTTATTGAATTAACACAAAATTAATGAGCCTCAAGAGAATAACGACACCAGATATCGGTTACATTTGCGCCCACAATTCACCAAAAGTACTATTTGTCCTATGTTTATAATGATGTTTGTCGTGTTCATCATGGGTTATGTGTTAATCGCCCAGGAACACGTCGTAAAGATCGATAAAGCCGCCATTGCGCTTTTGCTGGGGGTAGCTATCTGGGGATTCTATATTGTAGGCGCCCCCGAGATACTTCCAGGAAATGCCCACTATGAGCATTTTATCGAAACCCACCCGCAGCTTTCAGCGGGTACCTCGCACTCCTATGTCAATTTTATTGCTCATCACGAAATCGCTGAGCACCTGGCCGAAATTGCCTCCATCATTGTGTTTCTGTTGGCAGCCATGACCATTGTCGAACTTATTGACAGCCATGAAGGCTTCCGGATTATTACCGACCGGATAACCACCACCAACAAAGCAAAATTGTTATGGATGCTAAGCTTTATCAGTTTTTTCATGTCCGCAGCACTCGACAATCTTACTACCTCCATTGTAATGATTACCTTACTCAAGAAGCTTGTTACCGACAATAAGCGCAGGTGGTTCTTTGCCAGTATGATTATTATTGCGGCCAATGCAGGAGGGGCCTGGTCGCCCATTGGCGATGTAACCACCATAATGCTATGGATAGGCGGGCAGGTAACAGCCTTAAACATCATCAGCAACCTGCTTATTCCCAGCCTCATTACCATTTTGGTGCCGCTACTTATTGTAACCATAGGCATGAAAGGGAATGTTACACGGCCCGTTTCAACAATTGAACTTGAAACAGCCAACCACACAAAAAAATGGGAACGGCAAAGCGTTTTCTATTTGGGCGTGATCTTACTGATGGGGGTGCCGGTTTTTAAAACCCTTACAGGGCTGCCCCCCTATATGGGCATGCTGGGTGCGTTGGGCATTTTATGGATTGGCACAGAAATGATGCATAAACGGAAATCGGAAGCGCGAAAACAGGAATTCACCGTTACCACAGCGCTTAAAAAAGTGGATTTTACCAGCATTCTGTTTTTCTTAGGCATTCTGTTGGCAGTAGCCGGGCTACAGTCGGCCGGACACCTGCGCATGCTCTCGCACTATTTGGATGAAAACCTGCACAACATTTATACCATTAATTTGGTTATTGGAGTGCTCTCCTCTATTGTTGATAATGTTCCGCTGGTGGCCGGTGCCATGGGTATGTATGATGTTGCCGGAGTAGGTGCCGAAGGCTACCAGAGCCTGTTTATGCAAAACGGCAGTTTTTGGGAATTTTTGGCTTACTGTGCCGGAACCGGAGGCAGCATCCTTATTATTGGATCGGCTGCAGGGGTTGTAGTAATGGGGATGTTAAAAATTGACTTTACCTGGTACCTCAAGCGCATCTCGCTATTGGCATTGGTTGGCTATTTTGCCGGCGCACTAACCTATTACGGGATGTCACTTCTCTAATTCCCCATAAGAATTTCTATTTTTTTTACGAAGACGATTCGTAGCGATTGATTCCAAGGCCGTCTCTCAGCAGAGACGGCCTTATATTTCCTAGGCACTTACAACATGCAACTTGCTGTATCCCTGCCCATTCCGCTGCATCACAATTTGGGTGGCAATGCGCTCCTTTAAAGCCTCCACATGCGAAATGATGCCAATGGTTTTATTGCTTTCCGCCTGCAACTTTTCGAGGGTATCCAGGGTTTGATCAAGGGTTTGGGGATCCAGTGTACCAAAGCCCTCGTCAATAAACAAGCTATTGATGCGCACATCTTGCGAGGCCAAATCGGAAAGCCCCAAAGCCAATGAAAGACTCACCAAAAAGGACTCTCCGCCCGAAAGCGTTTTTACCGATCGGCGCATGCCCCCCATATCAAAATCAAGCACCACAATGCTGTCATCCTCAGTATCGGTGTCGGGCATATCCAGTCGGTAACGCTCCGATAGCGATTTCAGGCGTTTATTGGCCAAGGCAATGAGCTGCTTCATGGTTAGTTGCTGGGCAAATGTGCTGAACTTCTTGCCTTGTGCATCGCCAATATACTCGTTAAGCATGCGCCATACCGATGATTGTTCGCGCTCGGATGCTATTTTTGCATCCAGTTCCTTAAGCTGTTTCTGCCAGCCCTCAATTTCGTAGCATTTACTGGATAGTTTTTCCAGCTGGCTACGATGCTGTTGCAGGGAGCCTTGTTGTTGCTCCAGCTCTTTTCTCAACACCCGGGCATCAGGCCAGTCGGCCGCCTCATTCAGTTCGTTCAGATACTGCTGCAAATTTTGCAAGGCACTGTCAATTTCTGTCTTGCGCTGTTGCAATTCATTTCGTCTGCGTTGCAATTGCTGGTAATTCTCACCTGAAAGCAAATGCCTGCAGGCTTCATCAACAGAGGTATAGCCCAATGTACCCAAAGGCTTATGCAACTTTTGCTTTAGTTGTTGTTGTTCATCCTGAGCTCTTTGGTGCTCCTTTTGCCACTCACTATCACGCTCATAAAGCGTGTGCAGCTGATGGAGAGCATTTTGCCAATTTTTTGCCACCCTTCGTAAATCTGTCTGAAACACCTGTTTTACATCTGCTGCATGATCTTTTGCCGGAGGATAAAGTTTCTCCAGCTCCTGCCTTACTGTTTCACCATTCTTTTTCACCTGTAGCATCTGCTCAAGCACAGGCAAGGTTTCAGTACACATTTCCAATTGTTGGCGGAGTTCCAATAAGCGCTGTAGTCGTTTTTTTGTTTCGGTAAGATCTTCCGGTTGCACCTCTCTGTAATCTATCGGCAAACTGGCCTGAAGTTGAAGGTGTTCCTGGTTCATGCTTTCAAGTTCTTGCTGTAATTGCTGAGCCTCTTTTGTACGTTGCTCATGCAGCTTTTTCAGGCTCACCAGCTCGGTATTCACCTTTTGCTCCTCATCCCGTTTCCTTTTCTCCTGCTTTTGTGCCTCTTTCAATTGTCCCTCCAAATCGGTAGCCACAGGAGGAGTATCCTCCGCCCACGGGTGGGTTAGCGAGCCACATAAAGGACACGGGTTGCCCTCGTGCAGTTGCTTCCGATGGTGTTCCAAGCTGGCTTGCAACCGCTCCTTTTGTAGCAATACCTCGCAGTTTTCACGTTCCTTTTGCGCCAACTGGTAATCTTTCGAGGCTATCGCAAGGCTATGTTCAAGTTTCTCAGCCAAACTTCTCTGTTCTGAAAGTTCTCCGGTATACGCTTGTAGCTGTTTTTCACGACTCTTTATTTCATGCGCCAACAATACACCCTTTTGTCCTTTAACAAGTGTCTCCTCCACCAATTCCAAGGCGTGTGCGGGCTCGTTAAAGGCTTTTTCGGAAAGATCTTTTTGAAGATTCCCAATTTCATCGGCTACTTCAGCAGATTTCTTATTCAGGAAATTGATGGCGCCCATGGGTTGGCGGGCATCAAATGAATAACCAATAGCTTTCAGCGGTCCCAGCACCGATGCGCTTAACTCCCTGTACTTAAAATGTGCAGCCTCCAGTTTTTCAAGCTGAGTTTCCACTGCTGCCTGTTTCTCATTAAGAAGTTGCTCACCTTGTTCGTCGGGCCATTTCTCTTGTGTATTGGTAAACCGTGTAACCTCACTGCGTGCGTGGGTATAGGCTTCCTTTGCTTTATTCATGGCTATTGTCCACGCTTCCCGCTTATTGGTTAGCTCCAATAGTTGTTTCCCATTCACCTGCCATTGTGTTAACTCCTCCTGCCAGGGCAAAAGTGCTTCGTGGCGTTCCAGCAGGTTGCCTTTTTCGCCAATAAAGGCTTCCGTCTCTTGTTGCAGTGCCTGTTGTTGTTTCAACTTCTCGTCCCGTTGGCTTGTGAGCTGTTCAAAACGCTCTTTAGTGGCAGCACGCTCTTTTAACAAATTCACCTTTTGCTCCGAGGCTTCAACCCGCTTTTGTGCTTCGGCTTTTTGTTTACGAAGATCCTCCAACGGTTCAGCTGCTTCCAACTGGTTTTGCAAATGTTCCTGCTGATTAATGTACTTATCTACTTTTTTCTTATACTCATTCTGGGTTTCGTACACCCGGCGGCCAATCTCCCGATAAATCCAGCTACCGGTAATTTTCTCCAGCAGGCGTCCCCGTTCATCTTTCGAGGCTTTCAAAAATTTAGCAAATTCGCCCTGGGCCAACAACATGGAACGCATAAACTGATCGTAACTTAACCCTATCAGCTTCTCATTTTGAGCAGGCACTTCGCTTTTTTTCACATCCACTACCTGACCGCTGTTTAAATCGTGCACCTCCATCTCGTAATCCTTCAATTTCCCGGTACGTGCAGTTTCTATCCACCAGCGCGACAAAAATCTTCCCGAATGGGTATGATACTCCACCTCGGCGTAGGCCGACTTGGTATTGCGCGTAAGTACCGAGCCCGAGCGTTCGATAAAATTCCTGCTTATGCGCTCATCAATACGAGGTACCCGGTTGTACAAAGCCAGCGCAATAACATCGAGCAGCGTGGTTTTCCCGCTTCCCGTGGGGCCGGTAATAGCAAACAAACCGGCATTGGCAAGGGGCTTTTCGGTAAAATTTACGGCGTGTTCCCCCCGGAACGAATTGATATTCTTGAAACGTAGGGACAATATTTTCATCTGCTTTTACTGTTCAATTTGTTCAACAATGGCGGCAAAAGCGTGCTGCAAAGCCTGCTTTTGTTCCGGAGCTATCTCCTCCTGTTCCAGTCGGCGCGAAAACACATCAGCAGGCGTCAACTCATCAATGCGTGTACTGTCGTAAAGTTGATGGGCGCCTTGTAACCGATTTTTAAACGCTACCCGGTGTTTGATGATTTTGATCTGTGGATGGTCAAACTGTTCAATAAAATCCTCCAAAAGCACCACTTTATCGGGGTTATACTGCTCTTCCTCCATCAAGAGTTCCACCAGGGTGGGCAGCGGATTATCCGGCTCAGGAGCCTCATTAAGGTGTTTTTTCAGCTCGGCTAAGCTTCCCTGAATACGCCACAATTTCCGGAAAGCCGGAACCGGCACGGAGGTTACCTGCACTTGTTGGTTATGGATATCAATCTGCACCAATTGTTTGGGATCTTCCCGTTCGCTAAAGGAGAGCGGAAGGGGGGATCCGGAATACCGAAGGGTGGTACTTCCGGCCACCATTTGGGGTTTATGAATATGTCCCAGGGCAATGTAGGAGAAGTAGCGGGGGAAATATTGGGCTTCAAATCCGGCAAGATTTCCCACTTGTACCTCGCGTTCGCTATCGGAGGTACTGGCTCCGTGAGCAAACAGATGTCCCATGGCCACGGCAGGCACATCCGGATAAAGCTGTATACAGGTTGCAGCCGCCTGCTGAAAAACCTGCGAAATGCCTTCACGCACTTGCTCCAAACGATCGTCGATGCCGGCACCGGCCTGCCGCAGATCGGCATCGCGCAAATAAGGAACGGCAGCTACCACACAAGCCACATCGCCGGCTTCATCTTTTACCGGGAAGATCAATTCCCGGGGATCTTCCGGCATGCCCCCAATAACAGATATTTCCATGGCCTGAAGAAGAACCCGGGGGGCATTCAGCACGGCCGGCGAGTCGTGATTGCCACCAGTTATAAGGATGCGGCAGTTGAGTTTTGAGAATGCCACCAGTGCCTCGTAATATTGCTTGCGGGCGTCGGCCGAAGGATTAGCCAAATCAAACACATCGCCCGAGAGCAGCAGAACATCCACCTGATGCTGAGCAATATAATCGGTTAGCCATTGAAAAAACAGCGTATGGTCGGCGTGTAAATCTTCGCGGTACAGGCGTTTGCCGATATGCCAATCGGCGGTATGAAGTATCCTCATGAGTTTTGGTATTCTTTTTCAGATCCTTATCACCATTGAAAATCGGCAATAAATTACTCCTAAAAATACAATGGAAAAACGGAGCTACCAAGGAAACTCGAAAGATATCATGCTCGCATGAAAACGATGAATAACAAGATCCCACTCCTACTCTACCTCTTTTGCCTGTGTTTTAAGAATGCCATTTTTTATCATGAACAATTTATAGAAACCACTGGTTTTCTGCTGCTCGTCAGCTATCCAGTTTACATTTTTCTCCAATACCTCTTTTACCTGCGCCGGCGCATCGGCATGAATAACCACCGGAATAAAGTGGCGGCTTACTACACGTATATTGGGTCCAAATTGCCTGGAAACAAGTACATGGGTGCCATATTCCAGTAACATCTGACTAATCATTTTCCCTTTTGCTCTGGAGCCATGCTCCTGCTGCTCATCGTAGGTTTTAAAAGCATTGGGCACCTCAGCCTCATCCTGCATTCTCTCCCCATCCCATGTAACAAGGACGTATTTATCGGCATCGCCGAAATGGTTGTTGCCAAATTCATTATCGGCATTCAAGGCAAAAGCAAAACGTATCTTTTCTTTCATAATTTCATTTTAATGTATGTCCGCTTTTATGCATAATGCATTTCTTGATTTTGACTTCGTCGAGCTCCGCTTCGCTGCGGTTCTTCTATTGCCCCGTATGGCCTAAAGAGAGAGAAGAAAATCAATTACACCCTTTAGGGCCTGGGGCAAATAATTGATTTTCTGCATAATAATAGCCTCTTATGCTTAAAAGCGGACAATCAATTTCTTTTTAATGTGAGGGTAGCTATAATAGGTTTGAATCCATCAAAAAAAGCCCTCTGGCAGTTAGTTCCCAAAATTAAGAGGAGATACTGCGGAGGGCTTCAAAACGAACAGGAGAAACATCCGAAAATTCTGTTGCAGCAGATGCTCCCCAATTGCAGAAAAACAAACACTTGCTCCTGTGTCTTAAACATCAGGCTCTATGATACATCCTCCTCAAGAATATAGAGATATACCAGAAGAGGGTCAGTAAAACCACCTTCCTCTTTCTGCATCACCTATCCATTTCAGACCAATACCTCTTCAGGAAAATGCTCCATCTGGGTTTGTATTTTCTCGGCAGCCATAACCAAACCATTCCCGGCCGGATAAAACGACTGGTAAGGTTGCGAGGAATAGCTCAATTCGATAAAATCCTGCACAGTGGCCTCTTTTTGAATGGCAAAAGAGATAAGGTCAATAAGAGAGGTTACAGGTTCTCCGCTAAACACCTGTCCTCCAAGGATCTTCCCAGTGAATTTTTGGGCAATTAATTTCACCCTCAACTCCTTTTGTCCGGGCATAATAGGAAATTGAGTAGATAATTGGCTATATCCCTTAAGTATATCGTATCCCTCCTCGAGGGCACGTTGGGCGGTAAGTCCTGTCCCCCCCACGTAATAGTTGTATACTTTAGTTGCAGCCCCATTAATAAAGCCCTTGTAGCGCGCATTGCCCCCGAGCAAATTCTCAGCTAATACACGAGCCATAGGCACAGCATTAGTTGCCAGTTTTCCGCCGGTAATCTTACCGGTTATAAAGCTTTTGTACTGGGCACAATCGCCAACAGCATACACATCGGGATAACTGGTTTCCATCCGCTCGTTTACAACGATTCCCTGACGATCGACTTGCAGGGTATTTTCAGGAACAAAAGAGAGAGCAGGCACTACGCCGGTAGCAAATACCACCAATCCCTTTATGGTGCTGTTATCGTTTCCGGTACAAGGCGAATAATCATTAAGATAAATGGTTTCACCATTATCCAGATGCACTTCGTTAACAAACTCGCTCCCTTCCAACTTCATCACACGTGTGTTCAGCATTAAATGAATATCGTTACGAATCAGCTCCTCGGAGGCGCGTTGAGCAAATTCGCCACCTACTAAATTGGGAAGCACCTGTGGAGCCATATCAACCAAGGTTACATCCAGACCTTTATGTTTCAGCGCCTGAGCCAACTCCATCCCAATGGCACCTGCTCCTACAATTACGGCCTTTTTGAGCCCATTATTCACAAAGCTGTGGATCTTTTCCAAATCGGTTTGGGTTTTAAACCCCATCACGCCATTAAGATGGGTTCCTTCCAAGGGAGGAATAAACGGATTGGCTCCGGTTGCAATAATAAGCTTGTTATAGTGGATACTTTCGCCCTGTTTTACTATAACCGTTTTATTGGAAAAATCGACACGCTGCACCTCATCGCGAATGAGATCTGCTCCGGATTCCGTAACCAGTGCGTCTTTCTTCAAACATTTTTGCATTTCGATGGTGTCCTCAATAACATAAGGCATAGCACAATAAATCATGCTAAAATCTTCGGGCCGAATTACAGCCATTTTGTACTTTTTTCCTAACCGTTTTGCAAGTGTTACCCCTGCCGGGCCACCCCCAATCACCACGAGTTCATATCTATTCTCCATTTTGATATAATTTTTATTATATAGGTTCCTTCTTCTTACTTTCATCAATTAACTCTTCGTTGTCAATACTTTGCATCGCGCTACAGAGTCCTTTCAAAATGCGTTGATGAGGCGGTTACATCAGAGAATCAAGGGTCCTATTCAAACCTATGAAACCTAAAACTTCCTCTAGTTACATTTAAGGAAACCACGCCCCAATTATCATTTGGTTGTTTGCGGGCAAAAGTAGGTGGAAGGGTCCGGGATGCCAACATAACAGGCTTGAAGTATGGGGGTAGGGAAATTGAAATTTTACAAGTTTGAAGTTACCAAACCATAATAATACTGTTGTTCCTTCGGCACTCGAAAGTTTTTGCAAAAACAAATTTCCTATTATCAAAGGGTTCAATATCTTTGTTTAAAAAGAAAGAGTGCGTGAAAAAAGAAAATAATTTAGAGACACTAGCCAGCTGTTTCCAGCATTTAACCGAACAGGAGCTGGCATTTCTGGACGATAGAAAAACCCGGGTTACATATCGCAAAGGAGAAACCTTGTTTAAACAAGGAGCCTTTGCCCCGCACGTACTTTTTGTGTGCAGTGGACTGGTAAAAATATACCTGGAAACAGGAAGCGGGAAGCAAGTAAATATCCAACTGGCTGTTAAGGGAAGTTACATAGCTTTTTCCACCCTTTTCGATAAAAAAACCTATCCCTATTCAGCACAAACCCTTACCGATGCAAATTTGTGCATGATAGAGAAAGAAGCCCTGAAAAAGCTTATCTTCCAAAACTCTGAATTGGCTGCCCAATTGCTCACGCGTAACTCAAATAACGAAAACCGATACTTAACGATCATTGAAAACCTTTCCTATAAACAGATGCGAGGAAAGTTGGCCTCAGCGCTTTTATACTTGTCGTCGGAGCATTTTAAGGAGGCTGATCCACTGGCACAATTAACGCGCAAGGATATTGCCGATTTTGCCACCATAACTGTTGAAAGCACTGTAAAATTTCTGAAAGAATTTGAGAAAGACGGACTGATAAACTTGCAGGGAAAACGCATCGATATAATCGACAGAGAACAGTTGATGATGCTTAATCAAAGGGGCTAAAGCCCTCAGCTGCCTCCCTCCATTTGCAACCTTCAGGTATCAGCAGCCGGGGCCAACAAAAGTGCCGGTTAGTTTAACACAAAGCGAACCAACACAGCACCCTGTATTTCAAGTTGTTTGAACTCCAAGGTTTCGGGCAGGGCACCGGCACCTTTTGCTCGCATAGTGTACTGCTCACGTGCACGTGCCTGATACATGGGGCGAGGAGTATCCTGATGCTCCTGTACAAAAATAGCCTTGCCTACCGATTGGTCAAGAGCGGCGGCGAGTTTCCCGGCCTTTTGGCGTGCATTTTTCAACGCTTTAACCTGGGCTTCGGCTTTTAATTCCTCCATTTGCGAATGATCCACCCGGGTAACCTCCACATTGCCAATCTCCTGCTCACGCAAATCGCGCAGCACTTCGCCGGTTTGTGAGGCTTCATGCAGCAACAGTTCAAAGATTCGTATCTCTTTTATATCCTTGCCCAACCACTGCTGTTTATAGTCGGAGCTCATCTCCAACACACGTAACTGTTTGGGATCTACATCGTTTCGTCGCAGCACACGCATCAGGTTGTTTTCCATTAATTCGATGGTGTTGCGAGGTTTGGTTTCGTCTTCGTTCAGCACAATGCGCAGGTAAATCTCATCGGGGGTAGCTTTTATTTCAGCCTCGCCCCTCACTTCCAGATAAGGCTGATCAATAAAATTCTTGGTTCCCTGTTGTGCCATGGCACTAGCGATTATCAGAAGCATGAAAGCGGTAAAAAGATATCGGTAATTTTTCATAAGTTGATATTTAAATAGTAAAACAGAAAGGATATTCCCAGTCAGTAAAGATATTCCGCGAGAAAAAAGCACAAACTCCTTACGGTTCAGATATAAAAACAAAAAAAGAAGACCCCTTGTTAAGAGATCTTCTTGTAAATATCAAAAACCGCACCAATTTTAGCTAAAAGCAGGCTGTTGGTACATGGTTTCGCGTAAAGCGGCAATTTTATCATCGTTTACATAATCGTCGTAGCTCATGAGTTTATCAATAATGCCATTCGGGGTGAGTTCAATCACGCGATTGGCAACGGTATCGATAAATTCGTGGTCATGCGAAGCCAGGAAAACATTTCCTTTAAACGTGGTAAGCGAGTTGTTAAACGCCTGAATACTTTCCAAATCCAGGTGATTTGTCGGGGTATCCAGAATTAATGTATTGGCATGTTTCAGCATCATTCGCGAAATCATGCAACGCATCTTCTCGCCTCCCGAGAGTACATTTACCTGTTTATACACCTCCTCGCCACTGAAGAGCATTTTCCCCAGGTAACCGCGCATAAACTGTTCACTCTTATCGCCTGTGGCATATTGCGCCAACCAATCAACCAGCGATAAGTCAGAGGCAAAGAAAGGCTCATTATCCAAAGGCATATAGGCTGAATTGATGGTAACTCCCCACTCAAAACTACCACTATCGGGCTGCAGGTTATCATTCAAAATTTCGAAAAAGGCCGTCATTGCCCGTGGATCTTTGGAGAGAAAAGCAATTTTATCGCCTTTCTCAGCCGTAAAACTAACATCGTTAAAGAGCACCTCATCCTCGATGGCTTTACTTAACCTATCAACAACCAATATTTTATCGCCAGGTTCGCGTTCGGGCTGAAAAATAATACCAGGGTACTTCCGCATGGAGGGTTTGATGTCCTCCACATTTAATTTCTCCAGCATTTTTTTACGGCTGGTGGTTTGCTTCGATTTTGCAACATTGGCGCTGAAACGGGAAATAAATTCCTGCAACTCTTTACGCTTCTCCTCCACCTTTTTATTTTGTACCTGCTGCTGACGCAAAGCCAGCTGACTACTCTGATACCAAAAGCTGTAGTTTCCGGCAAATTGGTTGATCTTTCCGAAATCGATATCTACTGTATGCGTACATACACAATCGAGGAAGTGACGGTCGTGAGATACCACCAACACCGTATTGTCAAAATTGGCCAGGTATTGCTCGAGCCAGCGAACTGTTTCCAGGTCCAAATCATTTGTGGGCTCATCCAGCAAAAGGTTATCAGGCTTACCGAAAAGTGCCTGTGCCAACAATACGCGTACTTTTTGTTTTCCGCTAAGATCGCCCATTTGTCGGCTATGCAACGACTCTTTAATACCCAATCCGCTAAGTAAGTTAGCAGCATCGCTCTCGGCATTCCAACCGTCCATCTCGGCAAATTTATCCTCCAACTCGGCGGCTTTCAACCCATCGGCTTCCGAGAAGTCGGGCTTCATATAGATTGCATTCTTTTCCTGCAACAGTTCCCAAAGCTGGCTATGTCCGATAAGCACTGTGTCCAGCACACTATACTCATCAAAAGCCGAGTGGTCCTGACTCAGTACCGAGAGTCGTTCACCAGGTCCCATTGTAACCGAACCGGAAGAAGCATCCTGCTCTCCGGCAATTATTTTTAAAAATGTTGATTTCCCGGCGCCATTGGCTCCGATAATTCCGTAGCAGTTCCCGGGTGTAAATTTCAAATCTACATCCTGAAACAACTTACGTTTGCCAAATTGTATGGCCAAATCGTTAACAGTAATCATTACCCCTACCCTTTCGTTCAATTAAATTAGGGCGCAAAGGTAGTAATTTTGTTTACGGGGGAAAGAGAAAATTTACGTATGGGAAATTTTCTTACACAAAAGAACTAATCGGTACCCGCTATCACTCAACAAGTAAAATCCTTTTGGTACGATTAGCCTTCCTGCTCTTCCGCCTTTTCAATGGCATTGATAAACGTATGCAATTGTTGTTTCAGAGCCCGGAGCTCCTCCACCGGCATGTGCATGGAGTCCGTCAGGCGGGTGGGAATGTTTAGCGCCTGCTCGCGTAGCTCCTTTCCGGCCGGGGTAAGGCGTACAACCACTTTGCGCTCGTCGGCTCTTGAGCGTTCACGTGTGAGCAATTGTCTTTTTTGCAGGCGTTTCAATAAGGGGGTAAGTGTATTGGTATTTAACATCAACCATTGGCCAATCTCTTTAACCGAGAGCTCATCATGCTCCCATAATACCATCAACACCAAATACTGAGGGTAGGTAAGATCCAGGGTTTCAAGCAGGGGTTGATAGGCCCGTAGAATTAAGCGATTGGCTTTGTAAACAGGAAAACAAAGCTGATTTTTTAAGCGTAGTGCGTCGTATTTGCTCATAATAACTATTTAGTCGCCGGCGATACAATTGCCAGCGACTAAAATACGAAAAATCGGTTTAGGCTTCAAGCAGATGCAAACGAACTTCAATATTTCCTCGTGTAGCTTTTGAGTAGGGACACACCTGATGCGCCTCCTGCAATAGTTCACGGGCCACATCGGGTTCCACTCCGGGTACCTTTACTTGCAACTCAACGGCCAAGCCCAGACTGTCGTCCGCCAATTTGCCAATAGCAACTTTTGCTGTGGTTTCGGAACCTTTTAAACGAATTTTGCGCATACGCGCCACCAAATTCAACGCCCCATCGAAACAGGCGGAATAACCAGCTGCAAACAATTGTTCGGGATTTGTGTAGGCTCCGCCTTTGCCTCCCAGCCCTTCGGGCATTCGTACATCCATATTAATCACGCCATCGGGACTTGTAACATGCCCTTCGCGGCCTCCATTTGCGGTTACTTCCGCTTGATAAAGTGTATTCATAGTTAGTTTGTTTTAAAACTCGCAAGATTTAGTCTTGCACGATGCAAATATACGCTTTATTTTTAGCTATGCAAAAGATCGTTGTTAAACTTTAAAATTTACAGAGGACCCAACTGCGCAATAGGGTGTAGTAGCGTTTACGAGCAGGAAGCCTGCTTAAGGCCAAATCGTGAATACCATCGGGAATGGTGGCAGTGGTAACATGTTCTCCTAAATAGGAAGCGTAGCATTCAATATCGGCCACATCCAGCACGGCATCGGAAGTAAACACTGCGTCGGTCCACTCGGTAGTTTGGCACGAGGAATCGGAATGCATTACCAACACCGGCCAATTAATATCCAGCTTCTGTTTTATCTGCTGTTGGCCCAGGTAAATAGCACGGATCCAGCCATAATTAACAGCAGGAGCTTTGTGAGGTTTCCAATTCAGGTTATAATGCCACTGGCCCTTTGCCTGATAATGCAGGCTATGCCCGTAATGTGGCGGAAAATCTATGGGCAGCAATTTATCCGGATAATGTTCGCCCAGGGCTGCTATCACCGGCACGGCCATGCGCTCAAGAAACCAACTCATATTCATATCGAGGAAAGGACTATTAAGCGCCAATGAACAGATCTTTTTGTTTCCGGGGCGTTCATGGGCATAGAGTGCAGCCGTAAGCCCTCCGGTGGAGTGTCCGATTAGGGTAACTCGCTCAACCCCTCGGCGTTGCATAAAAGCCAATGCCGTATCGATATCGGCAAAATATTCGGAAAGATCGCGCACGTTATTAAATTTCTGGTGCGAAAGCCATGATCTTCCATACTTTCTCAAGTCCAAGGCATAAAACTGAACATTCCACGAAACCACCGAGTCGGCCAACTGCTGTTGAAAAAAATAATCGTTAAACCCGTGAATATACAAAACAGCATGTGAAACAGCAGGCTGTTCAAGAGGTTCTATCACAGTTACCTCCACCGCTCCCTCATAATCGGGTAACATTTCAATGGTGTGTGTGGTAAAACTACTATCAGGAACGGCCGCCCGGCTTTCAGAGGGAATTCCACATAGAACAATCAGAAAGCAAATACCTGAAACCAAGGGAGAAAAATGTAGCCGATTCCTCATGTTAATACCATTTAACGTGTTTAAAATATGGTTCTACGCCAGTTACGTAAGTTACAAAAAGATTTTCACTATTTCACTCCGAACCAAAAGAGAAACCATGAAGGACTACTGGTCAAGTTTTTCAGCCATTTTTGCTCGTACTTCTTCCAGCACATCAACAGTTGTACGATTGGCAGGGTCGATAACCGGCAGTATTGTGTAGCGCAACTTCATGCAACAGGCAAGCGGGAAGAATCCCTTAGCCACTAACCTGGCATGTCCATCGATAACAAAAGGCAGAATAACGGCATTGGGAGCTGCTTGTAACATAGCATCGACCCCAGTGGAATTAAAGCGCCGGAGTTTGCCTGTTTTGCTACGGGTACCCTCAGGAAAAATGCAGGCAGCAGAGTTTTCTTTGTGAATTAAACGCCCCAGCCGCTGAATTTCGACTACCGACTGTTTTCGATCTTTCCGATCGATAAGTGCTGCCTGACTTTTACGCAAATTATAAGAAATGCTCGGGAACCCCTTACCCAGCTCCTTTTTGGAGACAAAACGCGGGTGCAATTTGCGTAATGCCCAAATAATAGCGGGTATGTCAAACATGCTTTGGTGATTGGAGATGATAATCACCGGCCGGTTTGACGGAACATCAATCTTTCCGAAAATTTTGTAATCAACACTCAAAAGAATTAAACTACGTATTAATAAATAGTTTAAATAATCCACAAGGGTTTTATGCGCTTTTACTCCCATTAAGGAATAGGTGATTACCTGCAAAGGGTGAAAAAGCAAAATAAGGGAACCAAAAACCACCAGGTAAATGGTTGTTAACACATAGGAGAGTATTTGTTTAAGTATATTCATCTTTCAATATAGTTGATAATAATGATCACGATTTATGTTGCTATCGGCATTTCCGCGGAATAGATACCTGCAGAATGGGTTACAAAACTAATGATAAAATGCTAAAAAAATCTGAACAGGTTGCTCTCAATTGGTTAAAAAGCTCCGTACACACTCAATAAAAAGAATATATTTTGTACTTTTAATTAACCAATGCCCCTAAAAACTCGAATCGATGAAACAGCAATGTAAAAAAACCAGGACTCGCCATGGGTTTAAATCATCCATTTTTCTCTCAATAGCTCTTGTAATTGCTCTCTTAAGTGGCTGTGTGGTATCGCTCAATCCCCTTTATCAGGAGGAGGATGTACTAACCGACACACGCCTGGAGGGCAAATGGCTGAATATTGGTGAGGACAATGAAACCTGGCACTTTCTTCCCGACAAAGAAAAAAGCTACCGGCTGGTACACACCGAGGATA
This sequence comes from Bacteroidales bacterium, assembly GCA_046482855.1. Lineage (GTDB taxonomy): Bacteria > Bacteroidota > Bacteroidia > Bacteroidales > UBA12077 > CAYVSF01. Next base: position 5,077 of record JAWOEH010000057.1, on the reverse strand, counting down.
CCAACCGTGCAGAGTTTAAAGTGCACCTGCTAAAACTTAATGGCAACTATTTTATCAATCTTTATCCTGAAAAGCTTTCGATTGACAACAGCCTTTACGACATGCACTTTGTGCGGGTACACTCATTTTTCCGAGTAGATTTTCAGGAAAAGCATCTGGCACTGTACATGTTTGATATCGATTGGATGAAGAATGTACAAGACTCGGCCAATATTAAACTGGATATCCAAATGAAGGAGGAAGACTACGCACTCATTACCTCCGATACTGATGAATTGCAGAAATTTGTTAAAGAATTTGTGACGGATACGGCGTCGTTCGAGGATCCCATTCTGTTAAAAAAGATTGACTAGCAGCGTTTTCAACCACCCAAACCAGCCAAATGGAAGGCTGGTTGCAAAATATTCCGCAAAAGGATATACTCTTCGCAATGAAATTGCTTGGGTTATTTTTCAGCTGCTTCATGAAGCATTTTGTCGCGCAACTTCTTCAGGGGTTCCGACAACCCTACTTTATACACATGCGGATTATCCAGGCGTTTATGCTCAGCAGGAAGTTGAGCCAGTCTCCGGCGACTATAGTCAACAATCTCGCGGAGCGAAACCTTGCTGTGGACAATTCTGCCGGCCTCCATCAATTTATGATGTAACGATTCAACGTGATACTTTTCCAAAGCACACTGCTTAGCAAAATTGGTGGGGTGAAGCATATGGTCGGGTGCCGTCTGTTCGTTTTGTAAAGCAACAGCATCGGCATAAAACAACCCGTCCTTATCGGTATAGCGGAAAACCTCTTTCTTACCCGGCAGCGTAATCTTCTCCAGGTTATCGGAACGTTTAATCACGGGGTGTTCTTGCAACTGCACCAACTTATATACGCCATCGAGTGCGGCTGCAGGTTTGCCGGTAACCATCTCGGTACCCACGCCAAACATATCAATGGGCGCATTCTGCACAAGCAACGACTGCACCACATACTCGTTCAACTGATTGGAAGTAATAATCTTAACCTCCTGTAACCCATGATCATCCAACATTTTTCGGGCTTTTTTGCTCAGATAAGCCAGGTCGCCACTATCGAGACGTATGGCCTTTAATGATTTGCCTCTTTCCTGCATCTCGTTGGCCACCTTAATGGCATTGGGAATGCCTGACTCCAGGGTGTTAAATGTGTCAACCAACAGCACTGAACCATCGGGATACTGACGTGCATAGGCCCGGAAGGCCTCTATCTCCGAAGGGAAACTTTGCACCCATGAGTGCGCCATTGTACCACTCACCGGGATAGCGTAGCGGGCTCCTGCCAATGTGTTGGAGGTAGAGGTTACACCCCCGATAAAGGCAGCTCTTGAAGCATGAATGCCCCCCAAACCCTGAGCGCGGCGTAAACCAAAATCGCTCACGGGTCTTTCGCCGGCAGCATGAACAATGCGTGAGGCTTTTGAGGCAATAAGGCTCTGGAAATTTAAGTAATTCAACAACATGGATTCTATCAGCTGAGCCTCAATTATTGTTGCCTCCACACGCAGTATGGGCTCATTGGGGAAGATCACCTCCCCCTCACGACACCCGAAAATCGTACCTGAAAACGAGAATCCTTCCAAATACGAGAGAAACTCGGGGCTAAATCCCTGTTGTTGTAAAAAGGCAATTTCCTGCTCATTATACGTAAAGGAGGTAAGCGCTTCAAGCATATCCTGCAACCCTGCAAACACCACATAGCCCCCTTTAAAGGGTATGCGACGGAAAAAGTAATCGAACACTACACGCTCATTGGCTTTTCCTTCAAGAAAATAGCCTTGCGCCATAGTAAGTTCATAATAATCGGTATAGAGACCACTGCTATTTTGTTGTGTCATAATTGTACGTTAAAATCATTACCAATTGGTAAAATAAGGAATTCCTGTAAACTGTGTGACCTTTTTCTCTCGGGTTTGTTCAGAACTGTAATGGATCTTTCCGGAAACCGTAGAGGGACATTTGGTATCGGAGGAGTATTTTCTTTTGCCCCAAAAAGGAATATACGCATCGAAAGTAAGCTGGTGAGTGCCTTTGCCACAAAAACGAAAGCTTGCATTGTCCACAATAATAGCCGGCAGGTAGTGCGTTTTGTTACGCTTACACCGATGTACATAGAGCTCAATTCGGTCGATGGAGAAAGGCAACGACGATAAAGATTCCACCGGAATGTGACAGCGGATATACTTCCGGTTGGCAAATAAACTGCTACGCTTACCTTTCAAGCTTACTTCTCCATTTACACGGGCAAAAATTTTATGGTCGCTCACATCAAGAGCCTCTCTTCGGGTCAGCTCAATGCCATTAAACCGGTAAATCAATTGGAAATAATTATCCTGCTCAACCGCACAGTTATGATAATTGTAGGTAACCGAACCGTAGTTGCCATCCACATGCATTTTCTGCAACTGGGCACAATTGGAGACAAAGCGTGGCGCTTGGTATGAAGACATATACTTATTGCCCACTTTCAGGTTATAAGAAAAATAGCCCAGCGAATCGGAAACAGGTGAGATATACAAAGATCGCAGCTCCTGCTCAAGTTGTGCTATCAGGGCACAGGTTTCGCTATGACGTTGATCGACAAAATAGGATTTTAAAGCCTGAAGTTCTTCCAAATCGTGCAAAATGGTCTCTACAGAAAGATGCTGTTCACTGCGATCTTCCAAAACCTTAAGCTTCTGCGTCAGTTGTTTATCCTGCTCTTTCCAGGTGGCCACCAAAGCATCCAGTTCTTTTGCATTTAGCGGGTACTTGATATAATAGTCAACAAAAGTGGTACGTCCCTGCTTTTTTTGTACCCAATAGTACTGGGTAACCTTACTTAAGGATATGCCCTTTAGGTAATTTAAGCCTGAAGTTTTGCTGGAAAGCCGCGAAGAGTAATTTTCGATAAAGTGAAAGGCATTTTTGTACCGCTCCTCTTGTACGGTTAGTTCGGCCTCAAAAGAGATACTTTCGGCAACAGCACGGGCCGTTTTCTCTTTGATCATCTGCAGTGCCTGTTCTTTCGCCTCATCAAAGGTGCCGGCACGTGCATAGCCAATCAGGTAATGGGTTTCTACGCCATGGATCCATGGCGGGGGATTCGGGCTGCTTTTCTCTACTGTTTTAATGCCGGCGCACTGAACCAGGAGCATCGACATTACGCTCAAAGAGACAACTAACTTTGCTCGCTTCATATTGGGTTTTAGGTTTTAGCATTATCAACAAAAATAATTCCAAAACCCAATAAAACCACAGGAATATTATTATCGTGTATGAACAGGCAGGGAAAAAGCAAATGTACTTCCGCGCCCCGGGCTACTTTTTACAGATATCTGGCCTCCATTTTTTTCGACAAACTCTTTACATAAAATGAGCCCCAGCCCGGTTCCTCGCTCCTTTGCTGTACCGGGGGTGGAGACATTCCCATCGATATGGAAAAGCTTTTTCTGTTGTGCCGTGTCGATTCCGATACCCGTATCTTCCACAGCAATTATCAACTGGTTTCTCTGCTGTTTTGCACAAACCGTAACGGTGTCAGGCTTACGGGTATATTTTATGGCGTTGGATATCAGGTTTCGAATCACCGTTTTTATCATATTTTTGTCGGCTCTGGCAATGGGAAGATCTTCCTCCAAACAGGCCTTTAGTTGTATCCCTTTTGCTTCGGCCTTTGATTGATAGAGTTGTACGCACTCGTTAACAAGCGGGTAAAGGTTTACCTCCTCGGGAGTATACCGGAGGGTGCCGGTTTGTGTTCTGGACCACTCGAGCAGATTCTCCAGCAGGTTATGGGCAAGTTTGGCACTCTCCCCAATGATATGGGTAAACTGTTCAATTTTCGCCACATCGTACCTTCGCACATTCTTGGCTAACAATTGGGTAAAGCCGATAAGATCGTTAAACGGATTCCTCAGGTCGTGGGCAATAATAGAGAAAAACTTATCCTTGGTAGCATTTAACTCCCGCATCTCCTGTTCCGAACGTTTCAGGGAAATCTCTGCCAACTTCAGGTCGGTGATGTCTTTTAACACACAATAGGTTTGCTTAAGCTCGCCATTGGGGTGATAGGTGGCACGGGCACTTAATTGCACAATCACATGCGACTCGTCATTACGACAAATCTGCAACTCCGCATTTCGCACCTCGCCTACGCTCTTAAATTTCTGAAACAGATATGTATAAGTTGATCTTCCACTTTTACAAATATAGTCATAAAACCTGCATCCAATCACTTGTTCTCTCTGCTCTTTCAACAGCAATAAAGTGGCGGGATTGGCATCTACAATATTGCCCTGTTCATCGAGCGACAGGTAATTGATGGGCGAGTTTTCATAAATCAGGCGGAAGCGTTCTTCCTGTGCGGCAAGATCCAGAAAATCGCGCTCTTTTTGAGTGATATCAAAGGCAATGCCCCTTATTCGTTCAACTACACCGTCCTTCAAAACCGGGGTGTATTGAAACTCCACAATCATCTCGTCTCCTGATTTGGTTAGCAGGGTAAACTTTTTTGTGGAGTGCAACTCGCCCATAAAAATGGTCTGTACATAACTCACCAGCCGAATATACTCTCTATGGGAGGTGATCTTACGTAAAAAATCCTCGGAACCCAAAATTTCCTGTCGGCTATACCCCAGGGCATAGAAACTATAATCGTTCAGGAAGGTAAGGTGCATCTGCCCATTAAGTTCGAACACAATTTCGGGCAACATATTGGCAAAAGTCCGGTAATCCCAGGTAGTGCTGGTACGCAACTCCTGCTCGATGGAGGTGTTTTTGCCAATGCACAGCCACTGCTTCACGCCGTTGTGTCGCTCACCCGGAATCGCCTCCCACTGAATCCAATGCATATTTCCCTGGGCATCGATATTTTCATTCTCCAAAGAAAAAGGCTTATCGGCCGTGGCAAACATCTTCAGGTATTGTTGTGTTTCGCCGCCGTAGCGATTACGCATGGGCACCAATAATCCTAAAGCCTGCTTATTGCGCACCTCAGCCTGTGTATAGCCAAAGAATTTTTCGGCAGCCGGGTTCACTTCCAGAATGTTGGCATGTTCATCCACAACCACCAGCAA
>JAWOEH010000170.1:0-16676 GCA_046482855.1 Bacteroidales bacterium | reverse complement strand
TTTTGCCAAAGGATATCCGGGATGATTCTGAGAGGAGCAGAATGCAGCCTTTTTGTTAGTCAGAGCAACGTTTTTTGAGAACTCTACCGAGAAGTCAGATTTAAGGGCCTATATCTGGCTGGTCTCTTGTTTATAATGGTTCTTCCTTTTTTTTTATGAAACATTTGAAATATTCCATTAGTTTTGCCGCTTTTATTTACTTAACGTGTTTGGTATAATGAGCGATGGAAAATTAGGAAATCCCGCTGTTGTAGGATTAGCAGGATTTGGATTGACAACTTTGTTATTGCAGTTTCACAACATTGGGTTGTGTGGAATAGGTCCCGTAATGGCTATGGGATTTATTTTTGGAGGTTTGGCGCAAATGGTGGCAGGCTTCATGGAACAAAAAACAGGGAATAATTTTGGGTATGCAGCTTTTACAAGCTACGGAGCTTTTTGGATCGGCTTGGGAATCATTTGGCTTAGCAACCATTTTCAGGTGTTACCTTCATCGGTTACCGATGTGGGCTATTACCTGGTAGCCTGGACCCTGTTAACAGCCATCTTTTGGGTGGGCGCAATGTATATTCATGGCGCAATGGCCTTAACTTTTACCTTGTTGCTGATTGGGTTTATTCTGTTGGATTTGGGTCATTTTGGATATCCGATGATGAATGTGGTTGCCGGGTATGTGCTGATTCTTTGTTCGCTATCGGCATGGTACATGATGGCCGCTATTATCTTAAATGATGTAGCTGGAAAACCCTTGCTCAAGAGTGGGAAAGCATGGTTAAAATAATTGACTTTTTCTATTAATAGGAGAGGAGCGCAGCCGCGTTCCTCTTTTTTGATCTGTCTTCCAGACGTAATAGTTAGCAAATAGCTTTGATAGCCCGAATTCAGTTTCCGCTCCACTTGGTTCGCAACCAGCCGGTGAGCTTCAATTCTTTCCGCTTTGTATTCTTCTCACCTCCAACTGATCTTTTTTCTCCCGAATTTGCCTCGTTTCAGGTTGGAAAGCTTTAAACCAACCAGGACGGTCTGCCATTAGCGATGCTCTCGATTCGATTGTATGGGATAGAGGTCAGTGCATCGATGCTATTCAATTTTTATGGGAAGATGAGCGATAAGCCCTTCCAGATTGTTGGCGGAAAAGCGTGTCCCTTTTAAGCGATTATTTTCGGGGTGTATGGAAAATCCTCTTGCTGTTCGAAAATCGGCTTGTTCGAGATGCGTTTGCTCAAACAGGGTTCCCGTAAGCACACACTCATTGAATATAGTTTTCTGCAGTTGTGCTCCACTGAAATCGACCTCCTGCATGATACAATGGGAGAAGACAAATTTCTCCATGGAGCAATTGCTAAATTGGCTATAGCTTAAGTTGCAAGCATCGGCCGAAAAGTAGAAGAGGAAAGGCTGGCAGATTGTGAAATCGATGCCAATTAGTTTACATCCGTGGAAAGAACAATTTTTTATACCTGTTCCGGCCCATTGCGATGAGGAGAAGTCGCAGTCGATAAAAGTACAATCGATAAAATCGAGCTTATTTAAAGAATGATTAGCGAGTAAAAGACCTTCAAAGGTGCAGCTTTCAAAAGTCGATTTTGGGGGTATCCCGGCGGCGTAATCGGCATTTGTGAAATGCTGATGATAAAATTCAGTGGAAGCCATTCTTTTTTTGTAAAGATACAAATAGATTCAGGGAATTGAGCAATTGGAGATCTTACCGAAAAAAAAAAGCTGCTCCCCGAGAGAAGCAGCTTTATATAGTTGAATAATGTGTTTACATTAAGAAGCTGAGCAAAATACCCGCTCCAACTGCCGAACCAATTACACCCGAAACGTTGGGTGCCATTGCGTGCATCAACAGGTGGTTTGAAGGATCGGATTTCAGTCCTTCGTGTTGTACTACACGTGCACTGTCGGGTACCGCTGATACGCCAGCGGCACCAATCAGTGGATTGATCTTGTTGTCGCCGCGCAGGAATACGTTCATAAGCTTGGCGAAAAGCAACCCACCAGTAGTGGCAATCATAAATGAGAGGGCTCCCAGTCCAAAAATCATCAGCGATTGTGGAGTCAGGAATACGTCGGCTTGTGTTGAAGCGCCTACGGTAATTCCCAGCAATATGGTAACAATATCGATGAGTGAATTTTGTGCTGTTTCTGCCAAACGACGTGTAACGGTTGATTCTTTCAGTAAGTTACCGAAGAAGAGCATACCTAACAGCGGCAAGGAACTTGGAGAGATGAAAGCTGTAAGCAACATACCAATAATGGGGAAGAGGATCTTCTCCAGTTTTGATACGGCGCGTGGGGGCTTCATCTTAATTTTTCGCTCTTTTTTGGAGGTAAACAGCTTCATAAACGGAGGCTGTATTACAGGTACCAATGCCATATATGAGTAGGCAGCAATGGCAATGGGGCCAATCAAGTGTGGAGCCAGCTTTGATGACAGGAAGATGGCTGTTGGACCGTCGGCACCACCAATGATACCAATTGCGCCTGATTCGGCAGGGGTAAACCCTAACCAAAGTGCACCCAGGAAGGTAAGGAAAATACCAATTTGAGCGGCTGCGCCTAACAACATCAATTTAGGATTGGAGATAAGTGACGAAAAGTCGGTCATTGCTCCAATGCCCAGGAAGATAAGTGGTGGATATATCCCCTGACGCACGCCGAAGTATAGATAGTTCATCACACTTCCTTCCTCGTAAATACCGAGTTGCAGGTTGAATCCTTCGGCCTGAAAGAATGGAATGTTTCCAATCATGATGCCAAAACCAATAGGAATCAACAATAGCGGTTCGTAATCGTACCGGATGGCCAGGAATATGAAGAACATCCCCACCAGCAACATCAGGAAATTCCCGAAGGTGCCATTTGAGAAGCCTGAAAACTCCAGGAAGTTTAGCAGACCTGCCTCGGCACCGGAGTATCGTTTAAACTCTGTGCCAAAGTTCGTTTCCAATTTTCCGGAGGCTCCTAACTCAGCTGTCCGCTCCTTTATTTCATCATTGGTAAATGAAATCACAATTTTATCCCCTTGTAACGACCAATCACCGGGATATTTCATTTTTATAGAGTCCATCACGAAGGAACCATTTTCATAGAAAGTAAAGGTTTTGTAGCGCTTTACGGTCTCCTCATTTCCGGCGGCAGTTTTATAGCCGTCGGACCGATTCACCCACTTCCCTTTGGTCAGCTCCTTTGTGGTTTGTTCGTTTGCCTGAGCCATGTTCATAAAGATCATGGCAAATGCAAACATGAGTAGCGTTATTTTTTTCATCATTGAATACTTGCGTTTCATAAGGTTACTATTCAATTTCAGCAAGAACATCGTTTTGCAGCACAGAATCGCCTTCACGCACTTTCAGGCTCTTAATTACGCCATCTTTCTCGGCCAACACATTGTTTTCCATCTTCATGGCTTCCATGATCAGGATGGGCTCGCCTTTTTTCACTTCGTCACCTTCGCGTTTTATCAACTTGAAGATGGTTCCGGGCAAAGGTGCTTTAATAACTGTGGCGCGGCTGCTAACATTCTTTTTAATCTTGCTGTCCTTGCGGTCAACCTGTACACTTGAGCGTACCAAAGTAGGGGTTTTGGTTTTTGTGAACTCTTTGCGTTCAACCTCTACTTCGTAAGTTGTGCCGTTTACTTCAATGGTAGCAATATTCTCCTCGAAGTCTTTCAGCTCAACGTCGTATTCGTTCCCGTGTATTCTGAATTTGTATTTTTTCATTGGTGTTTTAGTTATTTCTTGGCCATTCTCTTAATCCGTAAATTTTCGAGCTCCATGGAGAGTAACGCTTGTTAATGCGTTTAATCTGAATGATGTTGCTCTCTTCGTCGTGTAGTTCTCCAAAGAAGAGTTGCAAAGCCATGGCAATGGCTGCACTCTCATCCCCGCTAATTTGCAATTCGTCATTCTCAGTACTACCGGAGCCGGCTTTTTGGTTTGCCAGCTTTGCTCTTTTTTCCTGACGCAATTTCTTGCGGGTTTTGTAGTAAACGAGCTTAGGTAATTGCGTAAAAAGAATCACTAATGAAACCAAGGCTGTGAAGACGATTAACCATCCTACGATGGAGATAGTCCAACCTTGCGAAGGGATATTAAGTATTGTAGGTAATCCTATATAATTCAGCATGTGTTACCGGTTTTTATAATGGAATATTTGAATGTTTCTTAGGAGGATTCTTATCCTTCTTGGTTTGCAACATCTCAAATGCGCGTATTATGCGGAATCGTGAATTACGGGGCTCAATTACATCATCGATGTAACCATAACTAGCTGCCTGGTAAGGATTTGCGAACTTCTCTTTGTACTCTTTCTCTTTTTCCGCCAGGAATTTCGCGCGTTCCTCTGGATCCTCAAACTTGGCAAGTTCACGGCCATGAAGAATTTCTGCAGCACCTGAAGCACCCATAACAGCAATTTCGGCTGTAGGCCATGCATAGTTAATGTCGCCACGCAGTTGTTTTGAGCTCATAACATCATGTGCACCGCCATAGGACTTGCGGAGAGTGATGGTAACCTTGGGTACCGTTGCTTCGCCATAGGCAAACATTAGTTTTGCTCCGTGAGTAATGATACCGCCATACTCCTGATTGCTTCCGGGAAGGAATCCAGGCACATCAACCAGTGTAAGGATAGGGATATTAAAGGCATCGCAGAAACGAACAAAGCGAGCTGCTTTTCGTGAAGCATCAATATCGAGCACCCCGGCTAAGAAGCTGGGTTGGTTGGCTACAATACCAATGGATTTTCCATCCATTTTGGCAAAGCCCACAACAATATTTTTTGCATAATTCCGGTGAATTTCCAGGAATTCTGTGTCGTCAACCAATGAGTGAATCACATCTTTTACATCGTAAGGCTGGTTGGGATTCTCCGGAATGATTTCATTCATGGCATCGTCTAAACGATCGATAGGATCCGCACATTCAGTTACAGGAGGTTCTTCCAGGTTATTGGAAGGCAAATAGCTAAGAAGCTTGCGGATTAGTAACAACCCTTCTTCTTCATCATCCACCTTAAAGTGAGAAACACCCGATTTGCTGGAGTGTACATCTGCGCCACCCAAATCTTCGGTACTAATGGTTTCACCAGTAACAGTTTTCACCACCTTTGGGCCGGTAACAAACATGTAGCTCGACTCTTCGGTCATCATGATAAAGTCGGTAAGCGCTGGTGAGTATACGGCACCTCCGGCACATGGGCCAAAGATGGCCGAAATTTGGGGCACCACTCCTGAAGCCAAAATGTTACGTTCGAAAATTTCGGCGTATCCGGCCAAACTGTTCACACCTTCCTGGATACGTGCGCCTCCTGAATCGTTGATGCCAATTACCGGAGCTCCCATTTTCATGGCCATGTCCATTACTTTACAAATTTTCTTTGCAAAGGTTTCTGACAAAGAGCCACCAAATACAGTGAAATCTTGCGCGTATACAAATATCACACGTCCGTCGACAGTTCCTGAACCGGTAACCACTCCGTCGCCAAGGATTTTTTTCTCTTCCATGCCAAAGTCGGTACAGCGGTGGGTCATAAACATATCGAATTCTTCAAAACTGCCTTCGTCAAGCAGAATGTCGATACGTTCGCGAGCTGTAAGCTTTCCTTTTTGGTGTTGTGACTCGATACGCTTTTCGCCTCCGCCTAATTTGGCTTCAGCTCTTTTGTCAATAAGCTCTTTAATCTTATCTTGTCTGTTCATCTGAGTTGAATAGAATTTGATTGTTACTGGTATGGGTTATTTGTTCTTGTCTTCGCAAAGCTCAGTGAGAACACCAAAGGTCGACTTGGGGTGTAAGAAGGCAATGTCAAGTCCTTCAGCGCCTTTTCGTGGCGTTTTATCAATTAAACGGATGCCTTTTTCTTCGGCATGTTTCAACTGATCTTCGATGTTTTTTACAGCAAAGGCCATATGGTGGATGCCTTCGCCTTTTTTCTCAAGAAATTTGCCTATAGGTCCTTCAGGATCGGTGCTCTCCAAAAGTTCAATTTTGGTATCTCCTACCTGAAAAAAGGCTGTTTTTACTTTTTGGTCTGCTACTTCTTCTACGCTATAGCATTCAAGACCAAGTACTTCTTCGTAATACTTGATAGACTCATCGAGGTTCTTAACCGCGATGCCAATGTGCTCGATATGTGAAGGCTTCATACTGAATGAATTTATTTGATTGATTTGCAACAAAAGTACCAACAATACCGAAACCGAACCAATTTATTTTGCACAAATCGAGGGCTTTAAAAGTTGTTTTTCAACATGTATGATATCTGAACCTGAGAAGAACTTACGGAGATTTGGTTTTTACGGGCAAAAGCATCATTAGCAAGAAAAAATAGTGGCAGAAAGGAAGGTGTAATTTATATTGATTCTACCCTTGCGTTATTTTTGGCTTTTGGGAGCTTGCCCATATCGGGTAGTAATGGTATCGTATATGGCTTGTTGGATTTCTGTCCGGGTATTTTTCTGGATAAGCTTAGTATTGTCCTGATCAGGATGGATACGGTTGGAGAGAAAAATGTAGAGCATGCGTTCTTCCGGGTCGACCCATACCAACGTACCGGTAAAGCCTGAGTGGCCATAGCTTTGGGCTGAAACACATTGGCAGGTGGGACCTACCTTGTCGTAATTCATTTGTGGTTTATCAAATCCCAAACCCCGGCGGTTGTTATTCTCCAGAAAGTGTGCAGTGGTAAAGTGTTTTATTGTTGTGGGTTCGAAGAAACGTTGATTTCCATAGTCTCCGCCATTCAACAACATTTGCATTATTTTAGCCAAATCATCGGCTGTGGAAAATACCCCGGCATGGCCGCAAACACCCCCAAGCATGGCAGCACCAGGATCATGCACATGGCCTTGTAACAGTTGTTGGCGAAAGAGTTGATCGTTTTCGGTGGGAACGATCTCTTTTTTATCGAATCGCCTGAGGGGTAAATAGCCTGTTCTATTTGCGCCCAGGGGAGCATAAAATTTTTCCTCAACAAATTGCTCCAAAGGCTGCATGCTCATCTTTTCCAATGCTTGAGAAAAATAGTAGAAACCTAAATCGGAGTACCGATAGCGTTTGTCGCTTAACAAGTCGGAATTATCAATAAGCTTGAAGATGGTGTCGCGCATGTAATCGCGAATATATAAATCGCGAGCCACTTGTGTGTGCACGCCTTTTTGTTCCGTGGCGTAGAACATATCCTCAACAAATCGGTAATTACGAGCTAAATAGAGGTGTTTGCCAACTTTGTATGGAAACTCTTCGGAAAATTGATTGTTGGCAATCCCTTGTTTGGGGTAGAAACCTTTAAGGGTTTGCAGGTAAAACGGGATCCAGGGGGTAAGACCCGATTGGTGCGCCAGTATATCTTTCACGCGCATCTTGCGTTTATTGGTGGAGTCTAAACGAGTAAGGTAATCCGATAGAGGTGCATTCAGATCGATTTTCCCCTGGTCGTAAAAGTGCATAATTGCGGGAACGGTAGCAGCAATTTTTGTTACTGAAGCGACATCATAAATGGATTTCAGGGTAACGGGTTGCTCCTGCAAGTAGGTATAATGCCCGAAAGCTTTGCGGTAAACCACTGCCCCATCGCGGGCGATCAGAATCTGCCCTCCCGGAGTAGCTTTATCTCTTATGGCTCCATACATTAGCGAATCGATTTTTTGCAATTGTTTACCGGAGAGGCCGACCTCTTCAGGTAAAGCGTAACGCAATCGATTTATGGCCTCTGTTTTAATGGATTTTCCCTGTAGAAAAAGAGGGGATGCGCTAACAGGTAAAGTTCCCTGAAAGGGGAGTGCGCCAAAAAGAGCTTGCGCGGCAAAACTTTGCGTGTCTTCATCATCCTGGTATGCAATGACTATGGATTGGAGCAATTCGGGGCTTTTTACCTGCTCAAGGCAATAGGGATTGGCAAAGAAGGTGGCTGCTACAGAGGTATGCTTGCCCAGTTGCTCAAGGAAGCGGATGTGTCCGTTAACTACTCCATAATTTGATGAGGGTGTGTTGTGGGTGCCACTGAAGGCGCCAATAACAACGTCGTACTGCTTTAATAGCATCATCAGTGAGTCGGTAGTGTAGCTATTGGCCACAAAATGGGGCATATCCACATACCTACTTAAAACATCCTGAAAGTAAATGGGGTGGGACTCACCAAATACAACAGAGGCAAAAGTTAATGTATCTAGCGATTGAAAAGGAATAAGGCCTTTCTTATTTTGCAACAGGGTCAGGCTTTGCTGTAGTAATTCTCTGCGTGTTAAATCGTGGGCAATGGGGTTTAAATCATTGTAAAGCGATTGTATGGCAACTTGTCCGGCATCAGGCTTTGCTAATCCTGCTTTGTATTTCGCCAGTAATATTTTTTTGCAGCTCTCTTCAATTCGGCGTTCAGGTATTATTCCTTGTTTTAGGTCGTGCTTTATTTGTTTTACTGCTTTGGATACTTCCATTGGAAACAGCAGAACGTCATTACCGGCCAGTAGTGCTTCGGCTTCAATATCGCCGGGTTTATGATTGAGGGTGACTCCCCGCATATTCAGAGCATCGGTGAAAATAAGGCCTTGGAAGTTCATCTTCTTTTTTAGCAAACCTGTTACAATCTGCTTTGAAAGGGTGGAAGGCAGGGTAAGATCCGGCTCTAAACTAGGAATACTTAAATGGGCAACCATAATGCTGGCCACACCGCTGTCGATAAGGCGTTGAAAAGGATAGAGCTCGAGGCTGTCGATACGTGCCTGTGATTGCTTTACGGTGGGAAGCGTTTTGTGTGAGTCGGAGTTGGTGTCACCATGTCCCGGGAAATGTTTGGCACATGCCAATATGCCCTGACTCTGAAGACCCTGCATGTAGGCCATCGACTGGGATGTGACCAAAGTTTTATTTTCGCCGAACGAACGGCTGTTTATTACGGGATTTTGTGGGTTGTTGTTGATGTCGGCCACAGGAGCGAAATTAATATGTACGCCTAATCGCTTGCATTGTGCACCAATATCACGACCCATTTGGTATATGAGGGAATCATTTTGGGCGGCACCTAAGGTCATCTGCCGGGGATATTTCAGGGTACTATCCAGCCTCATGGCAAGACCCCATTCGGCATCCATCCCAATGAGCAGAGGTGTTTGCGCTATATTTTGCAACCTGTTTTGCATGTGCGCTTGTCGCAGAGGACCTCCTTGAAAGAAGATTAAGCCACCAATGTTGTATTTTTCTATTAATTCACTGAGTTCCTCTTCGTGCTCGCTGGTGCGGTTCGAATAGGCAGCTACCATAAAAAGCTGTCCGATTCGTTGCTCTTCGGTTAAGGATTGATACACCGAATCGACCCACTGCCGGGCATTCTGTTCGGTTGCGATTGCTTGTCCATGTGATTTTATTGTAACCAATAGTGCTCCCCAAATCAGGAAGAGTAAAAATTTCCCTCTCATGCTGCATTGTTTTTAACAAAATTAAGGCAATGTTTCGTTAAAAACTGTGTATTGATGCGTATTTTTATATAAGAAAGCGGGATGTTTATCAACATTTATCTTTACTTATTCAACAGGATGTAGTTTTTGAAGCCACCAAGTGTTCTGCCTCCCAGGAAGTTATTCTCCAGAAAGGTGGCAGCCCGGTATTTTAATTTCTCGTGAGGGTGCTTCAGTCTGTTTTGAGAGGGTTTCCCCTGGTATTGCAGTTCATCTTGCCAGTTGAATCGTTTGATCCACTCCTGCATAACCTGTGGGTGGGTGTCTTCAAATGGGCGCAACAGGTTAAGAGGTCCGTAATCAAAATTAAGGTTACGTTCTGCCCGTCGTTCAGCTTCTGTATTTCCCTGATGTATAGTGTCCAGGGCTTTCATCTTTTTGCGCATCAGGTGGGGTGGGCGCACCCATCCATAGTGAAATACCTCGGCACCTACTTTGGCAACTTTTAGTTTGTAGGTTCCTTCCTGTTGGCGGTAGTTTTTCCCATCGAAGTTGGGAATTCGTCGGAAGCTTTGTGCTGACTCCCAGCTATGAATATCCGGATGATTGCGCACAATGCGGATTTCATATTTGTACCATTTGTGTGAATAGTGATAGTGTTTATAGTCGCCCCAGAAGTGCTTGTAAGCAAAAATCAGCCCCTCCACTTCGGTGTCGTGGAGAAGTTCTTCGCAACGCTTTTCAATGACGGGCAAATATTTTTCATGGATCACTTCATCAGCTTGTAAATAGAAAAGCCAATCGCCGGAGCAGTGTTCGCGGGCAATGTCGGTTTGGTGAGCATTTTCGGTTCCGTTTGGGTATTTGGTAAGATCCCATTTCGTGTCGATGATTTTGATTTTATCGCTATTCAGGCTTAAGATCTCTTCTCGTGTATGGTCATCTTCATCACTATCGCCCAAGGCCACAATAAATTCGTCAACTATGGGAAGTATCGATGCAATGGACTGTTTCATGGGATAATACAGCTTACTGGTATTTTTCCCCATGGTAAAACCGCTAATTTTCATTCCTCACCTGTTTTTAACCACGTTGGTGGTTTTGGATTAAGAGTGCAAAATTAACATGAATTCCCCGTTTTTAAAAATATGAACTTGTAAAAGCGTTGTTGACCGGAATTTTTTATCTTTCGTGAAAAATTAAAGCATGAGCGTATACGAATTTTTCGACTACTTTCTATTGGTATTTCATGCGCTCATTACCTTGTTTAATATGGTAGGATGGGCCTGGAAAAATTTACGTAAATGGAATCTGATAACGCTTTCATTAACCGGGGCATCCTGGTTTTTGTTGGGTGCTTTTAAAGGTTGGGGCTATTGTCCGCTAACCGATTTGCATTGGCGGGTATTGGAGAAACTTGGCCGCACAGATCTTCCCGCTTCTTATATCCGTTATACGATTCAACGCTGGTTTTCGGTTGATGTAGATGCCGTGTTGGTTGAGCAGGTTACTGTATGGAGTTTTTTTCTGGCCTTCGCCTTATCGGTTGCGTTGAATGTGAAAGATTACCGAAATTCCCGATAAGAGCTTTGTACTTGTAGGTGTCGTGGACAGCTGATGATATGGTCGTTTACCATTCCGGCAGCTTGCATAAAGGCATAACAAATTGTTGACCCCACAAAGCTAAATCCTTCCTCCTTTAGTGCTTTGCTCATGTCGTCAGAGATTTTTGTTGTGGGGGGCACTTCCTTCCAGGAGTTATAGTGGTTTATTATAGGTTGAAAGCCTACAAACGACCATAGAAAACTGCTTAAGGAACCATATTTGTCAATTATATGTAAGGTAGCCCGGGCGTTTTGTACAGCTGCTTCAATTTTTCGTTTATTGCGAATAATGCCTTTGTCATGGCGAAGTTCGTGCTTCTTATCCTCCTTATAGCGAGCAATTAGATGAAAATCAAAGTCGTCAAATACTTTTCGGAAGTGTTCACGTTTTTTTAGTAGTGTTAGCCAACTTAATCCGGCCTGAAAGCTATCCAGCAACAGGAATTCAAAAAGTTTTTTATCGTCGTATTGGGCAATGCCCCATTCGGTATCATGGTAGGTGATTTCCAGTGGGTGTTTGGCCCATTGGCAGCGGTTTTCTGGCATTAATTGCTCCATACATTTTCCTGAATCATTTCCGTTAAGTGAGTGTCAACCCAAATTTCAAAGGCTTTATCGGCAATGGTTTTAAAACAACAATCGGGCAGTGTGTTGTGTAAGCAGTGAAGTGCCAGGCATCTACTGCAAGCTCCTGGGCCCTGGCAGTAGCTATGGGGAAGGCCGGGCTTATTGGAAGATGGATGGTGCTTTCTCATGGAGCGTGATTTTTAACAAAGGTAACCTATTCTGACCTTAATGTCCAATTTGCAAATATGTTATAAAGAAGATGAAATGGAATGTGTAAACCCGAATCGCTTATAATCGTTTTCCTCATGGTAGCTGGTGAGGATTGCCTTTGGCTAGTGAAGAGAGAATCGCATCGGGGAATGAGGGAATCAAAAAATAAACGGCTACCCATTGCGGATAGCCGTTATGCAGTTTGGTTGCTACTAGGTTTAGAATCCTAATTTTCTGGCTGTGGCTTTTGGCAGTACATCTTTATGAATCATGATGTCCATGGTTTTGTAGCGTACAAAAGCTTCCGAGGCGTAGAAATAACCATCGTACAGATGGTTTTTGTCACTCCAGCTATTTTTTACAATGTAGTACTTGGTACCATTTTGGTCGTGGGCAATGCCGGTGATGTGCATACCATGATCGTCGGTTGTTGTCCAGTTATTGAAAGCTTCCTGACGATCTTCCTGCGTGATTTTTTGCTCAGGCTTGGGACCGTCAAAGTTATAAAGCATTTGCTGTTTTTCCTTGTCGGTTAGTTCGGACCATTTTGAAGCCTCTGTATCGGTAAGGTTTTCGAAATTGGTTTCGGGCACAACAGCTACGCCATTGGTCCATGAAAATCCTTTTTCACTAACATCGGCTGCCCAGGCTATGGTATATCCCTTTTCAATAGCGTTGTCCATAACCTCCATCATCTCGTCAATGGGCAGGTTGTAAACCTCTTCCATTGCCCAATTGTCGGGCACTTCAAGGATAAAGGGTTCGTAAAAGGGATGGTGGGTGTAAGAAGAGAGGGTGATGTAGTCTAAGGGGCTGATGTCCATCACTTCTTTTACAAAGGATTTCGGCGTGTACTCCTTGCCCTTGTATGAAAACGTCTCAGGTAATTTTCCTAAATAGGCATCAAGAATACCTTCGAAACCTTCGTGCCAGGCGGGTGTAAGTTTACGATTTTTGTTTTCAAGTACTTGATCTACATAGCCTTTTAGTACTGCATCAATTTCGCCATGTACGTGGTTGTCGGTTCCGTACATCAATCCCTGGTAAACTTCTTCAGGTACCATACCATACTTGATAATGCAATTGGTAACATCGTGAAATGCACCTCCACCGGCGAAATTCAAATTTCCGTGCCAGCGAACATATTGTTTGGCTTTGTCGGAATAGGAATGACGAACAACGAACATTTCGGAAAGATCAACATGCTCTTTCCCTTTGCGAATCATCTCGGCCTCGATAAATGAGAGCGCTGAAAAGCTCCAGCATGTACCGGAACGATACTGGTTCTTAACGGATGTGGCTTCAATTTGCTTGTCGATAGAAAATTGGTATTCCCCTTTTTCTACCTCTTGTGCCTGCAGGCTGCCTATTGAAAGGAGCCCCGCCAAGGCTAATAGTAAAATTCTCTTCATTGGTTACAGGTATTTATTGTTCATGTATTAATTGTTTGTTTAGGCTTATCTCTTGGTGAGAAGTACAAAAATAGATTTTCTGAACAAATTCCAAAAAGAATAAGCATATCATTTGACCGCTTAAGCCTTTGGAGGTTTAAGAGAGGCACTAACCAAGGGTGGGGTGTTATTTGTTTTTGCATTGACAGACAGTTGCATAGAAAGTGTGTGCGGAATGTTACTTCTTGCGACGTAATTTTATTAACAAAATATTAACAAGTTATTAACAAGTGCCGTTTGTGGTAATTGGTTTAAGTACAGGAGTTTGCTGTTTGGGTGTTAAAAAAACGAACACATGTGGTCGCTTTTTATTGTTGTCAACGGTAGCTCGAATTTTACTTGCTTCCGGTTAATTTATACATTCGTTGGCAATTAACAGAGTTTTAACCCCCCTAAAACAACTATTTATGAGGAAGTATTTACTACTACTTACTGCACTCTTGTTTGTAACCTTAACTCAGGGTATTGCACAAGAGCGTCAAGTGAACCCCGATGGAAAGTATAAAGGTATCATCAGGGTGAAATTTCAACCCCAAATGGCAGCTCAGCTTGAGGCATTGCATGCAAAGCCAGGTAATACTCAGAATCAGGTGGCAACGGAAGAGGCACATCTGAAAACGGGCATTGCAGGTATGGATCAGCTAAATGCCACCTATAGTGCTGCTGAAATGAAGCGTGTTTTTCGGTATTCCGGTAAATTTGAGCAACGTCACCGTGAGGCAGGTTTGCATTTGTGGTATGAAGTCCGCTTCAATCCGGAGCATAAACCCACAAAGGTTGTTGCATCCTATGATCAGTTGGATGAAGTATTGGTTGCAGAGCCTGTTTACGAACGTGGATTGATTGAGCATGAAAAAGCAGAGGCTGCAAGTTTAAGTGCAACGGCTAATGATCCGAATTACAGCAGTCAGTGGCATTATAACAATACCGGCCAATCGGGAGGTACGGTGGATGCCGATATTGATCTTCCCGAGGCCTGGGATCTTGAAACAGGTGACACGCAGGTTGTTGTTGCTATTGAAGATGAAGGCGTTGATTTTGATCACGTTGATTTAGCCGGTAACATGTGGACAAATACCGGGGAGGTTCCCGGGAATGGTGTCGACGATGACAATAATGGGTATGTAGATGACTATTATGGCTACAACTTTGGCTATGACCAGGGTGCTATTGTGCCTGGTGAACATGGTACCCACGTAGGCGGAACGGTTGCCGCTGAAACCAATAATGGCGTTGGTGTTGCAGGTGTTGCCGGAGGTTCAGGAAATAATGACGGCGTACGTTTGATGTCTGTTCAGGTATTTTCCGGAAGCAGTCAAGGTGGCTTTGCCGAAGGTTTTGTTTACGCAGCGGACATGGGCGCTCACATCTCCCAAAACAGTTGGGGCGGAGGAGGCGAAAGCCAATCGGTAAATGATGCTATTGATTATTTTGTTCAAAATGGTGGAAGCAGCAATGTTATGTCGGGAGGCGTAGTGGTAATTGCCGCCGGAAACAGCAATGTAAGTTCCGGAGCCAGTACCTGGCCGGCTCAGTACGAAAATGCCATTGCCGTAGCTTCTACAGACGATAATGATGTACGCTCCTCGTTCTCAAACTATGGATCGTGGGTGGATATTGCTGCTCCTGGGAGTGATATTTTAAGCTGTAAGCCTAACGACAGTTACCAGTATATGTCGGGAACTTCTATGGCATGTCCACACGTGTCAGGCGTTGCAGCACTTATTGTTTCACATTTTAAGGGCAATATTACCCCTGCTCAAGTACGGGCTCGTTTGGAAGATTCTGCTGATAATATTGATGGGAAGAATCCCAATTATATTGGCCAGCTTGGTAGCGGACGCCTTAACGCTTATTCGGCCTTGTCAGGCGAAACGCCACCCGATCCTCCTGCCACTTATTGTACCTCACAGGGAAGTAACTTCTCCTATGAATGGATTGCTGAAGTACAGGTTGGTACGTATTCAAATACTTCAGGAGCAGCTGGCTATAGTGACTTCACCAATGAGGAAATCGCTGTTGAAGCAGGTGAATCGTACGCAGTTAGTCTTACACCTGAATTCTCGGGTAGCTCGTATAATGAGTACTGGAAGATCTGGATCGATTTTAATAATGATACCATTTTTGATGCCTCGGAATTGGTATTCGACGCCGGGTCATTAAGTAAATCAACGGTAACAGGAAGTATCGCTATTCCTGCTGATGCCACAGGTACGCGACGTATGCGCGTTTCGATGAAGTACAATGGCGCACAAACAGCCTGTGAAACATTTAGCTATGGCGAAGTGGAGGATTATCATGTGGTTATTGGGTCAGCAACACCTGACACAGAAGCCCCAACAGCACCGTCTGGTTTAGCTGCCACAAATGTAACAGAAACTTCTGTGGACTTAAGCTGGAATGCTTCTACCGATAATGTAGGCGTGGATAGCTATTGGGTTTACCAAAATGGCAGTCAAATTGCCACTACCGCCTCTACCAGTTATGGCGTTACCGGATTGTCACCAGCCACTAGCTACAACTTTACCGTAAAGGCTGTGGACGCTGCCGGCAATGTAAGCGCAGCCTCGAACCAAATAAGTGTAACTACCGACGATTCCAGCCCTGTTGAGTATTGTGCATCAAAGGGGAACAATACCAATTATGAGTGGATTGATCTTGTAGAGTTGGGAAGTATCAACAATACAACTGGTGCCAACGGAGGTTATGCCGACTTTACCAACCTATCCACCAATCTGACTCGGGGCGACGATGCAACAATCTATATCAGTGCCGGATTTAGCAGTTCCAGTTATACGGAATACTGGCATGTATGGATTGATCTTGACCAGAGCGGCACTTTCGAAAGTGATGAATTGTTAGTTTCAGGTAGTTCGAGTAGTGCAGATCGTTTGCAGGCTACATTAACCATTCCGTCGGATGCAGTACTTGGAGCCACGCGCATGCGTGTAACCATGAAATACAACGCGGCAGCTCAGCCTTGTGAAACGTTTAGCTATGGCGAAGTGGAAGATTATACCGTAAACATAACCGATACCTATCAGTATCAATTAACTCAGCATCCTAATGCCAAAACGCTGGAAGATAAGGTGGTTGAAAATCTGAAGATCTATCCTAATCCAGCTCAAAATTACTTACAGCTTGAGTTGAACCATGGTGCCGGTGCAAGTACAATGGTAACCATTTACAATAGCGAAGGTAAACAAATGAAGCATTTACAGATGGAAGGGGAAACTACTACTATCGATGTTTCCGACCTGCCTGCGGGGAATTATATCCTGAAGGTAGATGATGAAAAAGAACCTTTTGTAAAAGAGTTTATTAAGCAATAGAGCAAGCTTTTTTCTTTCTATGTAAGGGCCCGCATTGCGGGCCCTTTTGCTTGGTATTGTGAGCAAAAAGAGTAAATTTGTAGTAGTTGAAACCCTGAAAATGAACTACTAT
>JAWOEH010000140.1:0-4461 GCA_046482855.1 Bacteroidales bacterium | reverse complement strand
AGCCACTCCATCCCCATTTTTTGCATCCAGCGGGGAGCACGTTTCTTATTCCCGGCTTCGAAATCCAGAGCAGCTCCCAATGCCATACCCATTTTAATATGTGGCATCAGGTTCCAATGCTGCATAAGCCACTTTTCCTGTTTGGGTGCACCAACACCTATGACCAACACATTGGCTTCGCTTTTATTGATACGTTCAATAATCTGCTCCTTCTCGTCAAACTTTTTCTCAAAGCCCATAGTAGGAGAATAAG
Organism: Bacteroidales bacterium; assembly: GCA_046482855.1. Lineage (GTDB taxonomy): Bacteria > Bacteroidota > Bacteroidia > Bacteroidales > UBA12077 > CAYVSF01. The sequence continues at coordinate 4,208 of JAWOEH010000140.1, read as the reverse complement.
CATCCACCACTAATTCCCGGCCTGCCTGATGATTTATATTTTTTGCGGCAGTGCGTGCAACTCCGTCCATGCCACCCAACAAGAACATACGGATTTGCTTATTATCCTTGTGGTAATTACAAAATGCCGGCAATAATTCTGAACCTGGTATAACACCTTTTATCCTTATACCAAACAACCTTAACAGGTAGAGTATAACACGACTATCGAGTACTACATAATCAGCATTTTGATAGCTTTTGTAGAAATCGACATCGCGTTGCAGTTTCATCATGTGATCCACATTAGGAGTCACAACAATTCCCTCGGTAAACCGCCGAAGAAACTCTTCCATGGTAAGATCATTGATATCGATATTAAGCAACCGAAATTTGGAGGAGCTGTTTTGCATAACCATCATTTTTTCTGCATCAGTGCAAATTGACGTTGAGAAAACCGTTTAAAAAAACTCTTCCACAGCAACTTACGCAAGTGTCTCCCCTGTCTTTCTGTGAGCGTGCGACCGGGATACTTTTTTCGCCCCCTGAAATAGCCTTTCAAATAAAGAAAACTCCCAGCAAAATAAGGCTTCGCAAACAAATCGTGCACGAGTTTGAAGAAAATATACATGCCACTATATCGCAATTTATAGGCACCAATACCCTGTCGTACAAGCCCTTTCTTTATGGAATCGCGTCCAATAGGGCGTTCCTGTTTGTAATACAAATCACGAAAAACAATTGTGCGCCACCCCATTTCCATGGCAATAATATTGTCGGCACAATCCCAGCCTAAATCTGTTTTCAAGCCTCCCATCTGCTGTAAGCACTCGGAAGCATACATTTTAAAATCGCCATTCGTATGCCAAACAGGGCTATGGATAAGCTTACGCTTGCCATCTGTCTCCAAATAGGGTGTACAGGATACAATGCCATAAGGGCCTTGCTTGCGTATACGGTTGTTGATCTTTTCAAACAAAGCGGGCTGAAACTCAATATCAGCATCCATTTTTACAATAAAATCGCAGTCCGGACATTTTTTTAACACAATAGCCCACCCTTCATGGAAAACTTCCACCACCTTCCCTCCCAGGGAATAGTGCACATCTTTGGCATGCCGATTCAGACACATGATAAAAGGATACACCTTGCTATAACGCTCCACTACAGCGCCAGTGTTATCTTCCGAGGCATCATTCACCACAACCACCAATTGCGGTAGCAATGTTTGTTGCACCAGCGATTCCAGCACCACAGGCAGGGTTTGCGATTCATTCTTTGCAGGTATTACAACAGCATATTTCACGATATCTTTGGTTTTACTCATTCAACACTAAATTTTTCATGTTTGCTCTTTCATTAACAAACTCGTCACCATTTGGGCATAAGCCTCCCAATTGTATGCAGTAAGTTTTTTGGGTGTTATGGCTGCTCCGTTTCGTTCCGCAGTCTCTAGTATCTTTTTAATCATCATCATGCAATCAGAGAAATCGGCATAGGTTGTTACGAGACCCTCCTCCTGCAAGTCGGCAAAAGCGCCGGCATGTGGACCCAATACCCGTTTTCCGGCACCAATTGAATCGGCCAAAACTCCTGAACTCAATACATACTCGGGCGAATAGGTAAAAAGAATACAAGATGTCTCTGCCATCGCAGCGTTCAACTCCTCAGCAGACACAAACTTATCCGTTATCTGCACCCTGTCAGTAGCCAAGCTCTTAAGCTCATTTTTGTATTCAGGATCAGGGATCTTTCCCATAATACGAACCGAAAAAGTGTGCTGAGGATCCTCCTCATGCAAAAATCTTAAAAACTTATGTATCCCCTTATAAGGCGCCATTGTTCCCCAAATCAACACATCCGTAGCCGGCTGCTTCTCTTTTCTTTTGGGTAAAATGCGTGGTTTTACCGGATGAGGAAAATAAAAAACTCGCTGTGCATTGGTAGCATTGGTTTCCTGCTCAACATATCGTATGCCCTCTTTCGCATGAGTCAACATAAAATTAACGGTATTCATCAGCCGGTTAGCAAACCAGCGTTTTATGGGCAAGTAACGTCCTTCGTGCGATCGTTTGTTATGAATTGTCCACACCACTTGCTTGCCTGAAAGTTTAATCAGCGGAAACAGACCTAATAAGAAGAACATCTGTAAAAACCCGCCCTTTTTATCGGGAAGATCTTCAATCCAATTCAGGAAAAACACGTCGGTTTTTCGCCAAAACCTGAGTATATTAAACACCCCTGACTTCGAGGGAAATGCTCGATTAACACAGGTATAATCAGACGACATAGCCTCGATGAAATCATCGACATAGGGATTGTAGAGCCCGGTATTAAAGCGGGCAGTAATAGGATAAAGATACATACTCTTTTTTCGCATCCAATTTGCTTTTAAATTGCTCATCAATTCCTTCACATCTTTCGCATGCCTAACACACGAAGGATTTTCCACTTAAAAAACCCGCCAATGTAGCGTACATAGCGCCATAAAAGATTGAAGTAGGCCAAAGGCGCAGCTTTGTGCCGACGATAAAAAGCCCAATCTTTCCGAAAATTGTATTTCGATTTGATATGTCCCAGCGACCGTATGAGCTTCCGGAATTCGCCCTGATGCAGAGGTGCTGTGCTATACAGGTCATTATAAATCGTCAGCTCCGGATGCACAAACAGTTGAAAACCGGCCTCCCGAGCCCGACAAGTAAAATCCGAATCGCCATGATACTGAGGGAAACGCCTTGCATCCCAGTATCCGATTCTCTTTACCACCTCTACAGGCACTAAGGTTCCCATTCCTGTTAACCAATCGGCCGGCTGGGGTGTTTTGGGAAGATCTCCAATCGGCTTATCGAGGCCTAACATAAAGCGGGCACCTGTTTTGCGATTAAATCGTCCTCCCATCGACCAAACTCGCTCCGGGTGTTGTAATTCCCGAACCAACGATCCCCAAATCACTTGTCCATTGCTTGTGTAAACAATATCAGACAGGTTTTCGAAATAATGATCTCCGGGAAATATGTCATTATTCCACAACAAAAGATAATCGGCATGCAGTTTCTCTATTGCATAGCTGCTGCCCATATTAATACCCCCGCTCCACCACAAGGAGCCATTACCCAAAAGCAGATGTACCCAAGGAAAATGTTGGCCTACAAATGCAGCGGTGCCATCGGTAGAGCCATCATCAACCACTACCACCGAGTATTGAGGTTCGTCTGCTGTCCGTCTGGCATTCACCATTGACTCCATAGAGCTTAAACACTTTTGTGTATAAGTCCAACCATCATGTACCGGAATTATAACTGCAATATGGCTCATTTTTGCTGTTTTTGCATTCTTGCACTACTAAAGTGCCAACTCTTTTTGGGCAACTTGCTCCAAAAGTGCCATCATCATCTCTCCCGAATAGGTCCAATTAAGTCTCTCATTATACTCCCGATAAGAGTTATGCGCCATTTTAACATAATCTCCGGTACTTCTAAAAAGCTTTCGTATATAATTTGCATAAACGTCGCCACGAGCCTCAAGGGGAAAGGTGCTTCCGTTAATATCTTGCCGAATCAATGAACCTATACCTCCCACATTAGTAGTAAGCACAGGAATACCATAGGCATTGAATTCGGCATAAACAATTGGTGTACAGTCGGCTCGTGTGGGCAAGATCAAGAAGTGAGCACCTTTCATCAAATTATGTATAAATCGCTGTCCTTCGGGGGTTTCTTTGCTTACAAATCCGTGTACTTTTACATAATTGGGAAGATCAAGGTGTGCTGGAGGCATTGAGCCCAAAATGTGCAACTCTGTTTGCACGCCCTCTTCATTTAGCCTCTTGGCTGTTTCCAGAGCAATGTCACCACCCTTTCGTTCCCAGTGTACCCCTACAAATAATAGCTTGCAGGTATCAAACGATTTTTCCTCCACCCACTCATGTACCTGTTGTTCGTTCCATTCGGTTTCGATATTGGCTCCGTAAGTTATCACTTGCACCTTTTCCCTGGGTATCTGATAGTTTTTAACAGCACTATCTGCTGCCCATTGCGAAGAATAAACAGCCACTACGCATCTTTCCAATGCACTTTTCTCCATTTTATGTCCCAAGGCAATGGTTTCGGTAGTCATATTGGTAAACTCCGGATAAAAATCAATAATATCATTAAAAACTGTATCACACCATAAAACAACAGGAATCTCGGAGTCGAACAGAGCCAGCGGAATACTGGAAGTGCTTACCAA
>JAWOEH010000049.1:0-16936 GCA_046482855.1 Bacteroidales bacterium | reverse complement strand
AACATTTGTTGCCCCATAAGTTCGGTAATCTCCACAGCTACATCGGCTAACTCTTGGTCAGCATATTCAACTTGGTACATACCTGCCTGTTTGATCCAGGTAAATGTGGTGCTCAAAGTTGCATCTCCATTGGTCGACTCTTCATAAGTACCGGTGCCATCGTCACCAAACATCCAGGTATTCAGGTATGTAGTGGTTATCCCATTAATCTCAATCGTCATGTCAAATACCCATTCGCCAAGAATAGGATCATTATCATCCTCATCTTCACACGATACAAAAGCTATGGGTGCCAACAATAGCAGTACAAACACTAAATTCTTTAAGACCTTCATAAAAATAGTTTTTTTGAAATTTATGCCAAAGTTAGCAAAATTATGCAACCCATTTTAAGGCCTTATCTTCGCATCCATGTCGGCTCCTACTTTTTTTGAGGTCTTCACCAGAAGGGAATATAATAGCTATTTTTACATATAAATCATTCAAATATTGCAGTTTCCAAAAACGATGCCACATCCATAATCTTAGCATACGAGCCATTAAGCGTGGCCAACGTACTTTGATGCACATGCAGGGCCGGAATTTGATCTCCTTCCCACACCAAATCGCGTGTAGCACAAGCATCACTTAAAACGGTCACCTGAAATCCGAAATCGGAGGCTGCACGAGCTGTTGCCTCAACACACATGTGGGTTTGCATCCCCACAATCACCAAATCTGTAATCTTTTGTTCATTAAGCAAATCCAACAGCGAGGTCTCATAAAAACTGTTAGCGCGTGTTTTTGTCACCACCGCTTCACCTGGCAACGGAGTCAGTAGTCGATGTATGTCCCCTTGGGCATCCACTTGATGTTTCACATGAATCACCGGCCAGTTTTGCTCACGAAATACCGCTAACACACGAGCAATTTGCTTGGCAGCTTCTTCGGGTTCAACAAGAGGCTGAAACCCTCCGGGAAAATAGAACTCCTGCACATCTACAATAATCAAAGCTTGCTTTTTAGGGGGATCTTCTGCTAAAAGCGGTTGATTCGTTCCGTAAAAAATCAAGATTGCACCAATAATCAAAACGCGTAAAAACCATTTCTTTTGTTTCATGGAAAGTATCATTAAGTAGAGGTAAATAGGATTATATAATACCTACAGAACAATTAACCCTATACATTGTTTAATCAGTGTTTTTTAAGCATATACAAACAAATGCACCCATGGCAAAAAATATCGTTATCATAGGTACCTCTTCAGGTATAGGGAATGAATTAGCAAAACAGCTTCTGGAGGAAGGGCAGAAAATTTTTAGCTATGGAAGATCCCTTCCCGATAGTAAACATGCCAACTTCCTGCATCATCCACTTGATGTTACAGCCAATACCTTTCAACTGACCGAATTACCCGAAATCATCGATGGCTTGGTATACTGTCCTGGTAGCATTACGTTAAAACCCTTAAGAGCCCTGAAATCCGAAGAGCTCCTCGAGGATTTTAGACTAAACGCGCTGGGCGCAATACAAACCCTGCAACAAGCCTATAAAGGTCTGCGCAAGAGTCCTTCAGCTTCAGTGGTATTGTTCAGCTCTGTGGCTGTACAAACAGGCATGTCCTTCCATACCAGTGTAGCTGCAGCAAAAGGCGCCATTGAAGGCATTACACGCGCACTCGCTGCCGAGCTTGCTCCCACTGTGCGGGTCAACGCCATCGCTCCATCGTTAACCGATACGCCTTTGGCCAGCAAATTCCTTAGCTCCGAAGAGAAAAAAGAACAATCGGCTCAAAAACATCCGTTAAAACGCCTGGGGACACCCCAGGATCAGGCAGCAGCTGCGGCATTTCTCTTATCCGATAAAGCCAGTTGGATTACCGGACAAATATTGCCTGTTGATGGCGGGATGAGTGCCATTCGATGAGTATCAAAAAATCTATAGCCACTTTTTTCGCCGGAAATAGAGAATCATCACCAGAGCCACCACCCCCATCAACGCCAACATATAAAAATACCCATTCGCCCAGGTTAACTCGGGAATGTGCTGGAAATTGGTCCCATAAATCCCTGCAATAAATGTTAAGGGAATAAAAATAACGGAAAACACCGTCAAAAATCGCATAGTAGTATTCAGCCTGTCGCTCAGTTGTGTGTGGTAACTGGTGAAATAGTCGTTTAGCAAATCTTTATAGCTCTCCATCACCTCGTATACATGCTCCAATGTATTTTGCACATCCCGGGCATATATAGCAGCACTTTCGGAAAGATCTTCCTCCTCCGTCTTTGCCAATAATTGCAACATCTCTCGTATAGGCGCCACTTGCTTGCGCAAAAAGGAGAGCTCCCTTTTATACCTGAAGATCTCTTGCCGCAAACCGGCATCAGCCGAAGCCAATACCCGATCTTCCATTGCCTCCAATTGCTCACCTAAATGGCTCAATACAAACCCATAATTATCCACAACCACATCCAATAAGGCAAAAAATAGGTAGTCGGCTCCCGACTCACGGATACGTTTCCTACCTGCGCGGATACGCTTGCGAACCGGATCAAATACATCACCTACCCGTTCCTGAAAAGTAATAAGCGTGGAACCCTGCAAATAGAGAACAAGATTCTCGGAATGAATATGCGTCTTCTTCTCGTCAATCGACAACATCTTCACCGAAAGATACAAATCGTCGCCAAACCATTTTATTTGAGGGCGGGCATACGTATCCATAATCGCTGCCAAGGCCACAGGATCCAGGGAATAAGTGGCCCCTGCTTCCGAGAGCTGAGCTGCATCGTGAACACCATACAGATTCAGCCACTTTACTCCATTGGTTTCGGTAGCCACTCGTTGGAGCGACTCGGAGGAAAAGTGATCTTCCGTCAAAAAATCTTTTCCATAATGCATGTAAGTAAAATAGGGCTCCTCCTCGCGTTGCTTTCCACGATATAGCAACGCATCAGGTGCCTGACCGGTATCCTCTTTCTTGTGTTTGTAAAATCGGGGCATAGACTCTCGCTTTCATGATTAATCGGGCACTTCGCCAAGAATAAAGATAGCAATTTCCTTTGCAATTCCTGAGGCCTGCTCCGGATCTTTCAATACCGTCCGATGATCTCCCTCCTTTACCAGATAAACCCTTTTGCGTACTGCCGGTGCAATTTCCATTAACCTGACACTCATTGAGGGGGGCAAAAATTCATCCTCCTTCCCGTGGGCAAGGAAAACAGGCTTTTCGCTCTTTGCTATCAGTCGCTTATTATCTAGCTGTTGCGCTGAGGAATCAAGCTTCACACGCAAAAATAGACGTGCCGCTCCCGGAACAAGCTCCTTCATTACATGTTTCTCCACATCATCGGCCGAGGTGAAAGTCGACAGCAATAGACTCCCGTCAATCGACGAGGCTTCCACGAGATGCAGCGCCACATAACCGCCCAGACTATATCCCATCACATAGGTGGGTAAGGTACTGTTCATCACCTCTTCAAACCGTTCTAAGGCTTTTCTCCCATCGCGCACAATCCCGGGGAGATCAGGCTCCCCTTCACTACGCCCAAAACCGCTGTAATTAGTTGCATAAACATTGGCTTTTGCCCATCTTCCCAATGCATTAAAAGTAGGAATGGAAGACCGTATGTTACTCCCATTGCCATTAAAATACACAATGTTCATACGGGCATTGGGCTGTTCCATAAGCCATGTTTCAATACGTGTAGTATCGGTAACCGAAACATACTCCCGCCGGAAGGAAAAAGTACTATCTAACGTGGCCTCCTTCACAGGACGGTACAACTGATCTTTCCCTAACTCAATAGTAATACAGGAAGAGGTAAAAAGACCAAATAGTATAAGTAATAAAAATAGCTTTCGCTTCATCATCCGTAAAATCGTTTAAAAGCCGGATAAAATCCGCATGCTGATTCTATCCCTGTTGAAAATAACGAACATGCCCGCCTCATAAGGGACCTACGCGCCCTTGTAACGAGTGTTAAACAAGCAAAAGAAAGGATTTGTTTAGGAAACTGTCTGTTTCTTTAAACATACAGCATTCGAGCTTTACCGTATAGCGGAGTGAGACGAAAACTCAATTGACGCAAAGAAACTTAGCCCATACTACCCATAAATTAGCATGGGTATCCGGTTAAAAATAATAAAAGGCCCCATTACCTTCGCAATAGTATGGAGCCAGGATTGCCCGAAGCAATCTAAACGGGTAGTATTAAATATTCTGGAATAAATTACGCCTAAGTCGCTGGCGGAATAACAATAATTCTTCAATTATTCGGGTTAACACCTCTCCCAATCAGCACTATTCAAATCCCAACTTAAAATTAAAAGGCGACGAGGGTTGCACCTGTTCACTATATTTGAGTCGTTTCATGAGTTTTTGTAGCAGATTCTTTGAAGGTTTCTCAAAGCTCAAATCAATCAGATAGCGGCGGTAGCCTTTACGCCACAATTTCTCCTTATACTGCAGCAAACTTACTGGCGCCTCTGGCAACACATGAGTCATCCCTTCGCGTACCTCTTTTCGAAACCTGTCGCCCTGACTATCGATAAAAGGCTCTGTGGATTTGAGTTTCACAGGCATACGACTGTAAAAAAGCGAAGGATTAAAATAAACAGGAACAATCCCTTCGGTATGCTTACTGTTAATTAAGTTGTCAAACTCATTTTCCTGCGGAAAAACAAAGTAACGAGCCTGCTCGGTTACTTGATAATGAGCAATGGCTGCATCATTAAAGCTATACACATGCTCGTTGAATGATATATGAGCGCCTTTAGGAACCAAAAGTCGTTGCGAGACGTGACTCAATAAAAAATGTGCAAACCCAAATCCAGCCGCTTTCTTGACAAATTCCCGATAAAACCCTAGCTGCTCTTCAGGTATAAAGCGGGGAAGTTCAATCACTATCTTTTTTTGAAATTTCCCCAAAAAGGGCGCCCTAAAATCCAGCGCTTGCCAATCGGTGCGTGTGAAGTTTAAAATCACAAAATCCGGATCATCTAATCGTACCTTTCGTAACCACTGAAGACTATCAATGCGCACCCACAATTGCGGAGAACCCGTCTTTTTCCCTTTTCCTGTTACCTGCAGGGCTTTTCGCTTCTCCTGTTCCGGCATACGCAAGCGAATATCACCTTCACGTTCCGGAAGCTTATCCGGAAACGGCAGATTACGTAAATTGGCCAAATAGAGCTCATCTCCTTTTTGTACACGGGTATTCGGAGTTAAGAGTAAGCGTCTGTCCTCCCCAAGGTATTTAGCACCTGTTAATTTAAAGGTAAATTGCTCGCTTCCGTCGGCAGGAACAACACGTATGCGGTTTCCTGATTCAAGCTCCATAGCTGTCTTTAGCTCAATGCCCTGGGAGGTTACCTGACTGCAGGCTCCTAAAAAAAAGCCCGTAGCCGGCCGTTCAGTTATTGCCTGCTTTACACTTCCCCCATAAAAGTAACTGGTCTTATCCCGCCCCATATCAAGCTTCAGAAGTTCCTCGGCTTCTTTTGGCGAAAGTTTCCCATCCAATACTTTTCGGTAAGCCTGTGTCACAACGTACACGTAATCGGCCGATTTCATGCGCCCTTCAATTTTTATTGAGGCAATACCCATACGTGCCAACTCCGGAATAAAATGAATCAGCTGATTATCTTTCAGGCTAAAAACAAAGCCCTTATCCTCTTCCTCCTGAGTATAGGCACGTCTGCAAGGTTGTTTACATAAGCCCCGATTGGCCGATTGCCCCCCTAAAAAACTACTGAACAAGCACATCCCTGAGAAGGAATAACAAAGCGCACCATGCCCAAACAACTCCAGCTCAACGGTGCTTCGTTGGTTGATAGCCATCAACTCCTGCCGGGTAAGTTCACGCGAAAGAATCACGCGCTCGAAACCTGCCTTGTGCGAGTATTCGGTACCTAAACTATTGTGATTCCCCATCTGCGTGCTGGCATGCAGAACCAGCTTTGGAAAGTGTTTTCGTGCCAGGTGATACACCCCCCAATCCTGAATAATTACAGCAGCAACAGGCAACTGCGACAAAATATAAAGCGTATCCAGCAACTCTGGCAACTCCTTATTCTTAATTACTGTATTTACTGTTATGTATACTTTTACAGCTTTTTTTTCGGCAAGATCAAGAAGTCCCAGCAACTGAGGTAGTGTGAAATTAGCTGCCCGATTTCGTGCATTAAATTGTTTCAGCCCCAGATAAACCGCATCCGCTCCTCCATCAAGAGCCGCATAAAAAGCTTCGGCATTGCCTACGGGTACCAATAACTCTGGTAGTTTCATTTCTGCCATTCTGTTTTTTCTTTACAAATCGTTTAGTTACGCCTCTCATTTCACTGTAAACTCCTCTTAATTACACCATTAATCCAAGGAACAACAAATTCAAAGAGGGTACAAACTTACAAAAAGAAACCACAGCTACCCGCACCCATTGATGAAGAGTATAGTCATTAGGCTTCCTTTTTTCCTTACAAATATACATACTGCAACGCAAAGCCTTAAAAACCTGGTTTAAGGCTCCCGGTTCTATTCGTTGGTCACAAAAAAATCCAGACACGTAGTCAACCTGCCTAAAGAGAGCCCGACACCTGACTATGTGCACTCCGCTTAGATAATTTTCCCTTGCCATGTTTCAGGAAAATTTCGCCTATTTTTTCCTGAAATTTTAATTACGCCAACAGTCAGGAGCATTTCACAAAGCATTCGGGCTAAAAGATTCATAGACAAGAAAACTATAGTTTAGCTGAAAATATTACCTTTGTGTTGTTAGCTACAACAAAAAAATAAAGAACAACATAACACTATGAATTTACTAACAAAACTGCTTACTAAGCGTTTTGGCAATAAGTCGGACAGGGATATTAAATCAATCATGCCCCTGGTTGAAGAAATAAAAGCCGCTTATTCCCAAGTTAGTGAGCTTAGTAACGATGAGTTACGCGCCAAAACACTGGAACTGAAAGATCGTATTGCACAGCACATTGCCGATGAGCGAACACAAATTACCAGCCTGAAACAGGAAGCCGAAAGCAATGACGTGCCGGTTGATCGACAGGAAGAGTTATACCAGCAGGTTGAAAAATTAGAAACCCAGGTTGACCAGAAACTGGAAGACTTCCTTCTGGGAATCCTTCCCGAAGCCTTCGCCATTGTAAAGGAAACAGCCGTACGATTTAAAGAAAATACAGAAATTGAGGTTACCGCTACCGATATTGACCGAAACCTGGCTGCCGCCTCCGATTTTGTAAAAATTCAAGGCGACAAGGCTATCTACTTTAATAGCTGGATGGCCGGGGGCTCTGAAATCACCTGGGACATGGTTCACTATGACGTACAGCTTATTGGAGGCGTTGTGCTTCACCAGGGAAAAATTGCCGAGATGGCTACAGGGGAAGGGAAAACCCTGGTAGCTACCCTGCCGGTATTCCTTAATGCCCTTACGGGAAGAGGTGTACACCTGGTTACGGTAAACGACTATCTGGCAAAACGTGATTCCGAATGGATGGGACCTATCTTCCAATTTCATGGCCTTTCGGTAGATTGTATCGATAAACACCAACCCAACTCCAATGAACGCCGCCAGGCCTACAAAGCGGACATTACCTACGGGACCAACAACGAATTTGGTTTTGACTACCTGCGCGACAACATGGCCATTAATCCGGAAGAGCTGGTGCAACGGCGCCATAATTATGCCATTGTCGATGAGGTTGACTCCGTTTTAATCGACGATGCTCGAACCCCTTTGATCATTTCAGGGCCGGTACCTAAAAATAATACCGAACAGTTCGACCAATTAAAGCCTCGTGTCGAAAGTCTGGTTAGCGCCCAACGAAAGTTAGTAACCGACATCATTGCCGAAGCACGGAAAGCCACCAAAGAAGAGGACGAAAAACAACTCGGATTTAAGCTCCTGCAAGCCTATAAGGGCCTGCCCAAAACCAAAGCCCTTATCAAATTGCTTTCGGAAGAGGGCAATAAGAGCCTTATGCTGAAAACCGAGAACTACTATATGCAGGACAATAATAAGAACATGCACAAGGTTACCGACGACCTGTTCTTTATTATTGATGAAAAATCAAACTCCGTAGAACTTACCGATAAAGGTCACGAACTCATTGCTGCCAATGTCGATGAACCCAACTTCTTTATTCTGCCCGACATCGGTACCGAAATAGCGGAAATTGAGAAATCGAGCCTCGAAGAGCAAGAAAAAGTACAGAAGAAAGATGAGCTCATTCGCGATTACGCAGTAAAATCGGAGCGCGTCCATACCCTTAATCAGCTGCTAAAAGCCTACTCGCTGTTTGAAAATGATGTAGAGTATGTGGTGATCGATAATAAGGTGAAAATTGTCGATGAGCAAACCGGCCGTATTATGGAAGGCCGCCGCTATTCCGACGGACTGCACCAGGCTATTGAAGCCAAAGAACGAGTAAAAGTGGAGGCCGCTACCCAAACCATGGCCACCATTACCCTGCAGAACTATTTCCGCATGTACCATAAGCTTTCCGGTATGACGGGAACCGCCGAAACCGAAGCCGGCGAATTTTGGGATATCTACGAACTGGACGTGGTGGTAATTCCTACCAATCGACCCATTACGCGTATCGATGCCCAGGATATGGTGTATAAAACCAAGCGCGAAAAATACAATGCCGTCATCGACGAAGCCCAGACATTAATCGAGCAGGGACGCCCCGTGCTTATTGGTACAACTTCGGTTGAAGTATCCGAGGTACTCAGCCGTATGCTGAAAATGAAAGGTATTAAACACAATGTCCTCAATGCCAAACAGCACCAACGCGAAGCCGAGATTGTAGCAGAAGCCGGTCATGCCGGAAATGTTACCATCGCTACCAACATGGCAGGTCGTGGTACCGACATCAAACTTTCCCAAGAGGTAAAAGAAGCCGGTGGTTTAGCCATTGTGGGTACCGAGCGCCACGAATCACGACGTGTCGACCGACAGTTACGTGGCCGTTCCGGACGTCAGGGCGACCCGGGATCTTCACAGTTCTATGTGTCGCTCGAAGACAACCTTATGCGGCTGTTCGGTTCCGAGCGTATTTCCGGCATCATGGACCGCATGGGACTGAAGGAAGGCGAAGTCATTCAGCACTCCATGATTTCCAAGTCCATCGAACGAGCCCAAAAGAAGGTGGAGGAAAACAACTTTGGTATTCGTAAGCGTTTGCTCGAATACGATGATGTCATGAACTCGCAACGCGAAGTAGTTTATACCAAACGACGCAATGCCCTTTATGGCGAACGCCTCGGCCTGGATATTGCCAACATGATGTATGATGTTTGCGAAAGTCTGGTTACTACACATCAGGAAAATGGCGACTTCGAAGGATTTAAGTTTGATTTGATTCGTACCCTCTCTATCGAGGCGCCTTTCGATGAAGCCAAATTCCTGAAAGCCGATGCCAATGAACTTATCGACATTGTCTACAAGCTTATCCTGGAAACCTACAAACGAAAGGAACACATCATTGCCGAAACCGCCTATCCGGTAATAAAGGATGTATACGAAAAAGCTGCAGCCAAATATAAAAACATCGTGGTTCCCATTACCGATGGAACCAAAACCATACAGGTAATTACCCATCTTGAGCGTGCCTACCAATCGGAAGGCCGCGAATTGGTGAAAGCCTACCAGAAATCCGCCATCTTAGCTACCATTGATGAATCCTGGAAGGAACACTTGCGCGAGATGGACGACCTGAAGCAATCGGTGCAAAATGCTACCTATGAGCAAAAAGATCCGCTGTTAATCTACAAGTTTGAATCATTCAACCTTTTCAAAGGAATGATGAATAAAGTGAACCGCGAAGTGGTTGCCACACTTGTAAAAGGACACATCCCCACTCAGGATCCGGATCAGGTGCGCGAAGCCGAAGAGCGACGCCGTCAGGACTACAGCAAATACCAAACCAGCCGTACCGATGACACCAGTCAGGGAGGAGAGCGTAAACCAAAGGCCTCGCCTGTGCGTAAGGAGAAAAAGGTAGGACGAAATGATCCGTGCCCATGTGGCAGTGGCAAGAAATACAAAAATTGTCACGGAAAAGTACAGGCCGAATAAGCCTGATTTCATAAAACCAATTGTAGGAGGTCGTCATTTTTGGCGGCCTCTTCTTGTATTATTGAGGAAGGTGTTCCGGGAAGATCTTTTTCATCGACCGGAATATATTTACCTTAGCAGCCGGATTATCTCGCTCCAGCTGTGTGAGTAAGCTACGGTAATATTCCCGCTGATTCGTGCTTTCGTGCGGGCAAGAACCTTCAAAGGGCACAATGCTTGCCAAACGCGCATATTCAATCACCTCTTGCTCGGTAAATGCTAATAAAGGTCGAATGATGGAAAAATCACCCTTACGCATATTCATCCGGTGAGGAAAGGAAGAGACCTCTCCATGACGAGTCATGTTCATCAGCAAGGTTTCAACGGCATCATCCATGTGATGCCCAAAAGCCAGCTTACGGGCACCTATAGCCTCCATGTGGGTAAACAACGCTTTACGGCGAGCCCAGGAACAACGGAAACATGCGCCTTTATTTACCTTATCAGGCAACTGTGCCGTAGTTACCGACAACTCCGTATAGGGCACATCAAGATCTTTACAGAAGGCCTTCAGCCCTTCCCTGTCCTGATTCAGAGAAATATCCGCAGGATGTATATGCACGGCAGAAAGCCTGAATGTTATGGGTACAAAACTACGACTTTCAGCTAAGGCCTGTAACATCACCAAGGAATCTTTGCCCCCCGATACAGCCACAACAACTCTGTCCTCATGCGCAATCAATCCTTGAGTTGCACACAGGCTCATTAATTTCTTCTGAAAACTTCTTGTTTTTACTTTAACCATAAATAGGTACCTAACCACAAATGTGAACAAAAATATGCGACAATAGCAATTGTTACAACTGATTTGATAAGAAAAGAACCAAAAGTCATTTGCTCAACCCGAAAAGGCATGTTTATCAGGGTTATGCTCACAAAAAAACAGCATTGCCTAAAAACGATTCTCTTCCTTTTGCGGCAGGGTAATAGTAAAAGCTGAACCCAAACCCATAGCACTATCTACTTGCAGGGTTCCCCCATGCTTGTCAACCAGCTCCTTTACAATCCTAAGCCCTAACCCTATCCCTTTCTCACGGGCTGTACCCGGCTGCGGCTCGATAGGAGCCTCGGACCATAACAGCTCCAAAAGTTGGGGTTTCATGCCTACACCTGCATCCTGCACAGTAAAGGAGAAAGAAGTTCCCAAAAAACAACTATCAATGCGTACATTCCCCCCGGCATAAGAATACTTGAGCGCATTGGAGATCAAATTGCGCAACAAGGCTTTGGTAATATTCGGATCGACAAAAACCTGCTGTTGCTCATCAATAGCTATATCTACAACAAGTTGTTTTTGACTGATCATGGGGGCAAATAACTCCACCACCTCTTTAGCCATATCATGCAGAAAGAAGTTAATGGGATGTAGTTGGCTATCGCTTGTTTGAGTTTGCGCCCAGTCGGTTAGGTTTTGCAGAAGATTAAAATTGCCTGTAGCAGAAGCTTTCAACAATTGAAGGTAATGCTTTAGTGTATCGTTTTTCAGCGAAGCAGTTTCCAGCTCAATCAGGTCCGTAATTCCCATAATAGCTGTAATCTGACTGCGTAAATCATGCCCCATCACGCGAAATAGCGTATCCTTTGTATCGTGCAGACGACGGAGCCGTTTTTCCGTCTCTTTTTGCTGAGTAATATCAGAAAATGAGGCCACACATGCATAAGCACTCTTTTCATTGGGTTGAAATATGGGCACCACATTCATCTTTATCCAAAGCCAATTTCCCTCAGGAGTCTCCACACGCAGTACCTTATCTCGTTGCAACTCCCCCGACTCAATGGCCATCATTGTTGGAAATTGACTAAAAGACAAAGCATTTCCATTTTCATCCAGCGCGTTAAAATGGGTCTCCCAATCGTTCGTTGCAACCTGTGTAAGTGGAGTTCCATAAATGCGTTCAGCCGCTTTATTGGCCATGCTAATTGTACCGTTAGCCATGCGCATAATTACTCCTTCCTCCATAACATTAATTAAGGATTGGTGCAGCATTTCAGTGGCAGTAAGCGCTTCCTTAAGTTCTCTTTTCTCAGTAATAGTATCGAAAGCAACAAGTATGGCTTCGTTATTCTGAAACCTGGTTAATTTAAGCGAAACACGCAACAACAAACGCTTTCCTTCTTTGGTTTTCCCCTCTACGTCCATCCAATCGACCTCTTGCTTTGTATATAAAGCATTCAATAAATCTTTCCGGTGTTCGCCGCATAAATACAGATGTTCGCTGCTTACCTTTTGCAATTCATCTGGCGTGTAGTTAAACAGCTTACAAAAAGCAGTGTTTGAATAAATGATCCTGCCACTTGCCGGATGGGTAACCAGAAATGGAATGGTAGTAGAATTAAAGACCTGAAGTAGTAATTCAGAGGTATCGTGCCCCGTTAAATACTCAATCCCTTCAGCTACCTCCTGCATTGTCCCCGATAAACTCTCTCTCTCTTTCATTAGCATTAGTACTACTGATATAGTACTTAACTACTACTTTTCTACACGAAAGTTCAAAATGCTTGACTAACTCTTGAATTTTATTGACGAATGTTAGCAGTTGAGAAAATTGAAAAAACCTTTGCCCTACCCGTATTAGTAAAAAAAAAACATATTTCCACCTAATCTTTTGTCTTTGAACCATAAAATAGGTAATTTACAAGACAGAAAATAACCCCTATGCCTCACAATTTAGCCCCATACACCAACCATGTGGAAGGTGAATATGCATATTTTTTAAAAAGGTCGGCAACCCGCTTCTCCCTTTTTAAAAGTGGGCGCATAATCATTAGCCTGCGCACATACTGGTACTTTTTTTTTGGTAGTCAGCTAACGCCTGCCAATTTATATTTAGGTTTAACCAATGATAAAATAGATCGTTCCTTGTCATTGGCTACAGCATCTTGCAACGTTTTCACGCAATATTTATTCGGCAGTAAAAAACGTACCTGACTGTTATCCCAACTTCGTGCGCAGGCATTTTTCCATACATTGCTATTGCCCTAAACCTTTATGGATTATTTTTGTTCTCCTTATACGTAGAATGAATATTCAATACATTTATGAAAAAACGTGAACAGATTCTCGATACCGCCTTAAAACTTATTACTGATCTGGGATTTCACGCCACACCTATGTCATTGATATCAAAGGAGTCGAAAGTAGGTATTGGAACCATCTATCACTACTTCGAGAGCAAAGAAGAGCTGATTGATACTTTGTATACCCGCGTAAAAGAGCGTATGGGAGAAGCCATGGACAACTCACGGGGGCCTCATGTGAAAGATCAATTTTGGGGTCTTTGGCTAAGTTTGTTTGCTCATTTCATCAATAACCCGGAAGAATTCCAATTTATTGAACAATATGCCAACTCGCCACTGATTCGTAAAGAAATTCGGGAAGTCAACAAAAAATATTACCAGCCGGCACTCGACCTGCTCGAAAAGGGAGTTGACATGGGTGTACTGCGTAATATGAATGTGGATCTAATGCTGGCACTGGTTTATGGGAACCTGGCAGCAACGGCCAAGCTATACCTGGAGGATCAGTTCGAGCTGTCCGAAGGAATGATACAACAAGCAATACAATCTGCCTGGGATAGCATTAAGACCACGTAAGTACTTATCACAAAAAATCAGCACTCAACAACCTATGACAAAAACAGTTGCACAAACAGCCCTCATTACCGGAGCCTCTTCTGGTATAGGCAAAGCTATGGCCCGAATCTTTGCAAAAGGATTCATCGATTTGGTACTCGTTGCCCGACGAGAAGAAGCCTTACAAGAATTAAAAACCGAACTCGAAACCCAACACGGCATTAGGGTTCATGTATTAGCCGAAGATTTAAGCGATCCTCAGGCGCCCACACGTATTATTGAGTATACCCAAACTCAAAATCTGTTTATCGAATACCTGGTAAATAATGCAGGATTTGGCTCCTACGGCTTTTTTATTGATACCGACTGGCAACACGAACAAGATATGTTGCAGGTAAACATTCATGCCCTCACGGCTCTTACCAAACACTATGCCAGAGAGATGGGAAAAAAACAATATGGACGCATCCTGAATGTTGCCTCAACTGCAGCTTTTCAACCCGGCCCCCTAATGGCCGTCTATTATGCCACCAAACACTATGTGTTGGCTTTTTCCGAGGCTATTGCCAACGAACTAAAAGACAAACAAATAACTGTAACAGCGCTGTGTCCCGGGCCAACAGCCAGCGAATTCCAATCCACAGCCAATGCCGAAGAATCAAAGCTATTTAAAAACAAAAAACTCCCCACCTCCGAGGAAGTAGCAGAGTATGGGTACAAAATGATGATGAAAGGCAAAACCGTAGCGATTCATGGCGGGGTTAATAAATTAATGGCAACAAGCGTTCGGTTTCTGCCCCGAAAATGGGTTACCCAAATTGTCCGCATTGTTTCGGAACAAGCATCATGAATTAAAAAAAGGAATGAGTAGCTGAAGGCATAACAGATAGTAAAGCAATGGAAGACTTTCGTTTACGGGTATTCTTAACCGCAGCGCGTGAAAAAAGTTTCTCGAAAGCAGGAAAAATTCTGTACATTTCACAACCTGCCATTTCCAGGCACATACGTGAGTTAGAAGCAAGCTTGGGCTTTCCTCTTTTTCGACGTTTAGGCAATAAAATTACGCTCACGCGACAGGGAGAAATTTATTATCAACAAGCAAAAAAAGTAGAAATAGCTTACCAAAACCTGGCTATGGTGTCAAGCGATTTGAACCACTCCCCACAAGCTACTTTGCGATTGGGAGCAAGTACTACCATCGCCCAATATCTTCTACCCCAGCACCTTGCACTTTACCTCAACCGATATCCGGGAATTACCTGTTTTTTGACTAATGGAAATACCGAAGAAATTGAGCACCTCTTACAAAACGACAAAATAGATCTGGGGTTAGTAGAAGGAGCACATCATCTACCAGGTCTTACATACACCTCTTTCAGAGAAGACAAACTTCAGGTAATTTGCCACAGTTCCTTGCAGGATAAATTCCCCAAAGAGCTCAGTATTGAGCAAATAGCTGATTTCCCTTTAGTTTTGCGTGAACATGGTTCCGGGACCCTGGAAGTATTCGTTCGCTGGTTAAACAACAAAGGCTACCATCTTTCCGATATGAGAGTCGTAATGCACCTGGGAAGTAGCGAAAGCATCAAACGCTTTTTACGCCACCATCCTGCACTGGCCATTATCAGTCACGAAGCAGTAAAAGAGGAACTTACCAGAAATGAGCTAGTAGCCATTCCTCTGAACGAAAACCCCATTAGCCGCAAATTTAACATTGTACATGCCGAAGGTCCCACACAGGGAATTGTAAAAAATTTCATTCGCTACCTGATGCACGTGGAATAACATTGCCTTCTCAAGTTGATACGACTCCCTGAAAACCAAACGCTATAACCTCTTGTTATGGGACATAACAATTTTGTATTTGCCTGATAATGAACGTATACATAGTTTTGCAGGCAAAAACAAACTTATGTCAACATCATTCATTACACAAAAACGAACTCCCTCTAATATTGCCAACATACTGCTGATAATAGCAGGTATCGTATCAGTTTCAGGCATAATTGCACCCCCGATTGCATTAGTTACAGGAATCATACTGGCTCAATGGTTAAAGAAACCCATAAGAGAAAAAACACAATCTATTGCAGGAACACTTTTAAAGGGATCCGTTGTGGGATTAGGCTTTGGAATACCTTTGGAAAAAGCCCTCTCGGTATCCGGAGAGGGCCTATATCTTACCATTGGTTCAATTGCCTTTACCATGGTGGCAGGTTTGCTATTGGGAAAATATTTAAAAGTTCAACAACATACCTCCTTCCTCATTGCAGCCGGCACAGCCATTTGTGGTGGTAGCGCCATAGCCGCACTGGCCCCGATAATAAGGGCAAAAAACCAGGAAATAACCATTGCGCTGGGTACTATTTTCACCTTAAATGCACTAGCTCTTGTCATTTTTCCACTGATAGGAGAATACTTTCATATTTCACAAACCCATTTTGGTTTATGGACAGCCATTGCCATACACGATACCAGTTCCGTGGTAGGTGCTGCCAAAACCTTCGGAAAAGAAGCTTTGGAAATTGCAACAATCGTTAAACTCGAAAGGGCATTGTGGATAATACCTATCGCTATCACCCTTACATTTACCAACAAAAACGGCAGTAAGATCAAACTTCCATGGTTTATATTTTTGTTTGTAGGTGCCCTTTTCATTCCTCAAATAGTACCGCAGGGAACCGAGGTATGGCACTTTATAGCCCTTGCAGCTCGCCGGAGTCTTACATTAACCTTGCTGCTGATTGGTGCAGGACTGCAATTTACACAAATAAAGCAGGTGGGTTGGCGTCCTTTTATTCAGGGAGGCTTTCTATGGGTATTAATTGGCTCCTTATCACTCCTGACAATCCAACGCTATATATAAAAAAGGAGCCGCAAAGTGGCTCCTTTCATTTTTATCCTATGGGAACATAATCCTTTTTCGTTACCCCACACACCGGACATTTCCAATCCTCGGGGATCTCTTCAAAAGGGGTTCCGGGCGCTATACCTCCCTTGGCATCGCCCACCTCGGGGTCATAAATATGCCCGCAAATTGTGCACTTGTACTTTTGCATAGTAGTTCATTTTCAGGGTTTCAACTACTACAAATTTACTCTTTTTGCTCACAATACCAAGCAAAAGGGCCCGCAATGCGGGCCCTTACATAGAAAGAAAAAAGCTTGCTCTATTGCTTAATAAACTCTTTTACAAAAGGTTCTTTTTCATCATCTACCTTCAGGATATAATTCCCCGCAGGCAGGTCG
>JAWOEH010000017.1:0-5510 GCA_046482855.1 Bacteroidales bacterium | reverse complement strand
CGGGCAAAAGGATCCGCGCCAAGGGACCGTCATTGGCTCGCCGCGGTTGGCGGCGGCTGCGGCGTCATCCGGCGCTGTTCGGAGCGGCGCTCATCTCTCCGTTGCTGGCTCTCGCCGTCGGTCTGGCCATGTTGATCGTCGCGCGGCCCTCCTTCGTCGTCATCGCCGAGAAGGCGGTGGAAAGCGGCGATCCGCGGCGGCGACTGGGCGCGCTCCGCGAGTTGGCGGCGAGGATGCGTGAAACCAAACCCGGCGCCGGGCCAGACGAGGAGCGGGCGCTCGTCTTGTTCCGGCGGTAACATTTTTTAATTTAGCCTGCACTATTCATAAATTTTCATCATTATGAATGAAGTTCAGAGCCTGCTTCGATTTTATCGGAGTTAACCCCGACTTAGATAGCCTGTCCCGAACTTGCTTCGGGGAAGTTATACTTTTGAAAAATCTTTACTGAATCTTAGTCGCTGTCGGAGACAAGGATTATCCATGAATAATCCGGGTTAGACCTACCTATTAGGCGGTTTGACCTCCCCTGAAAAAAACGGAAAGTCAGCTCTTTTTTGTCAGGTTGTTTAATTCAACCTATTTTCTTTGGCTTTTCGGAACAATCCTTGAATGATTAAGAGACAGAAGACTAGAGGAAGTAATTAGGCGATGATACTGAGTCGTCTTAACTCATCGTATAGGAAACTGCCAAGTTTAATGTGGTCTTCGGCATTGAGGTGGAGCCCATCTTGCATGCTACCCTGAGTCACATCTCCTGCGTTAATAAAAGGGATGTCGGCCTGGATAGCCATCTCAAGCAAATATCCGGCAAGATCCTGTGATTTCTTGATTTGATGTTGATACTCGTAACCAGGTTCCAGGGTTGGATGAAAGGGTGGAGGAGAGATGAGGACAACATTTGACGAATCACTATCGCAGGCAATGCTCTTATGCTGAATGAGCTGTGCCAGTTTTATGAGTTGCTGAGCAATTGCCCGGGTGCTTAAATGGGAAGCAAAAAGCATATCATTTGTTCCTAGCATAATAACTGTGATTGCCGGAACCGGATGTTGGCTTAGAAAAAGGAGCAATTGTTCGTGTCCATTTCGTTCGTCCTCTTGCGGCATTAAATCGTGAGCAGAACGACCCCTAACGGCATTTTCAATCAGGAAGAAATCGTTTCCAAGTTTTTGGTGTAATACACCTGGCCATCGCACTGACAATGGATAGCGGCTACCATTTTGTGGAATATATCCCCAAGTATTAGAATCTCCGTAGCAAAGTAGCTGCTGTTTGGGCAGTCTGTTCATGAAGAACCCTCATTTTACTTTTATCAATGCCTGAAAGTAGTAAAAAAGATTGGCTTTGGCGAAATTATGGATGATGTTTTACGACCTAATCGACCAAGGAAGCTTTATCGATGATGACAGGCATGACAACCTGTCTCTTTGTCAATCTGATGACGACAACGCAGTTCTTCGTGTTTTGCACATCTTATTCCTCGTTTGCGCATCTCTTTGTTATGGCCTATTTCGGTTTCCGGAAATGTCCCCTCCTTATTGAAAAATACACGATAGCCCATCACTAGCAAAGCAAGTCCCAGTATCCCAGCGGTAAGTAATAGCAGTTCGATAAACATTCCTAAAAAAATCTTGTTATATATCCAGCACAAAGGTAAGGTATTTTGTTTTTGTGCACGCTATCAATCATGTTAATTGTTTAAACGTCGAAATATGAGTACAAATACTGCTACAAAAGGCAATGCCAAAGCAAACGACTTTAAAAAGCGCAAGCAAGAGGTGTTGGATGACTACAAACTTGCACATTTGAGCCGTGAGATTAGTTTAATGGGGCGTCGGGAGGTGCTTACCGGAAAGGCCAAATTTGGGATTTTTGGTGATGGTAAAGAGGTTGCACAAATAGCCCTTGCAAAATATTATCAGAATGGCGATTGGCGTTCGGGCTATTATCGCGATCAAACCTTTATGATGTCGGCGGGCTTGTTTACTGCTGAGGATTTCTTTGCTCAGTTATATGGACAAACCGATGTGGAGCTAAATCCGGGCAACGGTGGTCGTTCATTTAATAACCACTTTTCTACCCGTACCTTAAATGAAGATGGGACGTGGAAGGCCATTGCTGAACAGAAAAATTCTTCCGCCGATATTTCCCCAACAGCCGGGCAAATGCCCCGTTGGGTAGGGTTGGCTTATGCTTCTAAATTGTTCCGGAATATCAAGGAGTTACATGAATATAAGGATCTTTCCGATAAAGGAAACGAGGTAGCTTTTGGAACGATTGGTGATGCCAGTACTTCGGAGGGGCACTTCTGGGAGTCGATAAACGCAGTGGGTGTGCTTCAGGTTCCCGCAGTTATGGCTGTATGGGACGATGGCTACGGAATTTCCGTACCGAAGGAATTTCAAACCACCAAAGGGAGTATCTCTGAAGTGTTGGCAGGCTTCCAGCGCACAAAGGATAAACCCGGGTTGGAGATTATTAAAGTAAAGGGATGGGATTATCCTGGTATGCTTGAGGCATTTGAAAAGGGTGTTGCCTTGGCCCGAAAAGAGCATGTGCCTGTATTATTTCATGTTGAGGAAATAACTCAGCCCCAAGGACACTCCACTTCTGGTTCGCACGAACGCTATAAGGATGAAAAACGACTGGAGTGGGAAAAAGAGATGGACTGCCTGGTACAAATGCGAACATGGATAGAGAAGGAGAAGTTGGCTACGCCCGACGAGTTGGATGCACTGGAAAATGAGGCTAAGAAAGAGGCTAAAGAGGCAAAGAAAATAGCCTGGAAAAAATTTACAGAACCTTTCAAAGAAGAGCGTGATAAGCTGATTGAGATTATTGACAATCGCTCCTGTGTTTGTAAACGTGAAGGTCGCGATAAGGTGGGGGAAATTACCGAAGAACTCAAAAAAATTGCCACGCCTATACGAAAGGATAATTTTAGCGCAGCAAAGAAGATTTTACGGCATGTATGTCTGGATTGTAGTATGCGTGAGAAGTTACAAAGTGATCTTTCCGCATGGCTAGAGCGGAATTATGCCATTAATTATGATCGTTATAACTCCAAGTTGTACAACGAAACCGATTATTCGGTATTGAACGTGGAGGAGGTGAAGCCGAACTTTCCGGAAGATGGCGAAGAGGTGCCAGGACGCGTAATTTTACGAGATAATTTCGACTATCTTTTCAAGAAGTACCCCAAACTGGTGACATTTGGTGAAGATACCGGGAAAATTGGCGGTGTAAATCAGGCCTTGGAGGGCTTACAGAAAAAATATGGCGATTTGCGTATTGCAGATACAGGTATTCGTGAAACAACTATCCTTGGTCAGGGTATCGGCCTTGCATTGAGAGGATTACGCCCCTTGACCGAAATTCAGTATTTCGATTATTTGCTTTACGCCTTGCAAACCCTCAGTGATGATTTGGCCACTACCCATTATCGTACAGCGGGAGGACAGACAGCTCCTGTTATTATTCGTACGCGTGGACACCGTTTTGAAGGAATATGGCACTCGGGTTCGCCCTTAAGTATGGTGATCAATTCCATTCGTGGGGTGTATGTATGCGTTCCCCGGAATATGACACAGGCGGCCGGCATGTACAATACCCTGATGGAGGGCGACGACCCTGCATTGGTGATTGAACCCTTGAATGGCTACCGCTTATATGAGAAAAAGCCGGATAATATTGGTGAGTATCGCGTTCCATTGGGAAAACCTGAAATTATACAGGAGGGAACGGATGTCACTTTGGTTACTTATGGTTCCTGTGTGCGTATTGCACAAGAGGCAGTGGAGCAGTTAAAAGAGTTTGATATCGAGGTAGAGTTAATTGATGTGCAAACATTGCTGCCTTTCGACCGGCAACATATTATTAAAAAATCATTGGAAAAAACCAACCGATTGGTAGTATTTGATGAGGATGTTCCCGGAGGCGCCAGTGCTTTCATGCTTCAGAAGATATTGGAAGAGCAGGATGGGTATTATCAGTTGGATTCTGAGCCCCGAACGGTAACTGCCCAGGAACACCGACCGGCTTACACTACTGACGGCGATTACTTCTCAAACCCCAATGCCGAAGATGTATTTGAGGCTATTTATGAGATAATGAATGAGGCTGATCCTAAAAAACATCCACGACTTTATTAATGTGTTTTTTTCTGTTTTATTATTTAAGGGGTCTTACGGCCCCTTTTTTTATTCCCCTTAAGTGCTTGTTATTGCGAGCGTAGTGAGGCAATCTAAATTTTTAACCCGGACACCCATGAATCAAAATTAAACTTTTATCTTTACGCCGATGATGGCAGTAAAGAAAATAGCCTTTTTACCCGTGTTCCTCGCCTGGAGCATAATTATGGTACACAGTATAGTGCCACATCATCATCACGATCATGAGCAGGAGCCTTGTCATTCTTGTGAGGAAGGCTATACCCTCTCGACCTCATCCCATTCGCTGAATCTATCCGACCATAACAGTAAAGGGCATTTTGTCTGCCATTTTCAGGTGGAAACCTTTGCGAACCTCAGTCTCGATATTCATTTCCTGCCTCCTTCAACTGATGAGTTGCTTCCTTTAAGAGAAGTTGTTGTGGGAGGTACACCTGTGGATAAACCACTTAGAGTTGAGGCTTTATACCTTACCAATAACCAACTTCGGGCACCACCTGCCGCTGCATAGTGAAGGGTACATTTTCAACAAGCATATCTCGTGTTTACGTTTCGGTAAGATCATACTCATTTGAGTTGGTGTTTCCGAAAGTGACCTGTTAACTAAAGCATTATTTGTATTTGTACCTTCCCGAAAATTATTGGCTGCTTCATGCCATTTGATTCCTTCTGTAAACACTAAACAGAGGTGAAAGTAACTTTCATTTAATCAACATTAATATGCTCCCCCGTAGATGGTTTTCTGCAGGGATCGTATCATTTAATAAAAATCAATATCGTGAAAAAAATACTTATTTCATTTATTGCATTGGCTTATTTGTCCTTTATGGGCTGTAAGCAGCATGCACAAGAAGATGCAGGATCGCATGATCAAGCACATAGCGAAGAGGCACATGCTCATGAAAGCAATGAAGATACACATCCGCATGAGCATGATGAGAACAATAGCGAATATGATCATACTGAACATGACGGTCATGAACATCAAGTAGGCCAGAATGAAGATGAACATACTGGTCATGACCACTCCGAAAACGAAGAAGGAGAGGCGGATGAGCATGGTCATAACAGCCATGCAGAGGACAATCATGGTGATGAAGAACAGGTGGAACAGGATCATGAAACTCATGAAGGTCATGACCACACCCAGAGTGAAGACACGCACACTGGGCATGGTGAGTTTGGGCATTACCATGTGGAAACCTTAAAAGCACGTCCTTTTAAAGAGGTGATTCCCACCAGCGGCGAAGTATTGACGATGCCAAACAGCCAACAAGCGGTTGTTGCACCTGCTGCAGGTGTGGTTTCTTACGCTTTACCTTCACTTCTCGAAGGGAA
>JAWOEH010000016.1:0-7808 GCA_046482855.1 Bacteroidales bacterium | reverse complement strand
TAATTTTAAGCAACCAAATAAAGATACCCAATGGATTTTTTGATTATTCTTCTTATTTCGCTGGCCACCTTCTTGTGGGGATGGGCCATTTACGACATCAACCGCTTGAATAGAAGAAAGCGAACCCACAGCCTCTGGTTAATGGTGGTAATTTTCTTCCCTATTCTTGGCCCGATTCTCTATTTTCAGTTGAAAAAGAGGTATTAAGCAAATTCTTTTTGAAGGAAATTTGTTTACTAAAGGAAAATCTCCAGGCTATTCGGTTGTTAGCATGATGCAGATTATTGTAATAAGATATATTATTCTATTAACTTAGAGATGTTTAACAAGGGATTTAACATAAAGGAGTTCCATAATTAATGAAACTCCTTTCTTGCCTTTACGCTCCACAAAAGAGGTATTTGTCAGCATTGGTGTCCGGATAAAAATTTAGATTGCTTCACTTCGTTCGCAACTACAGGCACTTAAAAGAGGTTCAGCAAGGGAACCAAAGCAATTAAAAAAGCAAACCAATTTTCTCAGAACAATAGTGATTAAATAGGGACAGGATGAACAGAATTTCCCCCGTTGAGTCTCTGTATCTTCACCTAAATCACCTCTGTTGTTGGTCAGATCTTATTTATATCAAAGTCAATATATGATATAAACTACTGGACTGATGACAAAAATAAGGGTGCGGTACTTTCTCCATTTCATACTATTGTCCGTTTGAGAGAAACCGCCCCAACTTATCAAATGTTTCAACAAAGGCCGCATCTACAGTATGTCCATCAACGCCGGCGAGTGGAAAGGGATTTTCATGTGTATAAGGGTAGTCAAATTCAAGCTGATCGACCGGGATAGGAATATCGCGAAAGGCTCCCTGCAAGGTATTCATCATCTCGAACGTAGGAATAACCGTATCTTTTTTCAGGCCTACAGCATAGATATCAGATGCCACCTGCCGCAATAGCTCCTCGCGCTCCCCACGCATCTTCTGATAACTAAGCATCGTATGCAACACGTGTCCTTCGGGGTGTAGCGGAGACAAATAATGAGCGAGGCGTGGGTCGGTTTTCCTATGGTAGTCCAAATGCTCTACCAAAAAAGCATACAATGCCACATTGGCTTCACTATCAAGAATAAATTTGGACACAGGCGACAATCGGTTAAATACGGCGCCACTACAAAACAAAGCCACTTTGCTGTGGGTGAAAAAGTTTTTGGGGTTGGCCATCTTTAGAATTTGGGCCAACATCCCTCCAATGGAGTAGGCAAAAATATCGTAAGCAAAATCAGGATGGATATAAGGATGGGTACCGGCTTTACAAGCCCCGATAAAATCCACAACATCATAAAAAGACTGCAAACCCGACCATACAAAACGCTGGGGCAAGGCATGCAATCGCATGCTAATAGCTACATTCGAGAGTGACGAGCCACATACTTCTGGAAATTGCTTGCGTCGTTGCCGGCTTAACTCAAACATAGCCCGCTTTTCACTCCATTCAGCAGGGGCCCGATTCATATGGAAAGCAATAGGAAAAAGAACAACAGCTGCTCCGGTGCTACGAGATAATGCATAAGCCCAAGGCAGATATTTATCCCAACTTTTTTCATTAAACCCGTGAAACAAAAAAATAACCCGACGTGCCTTTCCGGGCTTATCGGGCATAACTATATAATAAGGAAAGGCTTGATTTTGCTCGACATGCGAATCGTGCACATGCAAAGGAGTCCCTTGCGTACCTATCTGATGAATCACATTATCGGCAGCACTTTCGAAGGTACATTGATGCGCAGAACAGGAATATTCGCTGTCACCGGGCAACAAACAAGCTGTTGTTGAAGTATGATGCAGCTTGCGTAACAGCAAGCTACCAAAATTACGAAGTGGCTTATCACCTGCCAAAGCCTCTGAACCTGCTTCGTACAATTGCGCATACAACATAAGTCATGGAGTTATCGTCGTACAATTCTATTTTTTGGAAAGATACAAAATCAGTTGCATCTTTCCAGTAAAATTAGACTTTTACTCCAATACTTACAAAAAACAGAAGATTTAGATGCTTCTGCTTACTTTTTTTGAAGCTTCACTTTTGTGGCTACGGGACCCTTCGGACCTTTTTCCACCTCAAAGGTCACCATATTATTCTCCTTAATAGGCTCATCGAGGTTACTCACATGCACAAATACACTCTGTTGGGTTTTCATGTCACGAATGAAGCCGAAACCTTTACTGTCGTTAAAAAAGGTAACTACGCCTTTGCGCTGTATCTCTTCAATCTCCTCCTCTTCGGTTCTTTTGGGTACTCCGGGAACAATGTCATCCAGCTCTACTTCTTGCTTATCGGCAGGGTCTGGAGGCGTTTCTACAATGTTTCCAAACTCATCGACATAAGCAATCATATCATCGAAACTGTCTTTTCCGTCCTCTCGGCGCGCCTGACGTTTCTTCTCTTTCTCTTTGCGCTTTTTCTCTTTTTTGTTACGAACTTCTTTTTTGTTAAAGGATTCTTGTGATCTTCCCATAGTTTATTTTTTGGTTTTACATACATGCAAGTAAGAAAATAGTAGCCACAACAGCTAATTTTCACACTAAAATACGCCTGTTATCTACATACAAACTGCCCATTCCTCCCGGAACGGTTGAAATGGGCAGTAATTTTTTTGTCGATATGTAATATGATTTTATTGACTTATATTACACTCTTTAGGTTTGTCGAAAACACTGTTTTCTTCCGGTACTAACCTCGGAAACCGTTGTTTTCACGAGGACGTGCCTCATTAACAACCATCTTACGATTCTCGTAAGTAGCTCCGTTAAGTTCTTTAATAGCACTATTGGCTTCTTCATCGTTATCCATGATAACAAAACCAAAGCCTTTGCTACGTCCGCTAAATTTGTCGGTAATAATTTTCGCTGAGCTTACTGCTCCATACTCTTCAAAAATACCGTTCAGGTCATTCTCATTGACATTGTAGTCAAGATTTCCTACATAAATGTTCATCTGGAAAAAATTTAATAATGTTACGTGATCATGCTATCAGCAATCAATCTATTGAGCGGGACAGTGCCGGGTGTTTTATCACGGGCAAAGGCCGACAGCATTTTTACAAATCAGGAATTCGAAAGGTGAGCAGAAATGAACTAAGTGATCTTCTCATTAGTAATTACGTGCGCAAATTCTCAATACCTCAATTCGGTACAAAGGTACAATTTATTTTTAGGAAATAGCATAATCATCGAGCAATTCATTCTATTTGGTAAAACAATGTATACCAAGCAATCAGGGCTAAAAGCGCCAAAATGACCACATAGCCCTTTTCAGACGACATTTTTTTCACTATTTGTATGAACAAATACCGGAAAGATCCCTCTATACTAGTAGCACATAAAACCAAAAGCCTTATGAAAGAGACAAAAAAAGCCGTAATGCTGGTCGAGCATCATTTTGAGGATTTAGAACTGTGGTATCCTGTATATCGACTGCGCGAAGCGAATGTAGAGGTGCTGTTAGCCGGTCCGGAAGCCGGAAAAACGTACATGGGCAAGCATGGCGTCCCGGCTAAAACCGACATGAATTTCAATCAGCTGGACGCTAACACAACAGATGCCTTGCTAATCCCGGGAGGCTGGGCGCCCGATAAACTGCGCCGCGATAGTCGCGTATTAGAATTTGTTGAGCGCATGTATGAACGCCGTAAAATTATTGCTACGATTTGCCATGCAGGATGGGTCTTGGTTTCGGCCAAGGTAGTGAAGAACAAAAGAATAACCAGCACCGAAGGCATTCGGGATGATTTAACCAACGCTGGGGCTAATTGGCTGTATGAGCCTGTGGTGGTAGATCTGCCGTTCATATCAAGTCGACGACCAGGAGATTTACCCATTTATGCAAAAACTATTCTGGAGCATCTTCTGTAAACACGCCTAAAAAACGAATAAATCAACTTACTCTTCAGGCAGCTCTCAGGGGATATACTTGTTTGGAGACCCTGTTATTTCAATGAAATTTGTTTCTTTGTTAAACGTATCAGCGATCTGAGCATCTTAGTATATAAACTTAGTAACAATCAAACTTATTTCAATGAAAAAATCGGTCTGGATGTTGGCCTTGGGCTTACTGCTTCTGGTCACATCATCTTTTGCACAGAAAAAACCGCTCGACTTTTCGGTTTACGATAATTGGCAGTATATTGAAGATTACCAAATTACTGCAGATGGCGAATGGCTTTTTTATGAACAAAATCCCTATGAGGGCGACGGAAAGCTCGTTGTATACAATGTTGAAAATAAACAGGAAACAACTACCTTCCCACGAGGCACCAAAGGGACATTCAATCCTACATCAGCCTATATAGCTTATACCATAAAACCCTACAGCGACACGATACGCACCTTAAAGCTGAATGACACGCCGAAAGGGAAACTCCCAAAAGATTCACTGGGAATATATGTACTCGGTAGCAACACTTCTTACAAAGTACCAAATATCCAGAAGATTGCTGTTCCGGAAAAAAACGGTGAGTGGATGGCTTATCTTTATGAAGAACCCAAAGAAGCAGCCGACTCCACGGAAAAAGAGGAGAAAAAAAGCACGTTTGACAAAACAGCTCCTGATACCTACACCCTGGCGATTGTTCAGCCCACAGCGGATAAAAAACACCTGTTTCCTTCGGTTACCGAGGTGACCCTCTCGGAAGACGGCGAACGTATAGGTTTCATCACTTTGCAAAATGATACGCTTCTTAAATCCACCCTTCAGGTTTTTGATACAAAAAAAGAGACATCCAGCCAGCTATTTGAGCAGGAAGGACTGGCTAAAAAGCTCACATTGGACCATAAAAATGGGCAGTTGGCCTTTTTGTTCACAGCTGATAGTAGCAAAACCAAAGTCTATTCTCTCTATTTTAAAACGGGGAGCAGCGCCTCACCCGGACTTCTGGTAGACACCCTTACAGCACCCTTTACAGCAAACTGGACAGCCAGTGAAAATGGATCCTTGTATTTCTCAGAAAACGACGAACGGCTCTTCTTTGGTGTTGCCCCCAAGCCTGAGCCTGAACCTGAAGATACTCTATTAGAGTCGGAAAAAGTGAGGTTAGATGTATGGAATTGGAGAGACGATTTATTGCAACCCCAGCAACTAAAGCGTGCCAATCGCGAGAAAAAACGCACTTATCTTTCGGTTTATCATATTAAAGATAACAAGTTGGTGCAATTGGAAGATGAGAACCTCCGGGACGTACAACTGGTACTGGATGGGAATCACGATCTAGCGCTGGGTACCGACGAACAACCTTATATGCGTCAACAATCCTGGGAGATGCCCCCCTACGCCGATTATTACCTGGTAAATATAAAAACGGGCGAACGTAAGATCGTAAAAAAGGAGATACAGTCCTATTTTAACATATCGCCCGAAGGCAACTATCTTTACTGGTACCAAAATGCCGACAGCAGCTGGTATGCCTACGATATTGCCTCAGCTACAACCCGTCACATCAGCATGGGAATGGATGTAAACCTCTACAATGAGGAGCATGACTACCCAAGCGATCCTTCTCCCTACTTCTTTGCCGGTTGGACAAAGGACGATAAAGCCTTTTTAGTTTATGACAAATACGATATCTGGCGCCTGGATCCCAAAGGGAAAAAAGCTCCGGAATGTGTCACCAATGGGTATGGAAGAGAAAATGAGGTAACCTTCCGCTACTTAAAACTAGATGAGGAATTGGATTATGTTCCCACCAAATCGTCCATTCTATTGTCAGGCTTTAATAATAGCACAAAAGCATCCGGCTATTACAAAGTGGATGCTTCGAAAGAGGCAAACCCGGAAGCCCTTATTGTAGGCGACTACCGCTATTTTCCGCCCAAAAAGAGCCGCGAAACCAATCAGGTTGTGTGGCGTCGATCATCGGCAGTTGACTATCCTGACCTGTTCACCAGCAATCTGAATTTTGATGCACCTACGCAGGTATCAAAAGCCAATCCTCAACAAGAGGCGTACAACTGGGCTACTGTTGAACTGGTAAAATGGACCACTACCGAAGGAACTACTGAAGAGGGGCTCTTATACAAACCAGAAGATTTCGATCCCAACAAGAAATATCCCATGATGGTATACTTCTACCGCTTGAGTTCTGATGGGCTGCACAACCACAGAGCGCCTCGCCCCAGCAGAAGTGTTATCAATCCTACGTTTTACGCAAGCAACGGATATCTGGTTTTCATCCCGAATATCCGCTACAAAGAAGGCTACCCGGGTGAAAGTGCCTACAACTATATTGTTAGTGGAACCCTCTCACTAGTTGAAAGCCGTCCGTACATTGATAAAGCGCGCATGGCGCTGCAGGGGCAAAGCTGGGGAGGTTACCAGGTAGCCTACATCATTACCAAAACGGACATGTATGCAGCCGCCTCGGCCGGCGCCCCGGTAACGAACATGACCAGTGCCTATGGAGGTATTCGCTGGGGAACAGGCATGAGCCGTATGTTCCAGTATGAGGAAACCCAAAGCCGTATTGGCGGAACCCTGTGGGAGCGTCCTTTGCAGTATATCGAAAACTCGCCTGTATTTTATGCACCAAAAGTTCAAACGCCGCTGCTTATGCGTCACAACGATGGCGATGGTGCGGTGCCCTGGTACCAGGGAATTGAGTACTTTGTAGCTTTGCGTAGGTTGAACAAACCTGTATGGATGCTGAACTACAATGATGCGCCTCACAATGAGCGCGACAAATCGCCCAACACAAAAGATTTAAGCATTCGCATGATGCAATTTTTCAATCACTACTTAAAGGATGCACCTGCTCCCCGATGGATGACTGAGGGCATACCTGCTACCCAAAAGGGCAAAACAATGGGCTACGAACTTATGAACAAAGAATAAATAAAGCACATACATGAAAAGAGGCCTTCTTTATTCGGAAGGCCTCTTTTTTTTAATATCCCTCCAACGATTGAATTTTATTTGCTAACTGTATGCGGTTACGCAAACCTGTTTTACTATAAATACGGTGTGTATGATCTTTAACCGTTTGTTCGGTAATAAAAAGTTCTTTACTAATCTCTTTATTGGTTTTTCCCTGACAAATACACCGAATAATTTCGCGCTCGCGTGGTGAAATACCTTCCTGCTGAAAAAAATGCTCTACAGCTCCCCGTAAATTGCTATTGGAAGGCTGAACAATCCCATGTTTTTGGTAGTAAAAGGAAAGCAGAAGAACGGGCACCAAATCGCGCAAAAAAAAGATAACCACCGCCAGGCCTAATAAATTCATCTGATCCACAATTCCTACTACAACAAGTACCGAAAGCACATATCCCGAAGCGTAGGCAATAAAAAATTGGTGGCGTACTTTTTTCTGATATACGTCAAGATGTGAAGCTTTGCTAAAAAACAAAACAGCCGCCCAAAATACAGCAACACACTCGATACCAGCCAACAGCAGCAACACCCATAAAACCACAGATGATTGTGCCGACAGGGCTCCGCCTCCCAATAACCACACATTTCCGGTAATGAGAAAAACCAGCATAACCCCCAGAAAATAACTAACTTAAGTTTCGGAGTTTAGTAACTGTCTGATATTCAGTCGGCTAATTTTTATAACTGCCTTGTTGTAAGTAACTTAAAGAATTCCATTTTTAATCTAAGCTGTTGCTTTTTTTCCACCTATGTCAACAGGGGTAGAAAAAGCAAGTTCAATTTTACTTTCAATATCAGTTCTGGTAATTATTGTAGAAATTGTTTCCTCTAGTTCAAGAGTTAGATCTAATATTTCCACCAATGTTTCTATTAATTCAATGACCAATATTT
>JAWOEH010000072.1:0-4988 GCA_046482855.1 Bacteroidales bacterium | reverse complement strand
TGTAAGTTTCAAAAAAGCGGTTACTTTTGCATCGCGTTTGAGACAAAACGCATCTGAAAAAAACACTCCTCAGTAGCTCAGCTGGTTAGAGCACCTGACTGTTAATCAGGGGGTCGTTGGTTCGAGTCCAACCTGGGGAGCTCCCAAAGCCTTGCATTCTTGCAGGGCTTTTTTTATGTCCAAATTTTTCTACAGAAGGGGGTCTCCCGACCGTGTCGGGACTGGGGAGCTATCGAAATCTTGCAGAGACGCAGGGCTTTTTTTATGTCCAAATTTTTCTGCAGAAGGGGGTCTCCCGACCGCGTCGGGACTGGGGAGCTATCGAAGTCTTGCAGAGACGCAGGGCTTTTTTTGTTTCTAATTTGTAATGTAAAAGGAACACTCGGATCTCCTCAAACATTTGGCAACGTAGGTATTTAGGATCTCTTTTCTGCTATACGTAATCTATACAGTTTTCTGGGTATGGTGCATCTATTCAATTTTTCAACCAATTACCAGTCACCAATACAAAACCAGGGGTCTCCCAACCGTGTCGGGACTGGGGAGCTATCGAAGTCTTGCAGAGACGCAGGGCTTTTTTTGTTTCTAATTTGTAATGTAAAAGGAACACTCGGATCTCCTCAAACATTTGGCAGCGTAGGTATTTAGGATCTCTTTTCTGCTATACGTAATCTATACAGTTTTCTGGGTATGGTGCATCTATTCAATTTTTCAACCAATTACCAGTCACCAATACAATACATGGGGTCTCCCGACCGTGTCGGGACTGGGGAGCTCTTGAACTCTTCCAGAGATGCGTTTTTTTCTGTTGATTCTACAAAATCTATACAGTTTTCAGGGTACACTTTTTTGTAAGTTCAACAGAACGGTACCAGCTGAATAACCTGGATAAACTTCAAGGTAGACTTAAAAAGTGTCATCCATTAAAATAGAAAACCATGTGACCAATTTTATCGTTAAGTTTGTAAGGGATAAAAACTATGCGATTATGAATGCAGCAGAAATAAAACTGGATTTGTTCAGGAAGATAGATAACTTAAAGGAATCTGACCTTGAAAAGGTTTACAATCAGTTTGTAGCATTATTAAATGCCACCATCCCTTATGAGTTGTCCAAAGATGAGAAAGCGGCTATCAATGAAGCATTAGAAGCAAGTAAGCAAGGGGAGACCTATACTCATGAACAGGTAATGGAAGAAGCCAGAGGCAAATATCCAAATTTAAAATTTAAATGAGAACAGTACATTGGAACAAAATAGCCAGGCTTGATTATTACAATAATATTGATTACTTGTTGCATGACTGGTCAGAAAAAGAGGCCCAGGAATTTATTGATGCAGTTGATGAGACCGAATTTTTATTAAAGCAAGGGAATGTTGAACTCCAGAATACTGATATGCCAGGAATTAAGCGTTGCGTAATTTGCAAGCAGATTACTTTGTTTTACAGGATAATAGACGAAAGAAATATCGAGTTTTTACGTTTCTGGAATAATAACCAGGACGATAAAAAACTAAGCTTATAATCCCACACCACAGGCCAATAAAAGCCGTGTTTTGCCTTCAATCGTCGGCAAAAAAATCATGCCAGGCCGTCCGGTACTTTTTTATTTAACTGAGAAAAAATAGTGGTATAAAAAACACTTTCCGTCCCCGCGGTCGCACGCAAAAATCCGACTCCTTGAGGTTATCCAGGTAGGCTCGTATCGGCTTCCAAATTTCAGGTGTATATATAGTCGGAGTTTTTGGCAAGGTTCCCATTAAAATTAGTAGCGTCTGGTGCATTAAATGCCAGCTGTTTAGATTGCTTCACTTCGTTCGCAATGACCGCGGAGCATTTGGAGGATAGGGGCGGTATAGCAGGGCTGGCGGGTTTGCCGCCAGTCCTGCTATACCGCCCCTTCTTATTGTTTGGTTGTTAGGTCATTGCGAGGGCTTGCCCGAAGCAATCTAACACTTGATACATGCTGTTGCAAGCCTCCTCACGTGTGGGAGGGTATAATGTTGTAAATTAGCATAAAAATATATGGTTATCCATTTTATACCTAAAGCAGAGTCAAGGTAATGAAAATCAAAATGAAATTAGGTCCAAAAACGGATATACATATAAAAATATTACCTTCAGGGTAATTACAAGACTATTTTGCCGTGATGCAAACAACCGAAGGACATGTAATGGTAAACGGTGCCGGGCAGTACAAGTACGATTGCTACCTGCGCGACCAACTGGGCAGTGCGCGTGCGCGATTTACCGAAGGTACCAACCACCAGGCCAGCCTGAGTGGCGAGGTACACTACTACCCCTTTGGCATGACCATAGCAGGACTGACGGTGGCTGGCGAGAGCAGTACCGACCAACTTTTCAGCGGCAAAAGGCTACTCAATCAGGATCTCAGTGGCACCCGCCCCATCTGGTACGACTTTGGTGCTCGCTACTACTATGACGCCTGGGGCCGCCGAAAGGCCTTAAAGCAAGGTGGTGCCGGTTTTGCCGACAGCGAACCCCTGGCATGGATGAACTGTGGCTATACTGGTCACGAGCATCTGTTGCAGTTGAAGCTGATTAACATGGGAGGACGTGTATATGATCCTGTTCTGGGACGCTTTCTGCACCCCGACCCACATATTCAGTCTCCCGATAATCCACTCAATTTGAATAGGTTTGCCTATTGTATGAATAATCCGCTGATTTATACCGATCCCGATGGGGAGTTTTGGCATATTATTATTGGAGCTGCAATTGGAGGGACATTTAATGTTTTAAGCAATCTTGATAAAATTGATAATTTTGGGGAAGGACTTGCTTCATTTGGAGTTGGTGCCGCAGCTGGTGCGTTAATGGCTGGTACAGCTGGAGCGTCTTCTGGATTTTTGACAACTTCGGGAGGGCAGGTTTTAGTCTCGGGGATTGGGGCAGGAAGTAGAGCTGCTGTTAATAATGTTATTGCACAAACAGGAAATGGTGTTGGTTTGGGTGATGTAAATTTGGGGAGTGTTGGCAATGATGCTTTATTCGGCTTAGGTGGAGGAATGGCTGTAGGTGCATTAGGATTGACTTATGAAATCCCAACAGGCAAAAACAGTGTATTTGAGTTTAACTTATTAAAAGGCAAGCGTATTCTTCAGCATTCAGTAAATCATTTACTACGTTCAACTGCTTATAATGTTGGTGGCAATATAGCAACAGGTAATAAGCCATTTAACGGATTTGATAGGTACTTTGTTGGGCTTGATGGCTCAATGTTACTACCCCTTGCTATGGACGGATTTAATTATTATGCTTCGCATAACGAACAATTGGGAAATAAGCTTATGTCAAAGAATGCAGAAGACAGAGCAAGAAATGTCCTATATTGGGATGATAGTGGAGAGACAACTTATGATGTAATACGTGGAGAGCTTCGAGCTATTGGTGTAGATGATAGAATTACTCCAATGGGAGTATCAAATTCAGAGTTAAGAATTAATTACAAAGGTTTTCTTTCCGGTAATGGTATTTTCAATTATATGGGGAAGGGTGGTCCATATCCTATACCTATAGAGCGTCGAACATCAAATTTGTATTTCGGATTTTTATTTACGTTGTTTTATAAATAATAAAAGCTTATAAGCGATGAAGGGAATTAAATGCCAAGCATTTAAAATAGCAACTTTTCTTTTAATTTTCAATTGCCCTAGTTTTTTGAATACGTTGCATGCTCAATATAACAATGTCGAAATATTAGATACGATTTATAATGGTGTTACAATTAATTTAACACCTACCTACCCAGAAGAGGCAAGGAATATATCTGTAAATATGTATAATGCATTATCATTACTTTTATTAAAAGAAGGCAAGCTCCAGCATAATGATGAAATAGATAGAATTATCATCAAACTTAAGTCTGAAGTTTCTTGGGAATTAAGTACGCCTCCCAAAGCCCCATTATTTTTTCTTTTTAGTGTAGCTGCTAAAAGCAAAAATAAAAAAGTTGTTAATAGAATTGAATATTTAAAGTTTAATAGCTTATGTGAGCAAAAGCCTAAGTTAGTCTATAAGGTAATTGATTATTTTGAGATAAATAAGGGTATCAATGTATATAAAGTAAAAATGGATTCTTTAAACAGATTTCATTTAATTAAATGATAAACATTCGGTGCCCAAATACGCCTTGGTTTTCCGAGGCCTTTGATAAGATTTTTTAAATTAAATCGTCTGTTTTCTAATTTGAGACAACGTCTTTTTTATTTTGCTGTAGATGAGTAATATAAGCGCTTTCTTGTTCGTTGTGTTAGCTCTGATTTTAATGCTTGCATCATGGTAACCTTCCTTAAAAAACCGGGTAGAATTGAATTAGACATATTATTGTGATGTTCCTCTTTTAAA
This sequence comes from Bacteroidales bacterium, assembly GCA_046482855.1. Classification (GTDB taxonomy): domain Bacteria; phylum Bacteroidota; class Bacteroidia; order Bacteroidales; family UBA12077; genus CAYVSF01. The sequence goes on along the minus strand of JAWOEH010000072.1, from coordinate 621 downwards.
GATAAAATACGAGTTTAATATCAATATTATGAAACACTTAATTATAATTGCACTTTTAACAGTTACCACTGCCTTTTGCTATGGGCAGAAGGTGGTGTTTGGTTACGACAAAGGAGGTAACCGCACCACGCGCAGCTATGCGCAAACCCGGCAACCTGTAGTTCAGGAGGTGATTCCAACATCGCCCGAAGGAGAATCGGGTAATGCAGAGAATAACAAGCAGAAGGAATCGGTGCAGGATATTACTGAAAAGGATGTGAAGATATATCCAAATCCTACCCAAGGCAGATTGCGTGTGGTAATTTCGCAATCCGAGAGACCGCGGGGCACAATGGAGCTTTTCTCGCTAACAGGGCAACGTATGTTGAGCAGACCTGTTACTCAGTTTGAGAATACCCTGGATATAACTGAATTTCCGGCAGGTACCTATCTGTTGCGCCTAACTATGGGGCAACAGGTTATCGATAAGAAAATAATAAAACAATAGGCTGTGAAATGCCCTCCCTGCTGCGCTTGTACTCACGTGTGGCAGGGAGCTTTTGGCATTTACCTGTAGTTGTTTCCTGTTAGGCAATCTAATTTTGGAACTGATAAAGTGTTTTGAACCGCTTTAATACCTGG
>JAWOEH010000163.1:0-6739 GCA_046482855.1 Bacteroidales bacterium | reverse complement strand
GCCATAGAAAGAGCCTTCCAGCGGATTGAGGAGCAATCGATAAAAAGTAGCTGGAAAGATGCACTCATCACCAGTTCTTCCGATAGTAACCTTTCAGAATATATTGAAGTGCCCAAGCATGGGTGCTTTACCAATACCCAGGAGGTTCCTTTCCATCGACCGGTGGAGGAAGTTATCCAAAACATTTGGTCGGTTGGTGGCGACAGAGGTTGGTATTATGCCAATGGTCTTTGGCGGGTTCGCGGATTTCTCGACAAATTAACCGGAGGTGTAGGATTGCGCCGGGGACGAACACATCCGCGTGAACTATATACAGGCGATGCCCTTGACTTTTGGCGGGTATTACTGGCCGATAAAGATCAGGGACGTTTACTGCTATTTGCCGAGATGAAATTACCCGGTGAGGCGTGGCTGGAGTTTCGCATTCTTCCACACGATGGCGAACATATCCTACGCCAACAGGCAACCTTCCGTCCAAAAGGATTAGCAGGTCGCCTTTATTGGATTTCATTGATTCCACTACACTTTTTTATTTTCCGAAACATGACCCACAACATGGCACATTTCGGCGAGAGGAAAAATCATGCATAATCCGCCGTTTCATTGTTAATCTAATCGATTTTCGGTATCTTTACGTAACAAATTAATAAACCAGATGAACATGTTTACAGATAATGAAATTATCCCTGGCAAGGGTATCGACGGGTTAAAGCTAGGCATGACCGAAAGCATGGTCAAAAGTCTGCTGGGTGCTCCCGATGAGCAAGAAGAATTCACTCACACCGACGGCGATGAAGCCCATTCCTATTATTACTACGAGTGGGGGCTCGACTTAACTTTTGAAGAGGATGATGGCTACCGTCTAAGCTATATTTCCGTTGAAGTGGATAAGTTCTCCATTGGCGGAGGGATTAAAGTAGGCATGGATAAAACCGAAGTGCTTGCCAAAACCAAGGAGTTAAATTGGGAAGATCCTATGATAGAGGATGTCAGTACCGATGAGATCCCCGGGAATGAACTCATCTCTTTTGATGAAAAGAACGTGAACTTCTGGGTTGTAAACAACAAGCTGGATGAAATACAGATAGGGCCTTTCTGGAAAGATGATGAAACCCCCATTTGGCCCGAATAATCAGAAGTGGAACACACCAATAATGCAAAAGGACGCAACTACTTGCGTCCTTTCTTATGCTCGCAAAATAGTTTCCTCACCTACAATTTTCACGTCACAGAGAGTACTTTTTAGTTGGCGATCTTTCCCAAAAAACCCTTAATGAGTTAACGGGAATAGGAAAGTAGCAATATTTTTCTACCTTTAAAATTTAACTAGTAGCATGGTACCGATGAATAAAGAAATGATGACACAATGTCCGCTTTGTGAAGGACGGTTAAACACGTTCACTGTTTTTAAAGGGGAAACCTTTCTGCAATGTGAAAGTTGCTTTTCGCTTGTCCGGGATCCGCAACACTGGCTGGATCCAGAAGAAGAGAACAAACGTTACGGGCTACATGAAAATGATGTATACGATAAGCACTACAGGAATTTTGTTGCCCCCATTGTTGAGGCTGTATATGCCTATCATGAGCCACAGGAGGAGGGACTTGACTACGGCGCTGGTCCCGGTCCGGTGGTAGCAACCATGCTCACGGAAAAAGGCTACTCCCTGCATACGTACGATCCCTTTTTTCATCCAAAACCTGAGCTGCTAACCCAAACATACAACTACATTGTATGTTGTGAAGTGATGGAGCATTTCCACACCCCCGCATTGGAATTCACCCGCCTTCGCGAACTGCTGGCTCCCGGAGGTTCTCTTCTGTGTATGACGTCACTTTTTCATGAAGGGTTGGACTTCAATGGCTGGGGCTATAAAAATGATGATACCCATGTTTTCTTTTATCATGCACGGGCAATTGAGTGGATACGCGCAAATTTTGGATTTAAACGGGTTACCATCAATGGCCGGTTTCTGCATTTTGTGGCACCTGAGGAAGACGAATCGTAACACTGGTACCTTCGCCCAAACGGCTCTTTAACTGCATGTGACCGTGATGCTGTAGCACAATTTGCCGCGACAGACTTAGCCCAATGCCTGAGCCTTGATCACGGGTAGTATAGAACGGCACAAAGGCCTTCTGCAGCAATTCGTCGCTCATTCCACAACCATTATCAACAAACCGCACCTCCAGTTCATCGGCAATTTTTGCCATGATCACCCCAATGCGGGGCATTTCTTTTTTTAATAAGGCTTCTTTGGCATTAACCAATACATTGATAAATACTTGTTCCATTAATTGCTTATCAACAAGTACCTGATCTGAAGGGAGCTGAGAGGTTACCGTCAATTCGATGCCGGCCATCTCAAAATCGCGATGCAAAAGGTGCGTAGCTGCCTTCACAAGGGAAAAGACGGAAACGCTCTCCAATTGCGGGGCTGGTGGATGGGAAAACTGCTTATAACGCTTTACAAACTGCAATAACCCGCGGCTACGTGAGGCAATGGTTGTAAGTGACTGATGTAATAACCTTTGCAGCGAATGCTTTTCATCACCTTGTGCTTCGCGACTCTCATCCAAAAGCTCCACGGCTTCAACTGAAAGTGACGATAAGGGAGTTACCGAATTCATGATTTCATGGGTTAACACGCGGGTAAGCTTTTGCCAGGAAGCCATTTCACCTGCATCTAACTCCTTCTTGATATCCTGCAACGATACGATGGTAAAGCTTTCCTCCTGGAGCCGAAAGTACGAGCGTCGCATGGCCAATTGTAGGGGTTCGGGTTGCGTAAGATGCAGCACACCCTCTTTTGTGGTAGGAACCGTTTGTAAAATATGATACAATGAAGTATTCCAAGTGCGCAGCCTACTCAGTTGGCTCACTTCAGGCACCTGAAAGAGCTCGCAAAATGCTTTATTCATAAAATAGATCTTTCCATCGGAACGAAAACTGATCATGGCCAATTGTAGGTGATTAACCAAGGACTGAAGAAAATGGAACTGCACCTCTTTTTCAATTCGCGCTTCACGCAAGGCCTCAGATACAGTTGCAAAAGCCTGGTGGAGGGGATCTTCTCGCCGGCTTTTACGCTGCACAGGGTATTGCTGATAGTCCTTTTCATGAATAGAGAGCAGAAACTGGGCCCACTCCCGCCGGATTTGCAAGGTATAACGTACAATAAGAAACCCACTTAGTACAACCAACAGCCCGGAAGCTGCAGTTGTTGCAAACCATCGCTCTTGCTGGAGCGAAAACAGAAACAACCCCATTGCAAGCATCAGCAATGCTACGCGCCAAACCACCTGTAAGGTACTATGTTTAGAGTCCATATTTTTCCATTTTTCGATACAGCGTTGTACGTCCCAATCCCAGTTCTTTAGCCGCAGCACTCACATTATTGTGGTGCTTATGTAAGGCTTTTCGTAAGGTTTGACGCTCTACCGTTTCCAGATGTAAGGTTTGCTCCTGCAATAAATCCTGATGCGCGGGTTCCTGGAGTAAAAAGTCGTTGGCATGGAGCTCGGTACGTTCACTCATAATCAGGGTTCGCTCGATTACATGTTGCAATTCACGTATATTTCCGGGCCATTTATAGGCACACAAACGAGCATAAGCCTGATCGGTGATTACAGGTATGGGCTTCCCATATTTTCGGGCAATTTTTTGGGCAAAAGAGTGTGCCAGGGGAGCAATATCTTCGATACGCTCACGTAAAGGAGGCAAAGCAATTGTAACAGTATTTAACCGATAGAGCAGATCTTGCCGAAATGTACCCGCATGTATGCGTTGCTGCAGAGCACTGTTGGTGGCCGAGAGAATTCGCGCCTGTAGCGGTACAGGCTCATTACTGCCTACACGAAAGAATACCCTACTTTGAAGTACTTGTAGCAACTTGGCCTGCAATGGCAACGGCAAGTTGCCCACTTCGTCCAGAAAAAGGGTGCCCATTCCCGCTGTTTCAAGACGTCCTGGCTTAGTTTGAAGGGCTCCCGTAAAAGCTCCTTGCTGATGTCCAAAGAGCTCGCTCTCAAACAACGTTTCTGTTAAAGCGCCCAAATCCACATGTATAAAAGGCGCTTTGCTTCTTAGCGAATACGCATGCAATTGGCGGGCAATAAGCTCTTTGCCCGTTCCATTTTCACCTGTAATCAGCACATGGGCATCGGTGGGTGCTACTTTCTTAACCATCTCCTCTACCTGCTGCATCGTTGCAGAATGGGCTACCAAATGCTCCCTAAGTGGGTTATATTGTTCTTGTAAAGGATTCTGTTTTTCGGGAAGATCGCCAAACGCCTTTTTGCCCTGTGCAAGCTGTCCGGCCGCATTTACTGTATCTATAAGCTTTTTGTTCTCCCAGGGCTTTACTACAAAATCTACAGCCCCTTCCTTCATGGTTTCTACAGCCAGGTTGATGTCTCCATAGGCGGTTATCATCACAATGCTACTATTTGGGAACCTATCTCCCAGGCGTTTTAGCCAATATTTGCCTTCCCGTCCGGCAGTTTGTCCCTGCGCATAATTCATGTCCAGCATAATCACATCGGGTTGCAATGGCTCCTTATACTTCTCTGCATCCAAGGGATGTTCAAAGGTGTAAATTACATCAAACTGTTTACGTAATACCACCTTTGCCGAGAGAAGAATATCGGCGTCATCGTCAATAACCAGCAGTTGTCTGTAGGGATGCTCCATAATGACTCAAATATACGAATTTAGGTGAGATGACGATAGCTCTTCAGAACATCCTGCATATCCGGGAAATTGCGAGAGAATTGAAACGGTTAACAAGTAATACACTAAATGCTAATTAGTATAAAGCAAACCAGCAATGTACCACTTCATACCCTTCCCAATGCCTGAAAACAACAGCTTCCTGACAATCAACCCTCTGAAAACGACCGATTTGGTAAACTGGTAAGGAAACCCTACATTTGCGACCTTGTTTTTAAAAACGTAATTAGATAAGAAGAGGACATATGATCATTTTAGACAAACCGTATGTATCGAACATTTTGTTAGATACTGTTGAGCGAAATCAATTCCCTACCATTCCCACACCATTAATTGAAGCCCAGGCAAAAGATCGTAATTTGCATTATCTTTCCAATGAGCAGGCCGTTGAGGCTTTTCGGAAAGATCCGGAAACCCGCATGTATTCCAACTCGGAAAATGCCATCAACTGGATTGAAACCCATCTCGGTTTCACACCACTGCCGGCACGCATAAAGCGATTCAAAAATAAGGTGACGTTCCGTGAAATGATTCAGGAACGATTTCCGGATTTCTTTTTCAAGCAAGTGGCACTTAAAGATCTTGACAAAATAAATCCCACTACCCTTCCCTATCCGTTTATCATAAAGCCGGCCATTGGCTTCTTTAGTATGGGTGTTTACAAAGTTGATGCACCTGAAGAGTGGACGGATGTTCTTAACAGCATTAACAACGAGCTGGAGGAAGTGAAAAATTTATATCCTGCAGAAGTTTTTGATGCCAACGACTTTATTATTGAAGAGTGTATTGAAGGAGAAGAATACGCGGTAGATTGCTATTTTAACGAAGAAGGGGAGCCCGTAGTGATGAATATTCTGAATCATATCTTCTCCTCGGGAAAAGATGTGAGCGACCGGGTTTATTACACCTCCAAAGAGATCATCTTACGTATGTTGCCTAAGGTTCAGGATTTGGTAAACTACCTGGGCGAAGTGGCCGATTTACGCAATTTCCCTATACACCTGGAGTTACGCGAAAACAGCAAGGGCGAACTCATTCCTATTGAGGTAAACCCCATGCGTTTTGGCGGTTGGTGTACTTCTGCTGACCTGGGTTATCATGCGTACGGTATCAATCAATACGAATACTACTTTGCTAATAAAAAACCCAACTGGGATGAAATATTAGCCGGGAAAGATGGAAAAAATTACTGTATCGCCATTTTAGATAACAACAGCGGTATCCCTGGTGAAGAAGTGGACCAGTTCGACTATGAAAAACTGGCTGAGGACTTCGTTCGCCCGTTGGAGATACGACGTGTAGACTTTAAGGAGTACCCTGTATTTGGCTTTGTATTTACCGAAACACCTGCCAATAAGATGGAAGAAATTTATCGAATTCTGGGTTCCAATTTGCGCGAGTATATTTTGCAAGAGACTGAAGCGTGCTGCTAAGGGATCTTACCAAAGAATAAAACAAGGCTGCACAAGAGGGGTATTTCTCTGATTGTGCAGCCTTTACATTTTCAGGAGAAGGAAAAAACTTCTGCCCCGATTGTGGTTCACCTATGTTCCTCCGGTGGCCGGGCCGCCGGATATGCCGGGGCAGAAGTAATGCTATTCGTAGCGTAGTGCTGTGGCCGGATTGGTACGTGCAGCTTTTAGCGCCTGATAGCTCACTGTGAGCAAAGCAATGCCAAGGGCAACCAGAAAACCCAACAGAAAATAGATTGGCGAGAGCGGTATACTGTAGTAAAAATTGCTGAGCCAATTGTTTAGTACAAACCATGCAACAGGCCAGGCAATTAACGTGCTAACCATAATCAATATAGAAATTTCACGGACCAGGAGCATAATTACCTGCAACGAAGAACTTCCCATGGCCTTGCGCACACCTATCTCTTTGGTTCGTTGTTCGGTGGTGAAGCTGGTAAGACCAAAAAGCCCAAGGGTGGCAATAATAATTGCCAGTAGAGTAAATAATATGGCAAGTTGCGCATTCTGTTTCTCTTCGCGATATAACCTGTCGAAC
>JAWOEH010000191.1:0-7702 GCA_046482855.1 Bacteroidales bacterium | reverse complement strand
TTGAGTATAGTCGATTCGTGAGAATCCGGCAATCCTCTTAATCCTAAATGGCACTGACAGTTTTACTTTACGCTCTTCGCGTGCATTGAAACGAGTGGCCAGTTGCCCTTCGACGTATTTGGAATAGTTAATTTCGAGGAGAGCATTCTTAAAAAAATTTAAGTATAGCATTCCGCTTGTTTTAACACCATAAGCGTATTCAAAATTTAACGTTAGTTTACTATACGGCTGTAGGGTAGCTCTTGCAAAGGGAATGAAAGCCCCATTCGGAATCGACGATAAGTATTCAAGCCCTCCACCAACCGTTAAGTAACGATTTACTCCGTAGTTAAAATCGCCACGGGCAAAACGGCTGGAAGAGCTATCCTGCAACAAGCCTGCCGATACTCCATATTCAAATTCATTTGCAGGAATAATAGTATAGGGCATATTCATAACACGTTCCTCGGTACGCTCTTCACCCAACGGGCCATAGAACACCATTTTCAGTGTAGTATAACCATAAACAATGGGTACTTTAAAAGTAAATAGTCCTGACGCATCCGCTTTTGTGTAATCAATCATTACATTATTAATATAAAGTTCCACATCCCAATTGGGCTCTGTATATTCATTTAAGGTATAGTACCCTTTGGCTTTTCGAACGGTTGTGGGCGAGTTTCGAATCGTAGCCCCCACTATTGGAGAATTTATAAATGCCAGGGTTTGTGTTGATATCTTACCCACTTGTGCCTGCTTAATAAGTTTTTTATCATTATCGACCCAACGCCAGAGGTAGGCCAACTGCCTATTATCGAATTTATACTGATCGTAGTAATTAGCCGAGACATTTAATTCGCCATAAAGAAGTTCGGTTCCAATGCCAAGTGAAAACCGGTTATCGGTAAAGCCATTCCATTTTTGATATGATGCTAATGCCCAATCGATGTTTCCAATCTTAAAAAGATGGTAGTTTCGTTCCACAATAGTATCTACAACCTCCTGGCCCTTTAGCTTTAATATATTGCTCCTCAATTCATTAATTTGCCGTTGTTTTACCACCGGGAGTTCAAAATCGGATTTTAGTATTATTGTAAGCGCCCGGTAGTTAAAGGTTAAGGTTATCCCAAAAATTTCGGGGAATAATGAGGCTTCTAAGTAAAAAGCTCCACCTTCTTTAATTAAGCTCTGATGTGGGGAAAATACTTTATTGCCAACTTCAATCTGATTCTCTGTAAAATCAATCGAATATGTTTGCTCCTCATTTTCAATAAACCCGTTTAAAACATTGCCATTTTGCTCAATAGCACATGAAATACCAAGGGTTTGAAATAAATCTTCAATGTTTATATAAAGGATGTCGTTATTGCCATATAAAGCATCAACATAGAAATTTTCATAGCCTTCAACTATCACCAGAACAGGAAACCCATCGAACACAACCGAACCAGCAACCTCTTCATCTGTATAGATGTATTGGGCAAATACCTTTGGGCTTAGGAATAGGACCATAAAAAAAAGGAGACTTAGCCATTTCATTAGAAAAGGCATAACCAAATGAGGAATGCTCGAAAACCCACCCATAAATCTGTTGCCGATGTAACGGATCTTCTTCATCGGTTATTCGTGATTAAACGTGATGTCGAAGCTACCTGAGTAGGTTCCTGAAGGAGAACTGCCAGGTATAGCAAGCGTCCCCCCTACTCGTAAGGGTGTAATGAAATTACAATCGTTATTAGTTATGAAACTGGCGTTGTTACCTCCTTGCTCGGTGGGGCCAATTTCGAGTGTCAGCGAGCCACCTGTTCCGTTTGTTAAAAGGGTAGTGGGCGAAAAAGTGATGATCACATTTCTGCCATGACAAAGTTTTACTTCGAAAATAGCAGGTTGAGCTAATGGTGCCATAGCAAGTAGTACAACATCTCCTGTTGACGATCGGCTGCCATCCCAACCGACAATAACATCTCCACCAGTAGCACCTACCCAAAACGTTCCAAAATGAATTGCCTGAGTGGCGGTAACTGTTAACGACCTTGGTGGCAGGTCAGGCTGGGCAAACGAATTGCTAGCACAAGCAAGAACAGTAGTCGCTATAAACAACCACCTAACAAGCCATTTTTTTGTGTTTCGCTGTTTCATTTTCTGTTTTTAGTTAGATAATTCCTATAAGTTCAACTCCGATTCGGCGTAAACAATTTGTTTTGCCTCTCCTTTACTTATAAATTGCACGAGCACCTTTCCGTTTGAAAAGGGTTGGCCTGTTGAGTTACTCAGCTTTACAACAAGATTTCGTTTACTTATATTGGTATAAACGCCCACACCCTTTACTCCCCCAATTACCATTGATTTGCCTTGTGTTGGAATATATTCGATAACGATATCGCCATAAATAGAAATATTGCCTGTTCTGTTTATGGTAAGTTTTAGGTATTGTTCCATGTTTGGTTGTATACCCATACTAAGATTTGTTAGCGAAGAACCTACATCAACTATGCCTGAGCGGATTATAATGGGGATACTCACGCCGTAAACAGGAATAAGCTGAATAGTCAGATTAGAGGTATCCTTCTTTACTGTACCAAGAGGGTCGATTCGTTTTTCAGCTCTAAAATAGAGGTGCGAGCGATATTCACCTGACACCATATTGGCTCTGCGCCTATATTGTAACATAATTACCTGTGGTTCGCCCGGAGCAAGAGATACTCTTCGCGGAAATATGCGCAGGTAGGGAGTGGCAAACAATTGTCCTGAGTCGGGCTTCTCTATTGATTCAAAAGATCCATCCTCATTCATATTGTAATTAATAAATGAGAGAGCATACCTAGCTGTATCTTTGCCCATATTCACAAGGTTAAGTGCCTCCTTCTGCTTTTTGCCCTCAAATACAACCCGGGTTGGCGTTACCAGTAAATCGCCCTGAGCCAATGACTGAGAGCCAAAACCAGAGATTAAAATACATATTGCCAATAGTCGATATTTCATTGTTTCGTTTTTTTTATTGGTAAAGAGTACAAGTAATAGATTACCAGGTAATAAAAAGGGAAGACCCATTTGAGCCCTCCCCTTCAGTAAAAAGCTAATTTAGTTGTAAGCAACAGTTACATCAAAAGTTCCGGCGTAAGTTCCAGCGGGTTGGGCATCAACTAAGTTGAGAGTTGCCCCAACAGTAAAGTTATCTGCACCACCTGCATCTAGTGTACTTGTCAGCCCTGCGTAGGAACAAACAAACGCATTAACGGTCATGTCTTCAGCAGGCGTTCCATTGGTTATAATGGAACTTGCATCAATCGTAATTGCATAAGTAGCACTCATATCTCCTGTAATGTCATAAGCTGCTGCTGTAGATATAGGAGCCTGAGCTAAGAGCGTTGTAGTTCCACTACCAACGGTTACCGTACCATCTGTGGCTAGCACAACTGTTGTTGCCCCTGTAGGAACTGTCATTGTACCAAAATGCATTGGCGCTGTTTCGGTAATTGTCATTGCAGTAAGAATTTTAGCGCCCACTGCTGTGTTCTCGGTTTGAGCCATAGCACCGACTGATAAACCTGTTACCATAATAATGGTTGCGAATAGGATGTTTAATCTTTTCATTTTTTTTGTGTTTGTTAATAATTAATGTATTTATTACTCTCTCTGCTTTGTATAAAAAACTATTTCTCAGTATTGAAGAACAACAATGAACAATGCAGCTCATTATGCTTCATACCTGCTTTTTTGCCTCCTTTATATTTATGTTGATAGGTTTAACCCAAAGGGCTATTTGCGTAACTCTTCACACAAGAAGCTGCTTCACACGATTTTCTTTGATTCTCTTTCTTTAGATTGGACTTACTGTAGGTAAGAGGGAAAAAAATAAAGCTCAAGAGATAAGTCGTCTATTGGTATACGCTTAGCCGATTAAATAGGTTGTGTAAATACTTGTTTATTAGTTACATAATTCACAGTTCTGAACAAGCATTTCTTATAATATACTTATTACCAACTAACTAGTAAGTACTTATTTCATTCATTAATTAAAGAATGAAAAATGTTGTTGCAAAAGTCGTATTGCAACAACATAAAAGTGAAAGCTATTGAGGAGGAAAAAATTAAATGTATTCTGCAAAATTTAAAAAAATCATTGGTGTCCGGATAAAAAATTACATTGCTTCACTACGTTCGCAATAACCGGCAACTTGGGGAGGTTCACGGGTACGCCCCTTCCATTTTGTATCAGATTATTTATCTACGAAGATTATAGCGCTAACGCGCCATTTTTTCTTGATGGGTTAACCGATCTAATACCCGTGATTTTCTTTTGTAATTTTATCGCATGTTATAGGCGCTGTAATTACAGCCTGTTAAAGTAGTGCCATAAAGATAAGCCTCAAGGTGCCGATTAGATACCCCATTAATATAGTTTCTATTTTCTATAATTTTTATGTCTGTGTTTCTAACCCGGATTATTCATGAATAATTCAGGCTAAATAGCTTACAAAGATTCGCTGTTCGTGCGTCGCAATTTTTTTACTCTCTATTTCGTTTGTATTCTTCAATAATCAATTTGGCCGTCTCATAATCATGCCTATTGATAATAATTTTAACAGCACCTGCACCTCCCGCTGAAACTTGCCATGGAGCTAATGTTCCAATATTCTGGTCTTTTAAAAAGGTCTTTATCTTAGAATTTTTCAATAGACTATTAACTATTTCAGCATCTAATGATGATCCCGCAAATATTTCAACCAAGTCATTCTTTTTCATTGGTGTCCGGATAAAAAATTAGATTGCTTCACTACGTTCGCAATGGACGGTAATTAGGGGAGGTATACAGCGGAAGGGGTTGGTTTTCGGCTAAGCCGAAAACCAACCCCTTCCGCTGTATAAGACCAATATATGCGGGTCTTTGCGAGGGAACCGAAGCAATCTAAACAGGTTAAACCATATTTCTCCGGACAATAGTCATTCTTTTTGTCTTTTTTCATATTTCCAATTTTTCAATTATCAATTATCATAATTTTCTTTTTGCGTTTCTTTGCATGAACGTGAAGGTTCCGCAAATATGATTAATTGTGGAATGCGTGGTGTCTTTCTGGCGAAAAGCACTAAGACTAATGCGGGCTGTAAGCACAGAAACAGCAGTTAATTATATTTTGATATTGAACAAAACCCGCCAAGCGGGAGCTTAAGGTAAAAATTACAAAAAATCACCGATTGTTATGGCTATAATACCCTTGAATGCTTATATAGTTAAAATGTCCATTCTCTTAAGCAAAGATGCAGTCATCCTGGTACCTTACCTAAACATAATTGCACACCCCAACGAAAGTCGATTGTAGTCCTCATTGTGCTCCCACTCATCGAATTGCCCCTGATCATACTCTCTTCTGGCAACCGATTTTGTTTTCTGATGCCGGTAGGCAGCCGTAAACAACAAATCAATGTCCGCATTTAGGGGTACTTTCACACCTATTTCGGGATGAATCATCAATCCCCCATAGTGCCGAAGTTTCGCATCTGAGAGATAGTAAGGCGTCCAGCTTAGGTAAAGCTCGTCGTAATCCTTATCATTGAAACTTCCAAAGGCATATCCCCCCTTTAGCACAATGAAGGGCGATATTTTACTATCCCATAAGGTATAACGCAGTTCGGCAAAAAGGGGAAACAGGTTGTGTTCAAAGATTTCGAAACCAATACCTGCTCCTGCTGCCCAATGCTCACTGAACATATACCCGCCGGTGAGGGCAACTGAAGGAGCAAATGCCAGTTTATTGCGCGCTTGAGGTTGCGAATACCCGGGAGAAGGATATACAGATGACGCATAATCAATGTTATATAAGGGGTAGTAAGTGGGTCGCTCGATTTCCTGTTTATTGCCCAACAAAAAACCTATCTGCATGGCACTATAAAAACCACGCTCTTTTCTATCTTCAAAAGAGATTTTAGTGTGCTGGTTGTTGAGATTTTGTTTGGTGGTTTTTCCGGATTGAGCAAAAACGCCAAGCGTCATAAATAGCGACAAAGTGATAAGACAAAACTTGTTCATAATAGCAATTTTAGGGGATGGTTTTGATATCTTCCAAATTACTGATGTCATAGAGAAATAATCCCTGCGTATTGGCTACAGCAAGCACATCTCCAGCCTTTGAATAGCAGCTGCCCGCAATTTCGGGATAGGCTGCCACAAGCTGCAGCTCGTTATCTGAAGGTGAATACACCGATAGTTGGCTACCCAAAGTAACAACCATGTTATCGGCAATGAATAGGGATGTGGCATCAGATTCTATGCCATAATCCAAATATCTTTCCATGTAGCTTGATTCATCGTTACTATCCTTAAACGCGCCCCAAACGGAATACCCCGACACCACAAAGAAGGCCTCCATAGCAGGCAAATAGGCAACATCTAAAGGTCTGATACTAGAAAAATAGAGGTGATAACTGAAGGGATACGCTTCGTTGTAAGTGATGCAGTCGCAATAGCCGGAGCTAGCACTTGAGGTGCCCAGGATAAAGATCAGGCTGTCCTGATAGAACATCTTAACCGGGAAGGCATCGGCGTAATAATAAGGTGGCGCGTAATTCCCTCTGGGGGTTGTCCATAAATCTTCCTCTCGCGCATTAAATGTCCCGGAAAGATAGCTGGAGATTGCCCAACTGTTGTAGCTCCCGTAACTATACACTTCCTCGGTACCTATAGTAATCATGCCTATGTAAGGCTTATCCCATTCAGGGTGATTGCCGAACCAAGACTCGGGCAGCTCAGTGGTTGTTAAATGGCTGTAGAGCTCATCGTACTCAGTAAAATCGAGGTTGGGTTCCTTCTCCGTTACCCTGCCTGTTAATTCATGAGTCTCCCATGCTACAATAAGTCCCTTACCCTCCTCATAAGGAATATTCCAACTTGTTTTGTAACTGGTGAAACGATTGAAATAACGCTCCTCTCGATGTAAAACAATTGCCTGCAGAGGATTAGAGACATCGATCACAACCATATCCACAAAGTTGTTACAGAAAAGCCGGTCATCAACAAGAGCAAGATCTTTCAGGTATTTACATGCAATAAAACACAGGTAAGATACGCTACCTGCACTCTTTTGGTAAACATGAATACCATTGAGCCTATCGCCCACAAAATAATGGGTGTCATTTGATACAATTTTGAATGGGGCTTCTAACGGCACTTGGGTTTCAACCTGTATATTGCCTATTTCACTCATGTCGAGATACACAGGATATTGCTTTGATTGGGTAATAATTTTCGAGTATCTGTAAATATCTTCCGTGTTATCTTCGCATCCAAGCAGAGCAAAAAACAGAAGCAGAAAGACAAGTTTTTTCATAAAGAAGCCTATTTAAACCTGAATCCATATAGTATACTCCAATAGAGGTATATAAACCGATAAAAGTTGCGTGCTACCTATTTTTCACGCACAATATACTGGTTTTAGTCGAAATAATATCCCGGCAGTTGTGCAATGTCCCCATGATTAAGTAGCATCATAAATGAGGTGGCGGAGTTGCTACAGAACCGCAATTTTTACGCTAATTACCGGTTTGTTGATCTTTCCGAAAAAGGAAGGTAAAACCAGGGCATGGGCACCGTCCTGGCCGTGCTGGCTCTGATGATGGCGTTGGTGCCGCTGGCTCCGCGCCTGTGGCTTCTGGTCGGCGTTATGCTGTTGGCGGGAGCGGGGGCGGGGACGATAGACGTGGGGGTCAACACCTTGCTGGTCTGGCT
>JAWOEH010000173.1:0-7508 GCA_046482855.1 Bacteroidales bacterium | reverse complement strand
ACTATTAGCACCCATTGGGTAATCGTATAGTGTACCGGACGCTCATCCAGCAAGTTTATTGTGAGTCCGGCACCAACAAAAGCTGCTGCAATTAAAATTGGATAGACAATGGGCTTCCAAAATTTGTAGCGTTTGAGCGAAGATTTAAGGAAAAACAAAACGGGTTGGCTATAATC
Organism: Bacteroidales bacterium; assembly: GCA_046482855.1. Classification (GTDB taxonomy): domain Bacteria; phylum Bacteroidota; class Bacteroidia; order Bacteroidales; family UBA12077; genus CAYVSF01. The sequence continues at coordinate 7,332 of JAWOEH010000173.1, read as the reverse complement.
GAGTGATTTCAAGCGCCTATGCTGCAGCCAGAAAACAACAGCAAACACCAACAAGCCTGCCCCAATAAAGGCCCCGAACAATCGATCGCTAAGGGTCATGTCGGCATCGGGCAATAGTACAAATCGCAGAATATAAGGCACACTCAGAACAATGTAAAACCATCGGAAGACCATTGCCATGCGCTTTTGCCTGGTATCTTCGCGCTTCATCCCCGATATTAGCTGCTCGATAGAACTATACTTACTTACCATACTCCTGCATTTTAACGTTTAACACCTGTGCCAATTGCTCCTTAATGCGGTGAAGTTTCACCCGCACATTGGGTTCGGTAAGCCCCACAACCGAAGCAATCTCTTTGCCACTTACTCCTTCCAAAAAAAGTACCACCAGCGCCCTGTCGATAATATTCAGCTGGTTAATCTCCACCTGCAGCCATTGGTACATCTCCTCGGGATAAATGGCCTGCGGAGGTTCATCAACAAATTGCAGCAACACATCGGGCGACGATTGTGTCATGTAAATTTTCCTGTGGTGCAGTTCCTTTCCTGCGGCACCCATCACAGTATTCATGGCTACCCTGTATACCCAGGTTCCCCATTGGGCATCGCCCCGGAAGCTATCCATGCCTTTCCAAATATGCATGGCTACCTCCTGGTACAAGTCCTCCTGAAAACTCTTATCCCGGCCATAGTACCTGCATATACTGCGAATTCGGCTGTCATGCTGCTCAAGTAGTTCGCGAAATAATGTCTCTTTATTTTTCATAATGTATCGGAAAGATCTTCCAAAATCCGGTTTTTATCTGATTAGTATGGCAAGAAGTAACTTTGTTACAAATTTGATGATCTTTTTCTTGAATATGTGGCCATATTTTTGGTAAGTGCAAAAAATACACCTGTCCACCAGATCTTTATACACCCAAATTACCCCATAGAAGAATTGTAGAAAAAAGGCTACCCCTCGTCGTAAACGCGTACCCGCAAATTATCAAAAGCACAGGTAAAAGGCATCATCTGCTCGCCACGTGAGCTGTAAATGCGTATTTCAAGGGTCATAATTTCGCCCAGGGGAAGTAAATTTACATAGGTCCAGTAGGAATTGATATACTCTTTGGAGGAGCGGAAATCGGCCAAATAATGCTCAACCTGCCCAACAGGCACGTTGTAGGCATCCAGACCGGTAAAGACAATACGCACCCACTCGGGCTCATCGCCACTTACCCCGCCAAAAGGAGCAAAACTGTCGGTGCCATAGCGCATAATGTGCGCATTCCACAAGGTGTTGGTAACAAAAATGTGGCGCGGGAAAACAGTGCCCTCCGTCATATCAAAAGTAATGGAAAGGGGCTTCTCAAATTTTGCCAGTCCGTACTGATGGCTATCATCAAACCCTCCCGTAGGGGCAGCGGTTACTTTAGCACGCTCATCGGGCAAATGTACATCGTGGTAGCTGCTAACAGCAAACCCATACCACTCGTCATTTTGCTGGTACGAGGGAAGCTGAAACCCTTCCAGTACCCATTCATAAGGGCTGGGTTGGGGATAAAAAAAGGTGTCCATGTCCATTTCAAAAGCCTCGAAAGTAAGCTGATGTGAGGTAAAGTTATCGTCCTCCTCGCAGGCGAAAAAAAGGCCCATGCCAAGGCAAAGAAGACAAAGCTGAAAGGGGAAATTTTTCATGAGTGTTTATTTGGAGCAAAAACCATAGCGCAAGATACAATATGTGGGGGGAATGTCCTAGAGATTTTGGGGTGGGGTGGAAAATTGTGTGTTGAATTAGGAATCTGTTCGCGTTATGGGTTGATCTTTGTATACCCCACCCTCCTTGGCTCGCAATAGAATAGTCGTGAGTGGAGGATTGTTGTTAAACTCATCCAATTCCCTCAACCAGGCTAAATAATGGGGTAAATATTTTGTGGCCACACCCCGAAAATGATTGAGAATCCACTCCCTGAGCCGCTCCTGATAAGCAATCACATAATTAATGTGCACAATATCTTTTTTTACCCACTCCCCTCTTTCCAAATTAATAAATCCATGCCGAATCCGATTTTCACGGGTAAACTCCCGGTAGATTGTTCTATTGTCGCTACAAAATAATATATCTTTTGCCAGATGATCTTGCAAGATCTTTTTAAGACGCTCGTTGGTAAACTCTTCAACCATTTCATCAAACACATTGTGATTCCTGTCGCGACTCACAAATACACAAACCCGATCCTTGTCTGAAGATCTTCCCGAAACCTCATAGGAATGCTCCTTTGCCTTATGCATCCCTTTCATCGATCTGCGAAAATACATTTCATTGGCCTCCACAATTCCCTGCAATTTTGCAGCTTTTATAGGCGTACTGTTTTTCAAAAACCGATGCCGCCACCGAAAAGCCGTTGTGGGATGCACATCGCAAACAGTAGCCGCCTTGCGAACACTCATCCCTTCCTTCAAACAGCCGGCATAATCCAGCCAATGCCCTTTGCGGCGCAGCCGTGCCAACGGTGTGCCGGTTAAACTATTAAAGGTACGCTTGCAGCTTTTACAACGATATCGTTGCATGTCATTTCGCTTACCCCACCTAACAACCTCTAAACCATTACAATAAGGACACACAACCGCCTCGTAAGCCGTCTCCAATTGATTCGAAACCCGCTTCCTCTCTGCTTTTTGCTGTAACTGTTCTCGTAAAATCCGCTCCTGGGAATAAGTAAGTTCGCCTAGTGACAGCAACAACTTTTTAAACACACTATTTTCCATAAAGATCAGCTTTCATGCAAGTTACAACCTCTTAACGAATAGATCAATACTTAATGCGAACATTCATATACCACGCCATTTCACATAATATCCTCCCAACCATTTTCTAATTGCCAAAAGGATCGTATTTTTGTTTGTACCTACTTTTACAAACTATGGATAGATATAAAGCCCAGGCACGAATTAACGAGTTGCAAGAACAACTCCATCATCATAACTACCAGTACTATGTATTGGCACAGCCCGAAATCGACGATTTTACTTACGATACATTACTCAACGAGCTCCAGGATCTGGAACAAAAATTCCCCGATTTCGCCAGCCCATCCTCCCCCACACAACGAGTAGGTAGCGACATAAGCAAGGAATTTCAGCAGGCCGAACACCTCTTTCCCATGCTCTCACTGGGCAATACCTACTCCCGCCAGGAGGTTGAAGCCTTCGACCAACGCGTACAAAAAGGCCTCTCCAATACGCCCGCCTATGTTTGTGAACTTAAATACGATGGCGTGGCCATTAGTTTACTATATGAAAAGGGCGAATTAGTGCAAGCCGTTACTCGGGGCGATGGAACGGTGGGGGATGTGGTTACCCAAAATGTAAAAACCATACGCTCAATACCTTTGAAACTTCGTGGCAACGACTACCCGGAAAGATTCGAGATGCGGGGTGAAATTGTTATTCCGCGTGAGAGGTTTAAAAAAATGAATGCCCAGCGCGAAAAAAACGGTGAAGTACCCTTTGCCAATCCCCGGAATGCAGCCGCAGGAACTCTGAAATTGCAAACCTCCTCGATGGTGGCAAAGCGCCCGCTCGACTGTTTATTATATCACCTCGAAGCCCAAGAGCTACCCACACAATCGCACTACGAAAATCTGCAGCAGGCAAGGCAATGGGGCTTTAAGGTGCCCGAATACATAAAACCCTGCAAAAATGCCACCGAGATATTCGATTTTATTGCCCATTGGGATAAAGCCAGGAAAGATCTGCCCTACGAAACCGATGGCGTGGTAATCAAAGTCGACAACAGGCAGCAACAACAGCAGCTTGGGTTCACAGCCAAATCGCCCCGCTGGGCAATTGCCTACAAATTCAAAGCCGAGCAGGCCATAAGCAAACTGCTTAGCATCGACTTTCAGGTAGGCCGCACCGGAGCCATTACACCGGTTGCTAATCTGGAACCTGTTGCCCTTGCCGGAACAACGGTAAAACGCGCATCGTTGCACAATGCCGATCAGATAAAACTCTTGGATGTACGCATTGGCGACCAGGTATTTGTTGAAAAAGGGGGCGAAATCATTCCCAAAATTGTGGGCGTCGACCATGATAAGCGCCCCAACAACAGCACGTCCATCAGCTTCATCAGCGAATGCCCCGAATGTGGCACCGAACTCATTCGGCCCGAGGGCGAAGCCAAACACTACTGCCCCAACACCACCGGATGTCCACCACAAATAAAGGGACGCATTGCCCATTTTGTAAGCCGTAAAGCAATGGATATGGGCTTGGCCGAAGCCACCATCGATCTGCTGGTGAACAAGGAACTCATACAAAACAGCGCGGATCTATTCTTCCTTGAAAAAGAGCAGCTGCTAAAACTCGACCGTTTTGGCGAAAAATCCGTAAACAACCTGCTTACCAGCATACAAGAAGCTAAAAAAGTTCCCTTCCCGCGGGTTCTCTACGCACTGGGCATTCGCTACGTGGGCGAAACAGTAGCCCGCGTGCTGGCCAAGGCATTTCCCTCAATCCAGGAGCTAAAACAAGCATCAGTTGAGGAGCTTACCCAAGTTGATGAAATAGGCAAGCGCATTGCTGAAAGTGTTTATGAATTCTTGCATGATCCAAAGCAACTTGCCCTTATCCAACAGCTTAAAGAAGCAGGTGTGCAATTGGAAATGGAAGAGCAAGTACCCCAAAAAAACCAGGCACTGGAAGGATTAACCATTGTTATTTCCGGGACTTTTGAAAAACACAGTCGCGAGGAGCTCAAAGATCTTATCGTTAGTCATGGAGGGAAGAACACCTCCTCGCTGTCAAACAATACCAGTTACTTATTAGCCGGCGATAACATCGGCCCCAGTAAACTGGAAAAAGTAAAAAAACTAGGCATCCCCACCCTTAGTGAGGAAGCTTTCCTTAACTTGATAAAAAATAACTAAACCGCACTACAGTGTTTACATCATTACGAGAAAAAATAGGCAATTACCTGCTGGAAAAGCGCGCTAAAGATTTGGAGAAAAAACGCAGCCCGAAAGTAACCAACTTCAGTGCCGCTAAAACTGCCGGTGTTTTATTTACCCTGGGTACCGACGAGGAATTTAAAACCATAAAAAGCTTTCTCAATTACCTAATTGAACAAGATATAAATGTGATAGCCCTGGGATACTATCCGGGAAAAGAAATCCCCGAAGCCTACCTGCTTCGCAAAGGCTTTAACTTTTATTGTCAGGAAGACTTAAATTGGGTTTATCTTCCCCAAAACAACAATGTGGAAAAATTCATCGCTCCGCAACTCGATCTCTTTGTCGATCTTACCTTAACTAAACAGTTGGCCACTTCCTATGTTGCACGTTTAAGTAAAAGTACCTTTAAAGTAGGTGCTAAAGAGGTAAATGAGCGAGCATACGATCTTTTTTTCGATATTGAGAAAGATCGTACCATTCAGAACCTTATTCAGCAGATAACCCATTATGTAGGAAATTTTCAATAAAAAGATACCATTATGAGCATATTTCAAGGAACAGGCGTTGCTATTATTACCCCGTTTACAGCCACAGGCGCTGTTGATTATGAAGCATTAGGAAACCATGTTGAACGGCTCATTACAAACCAGGTGGATTACCTGGTAATATTGGGAACCACCGGCGAGGCGGTTACACTAAATGCGCAGGAAAAAAATGATGTGATTCAGTTTATACTGGAGAAAACCGATGGGCGCGTACCCGCCGTTATTGGCATGGGAGGCAACCATACCAAAGAGGTGGTTGATAAGATCAAACGAACCGATTTTCAGGGCATTGCCGGGATTCTCTCGGTAGCACCTTACTACAATAAACCCTCACAGGAAGGCCTATATCAACACTTCGCGAAAATTGCCGAAGCCTCACCCGTCCCCGTTATCCTCTACAATGTACCGGGCCGCACAGGGGTCAATATAACAGCGCAAACAACTCTGCGCCTGGCTCACAATTTCGAAAACATTGTAGCCATTAAAGAAGCCTCCGGCGACATGGATCAGGCAATGGAACTTATTTCTAATAAAACCGATAGCTTCGATGTTATTTCAGGCGAAGATGCCCTTACACTCCCCTTTTTGGCTCTCGGATTTGCCGGAGTCATTTCCGTGATGGCCAACGCCACGCCCGCCCATTTCAGCCAAATGGTAAAACATGCGCGTTCGGGCGATATTGCAAAAGCCCGCCAACTGCATTACAGATTACTCCCATTGATGAACATGCTTTTTGCCGAAGGGAATCCGGCAGGCGTAAAGGCAGCTTTAAACTCACAAAGGCTTATTGCCAATCAATTGCGATTACCTTTGGTTCCTGTATCGGAGCAGCTGTTTAAAAAAATTACCCATGAGATGGAGTCATTGAATTAATGGTATAAAATTTGTAACTTTTTTCTGGCAATCAGCCGAACACAAGGATCTTTTTTCGGAAAGATCCTCCACAACCTAAATACGAACAAAAATGAAAAGACTTCTACCGCTACTGCTTGCAGCTATTATGATAACCAGCTGTGCACCAAAACGAAAAGTACAACGCATCGATACCCAACAAGCTGTCGACCTGAGTGGTCGGTGGAACGATACCGACTCCCGACTAGCTGCCGAAGAGCTTACACAACAAGTACTACACCATCGATGGATTGATGAATACCAGGCTCAACACAATAACAAACGTCCCATCATAATTGTCGGGCTCATTCAAAATAAAAGTCACGAACATATCGATGCCCAAACCTTTATCAAAGATATTGAGCGTGCCATCATTAAAGACGGCTCGGCGCGACTGGTTCAGGCAGGTTCAAAACGTGAAGCCCTCCGTGCCGAAAGAGCCGGACAACAGGACTTCGCCTCCGGCGAAACGGCCAAGCAATGGGGTCAGGAATTGGGAGCCGACTACATGCTGCAGGGTACTATCACCTCCATTGTTGATGCCTATCGGAAAGAAAAAATTGTCTATTACCAAATCAACCTGGAACTTGCGCATCTGGAGACAAATGAAATTGTTTGGATTGGCGAAAAAAAGATTAAGAAATACGTAAATAACTAACTCGCCACATGCCACGCATAAAATTCACTTTGCGCCCTTTCCATAGCACACTGTTGGCCTTGGTTATTATTATGGTTGGGTGCGCAACGTACTACCAAAAAACCGAACAATTCCATACCTATGTGCAACAGGGTAAATTCAATAAAGCCGATCAGTTATTGCAAAACGATAACCGGGGAAACAACGGAAAAAATGCCCTGCTCAACTACCTGAATCATGGGTATGTTACCTGGGCACAAAACCAATACCAACGTAGTAACTCCTATTTTGGCAAAGCCGAAGTGCTTATCGAAGATTACAT
>JAWOEH010000151.1:0-7299 GCA_046482855.1 Bacteroidales bacterium | reverse complement strand
AAAACAAAAGTATAACCAATTAATTCAGTAGTTATGATACGAACAACAGACTTAGTAAAGGTTTTCCGCACCGATGAGGTGGAAACCACAGCGCTCAATAAAGTAAACCTGACCATTGAAGACGGCGAATTTGTTGCCATCATGGGACCTTCGGGATGTGGTAAATCAACCTTGCTTAACATTTTGGGACTGCTTGATAATCCATCGGCAGGTGAGATGCACTTCATGGATCACGAAGTAGCAGGTTACTCTGAGCGTCAGCGAACCAATTTGCGAAAAGCAAATATCGGGTTTGTATTCCAGAGCTTTAATCTGATTGATGAACTGACGGTTTTTGAAAATGTGGAGTTGCCTCTGTTGTACATGAAAGTACCCTCGGGTGAGCGCAAAAAAATGGTGGAAGCGGTATTAGAACGCATGAAGATGTCGCACCGGAAGAAGCACTTCCCACAGCAGCTTTCTGGTGGACAACAACAGCGTGTTGCCATTGCGCGTGCCGTGGTAACCAATCCCAAGCTGATTCTTGCCGATGAGCCCACAGGTAACCTGGATTCGGCCAATGGCGAAGAGGTGATGAACCTGCTGACACAACTGAATAACGATGGCACAACCATTATTATGGTAACGCACTCCCCTTCGGATGCGGAGAAAGCTCACCGGATTGTTCAACTATTCGACGGCCACATCGTTACTGAAAACATTAAAAAGGTACTATAATTGCTTTATTCCCCGGCAGGAGTGTGTTGTATTTACTTCCCTAATTGAGAACTCTGTTTACCCCGACTTAGATTCAGTTAAACTTTTGAAAAAAGCTTTACTGAATCTTAGTCGCTGTCGCAGACAGGGATTATTTATGAATAATCTGGGTTAATACTCCCCTACACACTTCTGCCTTTTTTTTCGCTTTACTAAATTTCAGGCCATGAAGGGTATGATTGAAAATTATTGGAAGGTGGCATTTCGGAACCTGATACGGTTGCGATTTTATACCCTTATCAATATTTTGGGGTTGGCCCTTGGAATGACCATCGCCCTGCTTATTGGCTTCTATATTCTTCATGAGCTTCGCTACGATAAATTTCATCAGGGGTACGAACGCATTTACCGGGTTGCAACAAAAGGCGATTTATCGGGTGAGTATTTTCATGTTCCTATGAGCAGTGCACCTATGGCACCTGCACTCGAGGAACAGTACGAGGAGATAGAGGCCGCTACCCGCTTGTTAAAAGTGCGTCAAAAAGTTATGACCGAAGCAGCTGGCAAAAACACCTATGAAACCCGCTTGTTGTATGCCGATAAAGGGTTTTTTCAGGTGTTTGATTTTGAGTTGATTGTCGGAAATCCTGACGAAGTGCTTTCTGAACCTCATCAGGTAGTTATCACCCAGGAGGCTGCGAACAAGTATTTTGGCGGAAGCCAGGCCGTTGGACAGGAGATTTTGTTTAACAGCAACAATGTTTACACTGTATCGGGTATTGTCAAGGATCCACCCTCATACAGTCATATGGATTTTGATTTTTTGCTGAGTTTTGCCTCTTTGGAAGATCAGCCCGGGGTATACGAGTTGGAAGCCTGGACAACTTTTGCTTACCATACCTATGTGAAATTTAATAAAGGAACGTTCCCTGAGCGCTTAAACATGCTGTTTGAGGGTTTTTTTAAGGAGCAGTCGGGGTATGATCTTGACGCCGAAAATATTCGCATACTACCTTACCTGCAACCGCTTGCTTCCATCCATCTATACTCTCATCTGTCCGATGAGCTGGAACCTAATGCAAGTATCGCCACGCTGTTTATTTTAATGTTGGTAGCCTTGTTTATTTTAGGGATTGCCTGTTTTAACTATGTGAATTTGGCCACCGCAAAGTCTTCCACTCGTGCACGAGAGGTGGCAGTACGAAAATTAATGGGCGCTTCCCGGAGGCAATTGATTGGTCAGTTTCTCTCCGAAGCCCTGATCATTGTCTTTATTTCCGGTCTTATTGCCCTTTTTGCGGCTGAGTTGTTATTGCCTTCGTTTAATAAATTGGCCAACACTTCTTTGGTTTTTCAGGGGGTGTTACATACGCAAACATTGATATTGTGGGCGGGCTTTTTGTTCTTTATTGGCCTTTTGGCAGGTGCTTATCCGGCTTTCTTTCTCTCAAATTACCGGGCTATTGATGTACTAAAGGGGCAGATTTGGGGCACAAAGGGGAGAAAAAGTTTTCGCAGTAGTTTGGTGGTTTTTCAGTTTACCGTAGCTGTTGTTCTAATTATCTCCACAGGAATGGTTTACCGACAGTTGGATTTTGTCAGAACCCAAAATCTGGGCTTTGAAAAAGATAATATCATTGTCATTCCTATCCTTGATTCAACGGTGGCCCGGCAAAATCTGGAATTGCAGAATACAATAAAATCTTTGGAAGGAGTGAGTCATGTAACAGCTTCCTCTAATATTCCCGGGCATGGATTGAGTGGTCAGGGATACACGCCCAATGAGAAAAAGGGAAATACTCTTTTGATCTTCACCTTTCGCGCCGATACAGAGTACGTTCGGGCAATGGGATTGCATCTTGGAAGGGGAAGGAATTTTACCATGGCGCCGGGCGATACCAATGCTGTATTGGTTAATGAAACATTGGTACATAAGCTGGGTTGGGAAGATCCGGTGGGACAAATTTTGTGGCAAGATGGGAGGAGTTATATGGTTGTTGGCGTGTTTCAGGATATGCACTTCAATTCGCTTCATCAGCCTGTGGAGCCTATGATGATATTGCCCTTGAAAGATCAGGTAACCTACATGTCTGTAAGGTTGCTTCCCCAAAAACACGAACGCACGTTACAGGCCATTGCTAAGGTGTGGGAACAGTTCAACAGCCGATATCCTTTTCAATATACCGAGCTTGAAGAGGAGTACAATCGTCTGTATCAGTCTGAATTAAAGGTTGGCAGGATGTTGCTGGGCTTTACTTTGTTAGCTATTTTCATCGCCTGTATGGGATTGTTGGGCTTGTCAGCCTTTATCACCGAGCAGCGGACCAAAGAAATAGGGATTCGCAAGGCTATGGGCGCCAGCGTATGGAATATCATGGTTAAGCTTTCGTATGATTTTGCACGCTGGATTTTGATTGCAAACCTTATTGCATGGCCTATTGCCTATATTGCCCTGAGCCAATGGCTAGGTGATTTTCAGTACCAGGCCTCCATGCCCGTTTGGCTATATCTGAATGCTACGTTCATTACTTTTTTTGTCTCCATCGCTACGGTCAATTATCAGGCCCTGAAAACAGCGTTTATGGATCCGGTAATTGCCTTGCGGGATGAGTAAAGGTTGAGGGTGAGGTTAAGATAAAAGATTAAACCTGCCTGTCCGGTAGGCAGGGTAAAAAGATAAAAGGCTGAGGTTGAGATTAAGGCTGAGGCTGAGGTTGAGGCTGAGGTTGAGGTTAAGATAAAAGAGCAAAGTAAAAAGTAAAAAGTAAAAGGATAAAAGGTTGAGGTTGAGGTTGAGATTGAGGTTGAGAAAAATTAATCCTGTTAGCCCAGAATGGGCGATATTATTGTAGCACCGGACGTCAGTCCGGTGTGAAAATGGCGTTGGACGTACAATCGCTTCAACTACTAATTTTGCCACGTACAAAAACGAGGCATGAAGCGAAACATGGCTAAGATTGAGGTTGAGGTTGAGGTTAAGGCTGAGGCTGAGGCTGATAATTATGAGAATAGCACCCGCCTTCAGGCGGGTATCGATGGCAGGCCAAAATCCTCGCTTCAACTACTAATATTGCCACGTGCAAAAACGAGGCATGAAGCGAAACATGGCTAAGGTTGAGATTGAGGCTAAGGTTGAGATTAAGATTAAGATAAAAGAAAAAAGTAAAAAGATAAAAGGCTGAGGTTGAGGTTAAGACAGAGGCCAAGGTTGAGGTTGAGGTTGAGATTTAGGTTGAGATTCAAGGTTGAGAACTATCCTCTCAACAACCCTGTCTCGCCTGCCTCGCCTTAGGCGATGGCCCTGCCTACCGACAGGCAGGCTCAGGCGAGATCAACAACTCAACAACAAACCAATCACTAATTACTAATCACGAATCACGAATTATCAATCACCAATTACACTACATAAAAAACAAGAATCATGAAAAAAATAGGATTACAAGTAATGGTTGCCACAATGCTGTTGATAGTATCTACAGCTACGGCACAAGAGCGAAAAGAAACGTACAAGGTAACTGACTTTACAAAAGTGTACAGCAATGTACCCTTGCGCATGTATGTTGAGCAAGGCGATAAGGAGGCCCTTGATATTGAGGCTGACCAGGATTTGCTGGATGAACTGGATGTATATGTCGAAAATGAAGTGCTATTTATTGTGAGCACACGCAATAAGTATATAAGGGATGAGAAACTAACCATTGATTTAATGGTCAGGGATTTGAGCCATATCGAAATAGTGGGAGGAGCCAAGATAAAATTCCGAACAGCCCTGAAAACCGACGAGTTCCGCCTGGACATATCGGGTGCTGCCGACATTGACATGGAGCTGGACTGCAACAAATTTATGGCCGACTTGAGCGGCGCCGCCAATATGCATATTTGGGGCAAAACCAAATATGCTGCCTGGGATATTAGTGGTGCCAGTAATATCGATGCCGTAGGCTTCATTACGGAAGCTACTTATCTCGACTTTAGCGGGGCTGGCAAGGCCGAAGTGTATGCCGCAAAGATCCTGAAAGCCGAAATCTCCGGAATTGGCTTGGTCGAATACGATGGAAACCCCACGCAGATAACAAAAAATGTATCAGGATTAGGCAGGATTAAAAAATATTAACTCCTTATATCGTTTCGTATGTTGTTAAATTACCTCCGCATGACCTGGCGGACACTAAGAAAATATAAGCTGGCTACTTTCATCAACCTTACGGGATTTACTCTGGGGTTAGCCTCCTTTATCATTATCTATTTGTATATCTCCTCTGAATTTGGGTATGATAAACAATGGAGTGATACCGACAGCATTTACCGGGTATCGCAAACCGTTCATTCCGGCCAAAATGCTACGGACTATGCACTGACCTCTTTCCGTGTGGGACCTTCAATGACCGATGAGTTTCCGGAAATAGAGGCCTATACACGCTTTACTTATAGTCAGGATGAAATGGAAGTATCCATCGATGAGGAAACCTTTGTGCTTTCAGGTGTACATTATGCCGATAGTGGGTTTTTCCAAATTTTCGATTATCCTTTAGTCAGGGGCAATCGCAACAGTTTATTGCAATATCCCCGCGAGTGCGTCATCTCCGAAAAGGTGGCTCTGAATCTTTACGGAAAACTGGACGTGGTTGACAAAACCTTTACTTCTAACAATCGTTTGTACACGGTTAAAGGGGTTTTCGATAACAGGGGGTATAAGAGCCATATTCAGCCGGAGGTGCTAATTGCCAGTAGCACCATCCCCAAAGCCCGAAGAGACCAGATGAATAGTGATTGGACCTACATGGTGAACTACACCTATGTGAAATTTGCTTCAGCGGCGTCGCTCCCTCAGGTAAAAGAAAAGTTCCAAACGTGGTACGATAAGTATATTCAGCCCTGGATCGATCAGCATGAGTTGTCCTATAAGTTAACCTACAATTTTGAGAACGTTGAGGATATCCACTACTTAACTTCCTATGACTTCGATTATCGCGATAATGTAGATAAAAAATACCTCTACTTGTTTACGCTTGTCGCCTTCTTTGTGTTACTCATAGCCATTGTAAACTATATCAACCTCTCCACTGCTTTGGCTGCTAAGCGGGCCCCTGAGGTAGGACTCAGGAAGATCCACGGCGCGTTGCGCAAACACCTTATTGGCCAGTTCTTATCCGAGGCCTTTGTGTTGTCATGTATTTCGGTTGGCTTGGCCTTACTGTTAACCGAGTTAGTGCTCCCTGCCTTCAATGAGCAGTTTAGTCAGGAGCTCTCATTTATTGGCCCTTATGATACGTTGTTGGGACAAGTGGGCAGAATGGGTCTCATCGTAGTTGTGGTGAGTCTTTTGAGCGGTTTTATCCCCGCGTTGGTGTTGTCCCGCTTTCATCCGTTAGGAGCCGTTCAGCGACGCGTGCTGCGTTTTAAGGGCGTCTCTTCGCGGCACTCCGCTTCCGTTTGGGTTCGGCAAGGGCTGGTGGTATTTCAATTCTTTGTTTCCTCGGGCTTGATCATCGCCACGTTGGTTATTACCAGTCAAATGCGCTTTATGCAAAAGCAGGATTTGGGGTTTTCGAAAGATCGTATTGCTGTTTTACCGGTTTCCAGAGATACGCTGATACAGCAAAAAATTCCGGCGCTTAAACAGGAGCTGGGTCGGTTCAATGAAGTGGCCAATGTGATTACCACCAACGATTTACCCGGTTTTGCCAATGGTCGATTGACATTCTATTTACAGGTGAATGAGGGGTTTGAGCAGCAAATGATGGACTACTACACCGTAGGGGATGGATTTTTTGAAATGCTGCAAATTCCTGCCGTAAAGGGTCGGCTCTTCTCCCATGAATTTCCCGGCGATAAGGAATCGGCCTTTGTCGTTAATCAGGCTGCCCTTTCGATGCTTGGCGACGCCCCAATGGAGCGCCGAATTGCTTGTGGCAGGGGCGTTGACGGTCATGTGGTGGGCGTAACGGACGATTTTCACTTCGCCTCTCTTCACTCTTCCATTCAGCCTCTATTCTTTTTGTACAATCCGGATCGCATTCGGTATGTTGCAGTAAAGATTAAGGCTGGTCAGCTATCCGACGGAGTGAAGAAAATAAAAGCCACCTGGCAGCAGTTTTTTCCGGAGGAAGAGATGCGCTTTCGGTTTCTGGATGAAAACTTCCAAACCTTGTATCAACGAGAGCAAAATATGTTGGGGCTATTCCTGGTTTTTGCCTCCATATGTGTGCTGGTTGCCTGTTTTGGTTTGTTAGGGCTAACCTCTTTTGTGGTGCTCCAGAAACAAAAGGAGATAGGGATAAGAAAAGTTATGGGCAGTACCATTGGGCAGTTATTGTTCCGATTTGTGGGACGCTTTCTGGGTCTTGTTTTGCTTGCCAATTTGCTGGTTATTCCTATTGCCTACTGGTTGCTGAATAACTGGTTAAGTCAGTTTGCTTTTCGCATCAACCTATCGCCCTGGCTATTTGTATTGGGCCTGTTGATTAGTTTGTTTATCGCATTTGTTACAGTGGCTTCCAGAGCCTATAAAGCTGCCAGCACAAACCCGGCGGAGATTCTGAGATACGAATAGCGGCTTTGCTTCATTCGGCATAAAAATAGCGTGCACCCATGGCCGTTAGT
>JAWOEH010000147.1:0-5347 GCA_046482855.1 Bacteroidales bacterium | reverse complement strand
TATGGTAGTGCCAAACGGCGACTCTTTTTTTGCCCTCTCCTGATCGGTATGAATCCATTGGTGGTCAAGTGTGGCATCGGCAAACAGGTTGATTTGCTCCTGTGTAAATTCGTAGTACTCTGAAACACCCAGCTCTTTTCCTACATACTGCTCCAAGTCCTCAAAACTGCGGATAATTACTTTACTCATATTGTGAATTTTATTTTTTGTCAAGATCGCTAAGATAGTAAGATCTTGAGAAACGATTATGTGAGGAGGCTGAAAGATTAAATTTGCCTCAAAGTCAGCAATAAATAATTTAAGCAACAATACTTCGCAGCTACAGGAATAAACCACGCTCAATATTTTTCACCAGTCGGTTTGTCATTCTGGCCATGGGAGCTCCGTCTATTACATCGTGATCGATCAGCAGAGTGAGGTGCAACACATCACGAATCACAATCTGGTTACCCACAACGCGAGGTTTTTGCGTGATGGGACCTACACCAATGGAAGCAGGGTGAATGGTTTTGTGTATGAACCAGCCAGTAGTATTGGTCATGCCGCCAATGGAAGTGACGGCCACATTGCCCATAGTGGCAAAAGCCTTTTTTGGGTGCGACAGCAGGTAGCGCCAAAACCATTTACGAATAAAGCCTGGAAAAAGTGTGTAAAGTTGCTGTAGCCCGGCGAATTTGCTTTTTCCTTTATTGTTTGAAGCTCCGCCGGTTTTGGCTTTTTCTATTTCCTGGTGGATGTTTGCTATTTTCTTTTTATCGGCCTCCTTGATGACATAAGGTACGGGAAAACGTTCAGCTGACTGGTTCTTCTCTATCAAAAAAGAGATGTTTATGCTATTGAAAGAGACAATTGTTCGTTTGTTTTTTTTGTATGCACACGCCATGGGGTAATCCTTGAGGGTATCTGCAATGATTTTCAGTAGCCAGCTATTGAACGAGACAGGGGCACCTTGTTTACGCATGCTGCGGATTTTGGCACGTGCGTCTGTTACATCGCATTCCAGCAGAGCACTCATGTGATGCCGGTTGTTCGAAATATCCAAAATGTCGAAAGAGGCTACACGCTCATCAGGAATAGTATGTTGCTGAATCTTTGTCATTTGAAGCAAACTCTTTTAGATGGCAGCTCAATTTAGCAAGATTTTCCTGAAATAGCTGTCCAATAATTAGGTTTGATTCAATTAGAAATGACAATTGATTGGGTATATGAGTCGTATGATATATGTTTTGGCTTTCTCCCTTCTGCTAGCCGGAGTTTTTGTTTATTTGCTGTTTTTCTCGGAGCATTATGCCTTTCTAGCCGATAAGCCGAAGAGTTGCGTTGCCTGTCATCAGATGGATAATGCATATCACAGATGGGAGCTTGCCGGCAAAGCCAAAGGCATTACATGCAATGATTGCCATGTTGATAATGATAGTTATACAACCATTTATGCCTCAAAACTGCAGGATGGATTAAATCATGGGAAAGCCTGGTTGTTGGATTCGTCCACTCAGGGTCAAATAGCTTTACAGGATAGTGTTCGTGTGCAGAATAATTGCATGCGATGCCATTCCGAAGTACTCGAAGAGGAACGATTGGCAAAACTCCATAAGCGTCACTTTTCCTCCCAGCCTCGCTATGTCTGCTGGCATTGTCATAAGGGAGCAGGGCATAACAATACCGATACACAAACAAAGCGTATCAAACTGGATACTATGCCAAAACCGCAGTGGCTAATAGAGCAGGAAACGCAATAATTGCTTTAATTTAAATCAAGTATAAATAGTTTCAGATTTTTAGTAACGCTTTACTTGTTTATTGGAAAGTGGTATATTTGTTACTCTAAGGTTTACTGAACGAAAGTTGATTAGCTTGACAAATTGATACTTATGCCAACCTTTATACAACGTTTTATACCTCCCAAACAATGGCGTTTGCCTGTAATTGTGGTAATTGGAATATTTGTCGGGTTGGGGGGCTATGGGTTGTACCTGTCTAAAGCTCATTCGTATCTTTCCGATAATCCGACAACATGCGTGAATTGCCATATTATGGCGCCACAATATGCTACCTGGATGCACAGCTCGCATCGCGAACATGCCAGTTGTAACGATTGCCATGTACCTCATGATAATTTTTTTAATCACTATTATTTTAAGGCCAAAGATGGACTTCGGCATGCTACGATATTTACCTTGCGTGCTGAGCCTCAGGTGATTCATATTTTAGAAGCAGGGCAGGAGGTAGTACAACAGAACTGCGTTCGATGTCATCAGGATTTACTACAGGATAATAACCTTTATACATACAATAGTGAGCATTTTCAACATCGTGCCGACAGGCAATGTTGGGAGTGTCATCGTATGACGCCACATGGGCGCATCAATAGCCTTTCCAGTACACCAAATGCATTAGTTCCTCTACCGGAAAGTCCGGTACCCGATTGGCTGAAAAAACTCATGAAGGATGAGAATCTTTAATTTAGAAACAACGAAACCAAGATGTAAACCTATAAACTAGTTCCGCATGAAAGGTATTAATGAACTTGTAAGTAAGAAACCCTGGTTAGGATGGGTGTTATTTGTGGTAACCGTTGTGGTTGTATTTTTTATAGGTCTGTTGGCTTCCTCTATAATGGAGCGACGAGCCGAGGCAGTTTTTGCTTATACACCACAAGTAGAACACACACAGTGGGAACCAAGGAACGAAGTTTGGGGGAAGAATTTCCCTCGACAGTACGAGCGGTTTTTGGCCACTTCCGATACCTCATTCCGGAGTAAACACAATGGCAATGCCTGGGTCGATATGTTAGAGGAAGATCCTCGCATGGTGGTTTTATGGGCCGGTTATGGATTCTCCAAAGAGTACAATCAGGGCCGCGGACACTATTATGCCATAAAGGATATTCGCGAAATTTTACGTACAGGCGCTCCCATTGACGGAAAAGAGAGCCCAATGCCTAATACCTGTTGGACCTGTAAGAGCCCGGACGTCCCACGCGTGATGAACGAAGTAGGCGTTGCTGAGTTCTATGAAGGATCGTGGGAAACACTCGGGCACCAAATTGTGAATCCCATAGGATGTGCCGATTGCCACGATGCTGAGAATATGAACCTGCGCATTACCCGTCCAGCATTAGTAGAAGCTTACGAGCGCCGGGGTGATAATATCGAAGAGGCTACGCATCAGGAAATGCGTTCGTTGGTTTGTGCACAGTGCCATGTGGAATACTATTTCAAAGGTGAAGGCAATTATCTGACACTTCCCTGGGATAAGGGCCAAAGCGTTGAAGATATGGAGCGCTATTACGATGAGTATAAGTTTGCAGACTGGACACACAGCATCAGTAAAGCACCTATGCTTAAGGCACAACATCCCGATTACGAGATTTTCATGACGGGTATTCACGGGCAAAGAGGGATTGCTTGTGCCGATTGCCACATGCCCTACCGAAACGAGGGTGGACAGAAATTTAGTGACCATAAAATTGTTAGTCCCTTAGCAAATGTTTCCAGCACCTGCCAGGTTTGTCACCGCGAAGAGACCGAAGAATTGGTGAAAAATGTATACGAACGCCAGGATAAGATTATGTCCTCCCGCGATCAATTGGAAACGGTGCTGGTGCAGGCACATGTTGAGGCAGGAAAAGCCTGGGAGTTGGGAGCTACTGACAAGGAGATGGTTGCAGCTTTAGATGCTATTCGGAAAGCACAATGGCGCTGGGATTATGTAGCTGCCAGTCACGGAGGTTCTTTTCACTCGCCAATTGAATGTTCCCGTATTTTGGCCGATGGTATAAAAATAGCCCAGGACGCGCGCTTGAAACTTGCCCGCATTTTGGCTTCTAAGGGGTTTAACGAGCAGGTACCTTACCCCGATATTGAAACCAAGGAAAAGGCACAGGAATATATAGGCCTGGATATGGATAAGCTTAATAGCGAGAAGGAGCGATTTATGGAGGAGGTTGTGCCGGAATGGATAAAAAAAGCCGAGGAACGCGAGAAAACATACAAAACAAAAAATCTCTAATACCCAGGGGCCCCAATGGCCCCATTGGGTTATGCTACAATAGCTATGACAAACACACCTAAGAAGACATGGGCTTTCCCTTGGAAATACAGGGAAAGCTTTCTTATTGCCTTTGCTCTGCTGGTACTTGGATTTGCATGGAAGCTCGCATTGCCCTCAGGTCTTATTGTGCCCCCTCAATGGCCCGTCAATATCGCTATCGGAGGTCTCTACATTTTGCTCCTTATTTTTATTGCCTGGAAAGGTTCAGGGAAACCTCTTATTAAGTGGCTTGGTTCGGTACCTGCAGCCATTAGCAGCATAGCGCTATATAGTTTTATGGTGTTGCTTATGGGGTTTATTCCCCAGGCTCCTTCAGCGGAAGCCTCAGTCGATTTCCTGGGACTTGATGCCATTACCCACCATCCGGCATTTTTGCTGTTGCAGATTTATCTTATTACCAGTTTAGGCTTTGTCATTGGTAAAAGGATAAGAAACCCGAAGGAAAATTGGCCCTTTTTATTGAATCATATAGGCTTGTGGGTAATTCTTTTTGGTGCCGCTATGGGGGCAGGCGATTTTAAACAGTACACCATGCAATTGCAGGAGGGTACTTCTGTATGGTGGGGGTATACCCAACAAGGACAAACAACCGAGTTTCCGTTTGCAGTTAAATTGCAGGAGTTTTCAGTTGATTATTATGCCCCAAAGATGGCCATTATCCAGGCCGACAACGGAGATGTTGTTACCATGGGGCAAGAGCTAATTGAGGCAGGAAATAAAACCAGTATTGGAAACTGGACAGTTAAGGTGGACTCCTTTTATCGGGATGCTGCTCCGTTTGGCGAGATTTTCTATCCCCACTACGATGTTGGTAGTACTATGGCTGCTTATGTTTCGCTGCAAAAGAACGAAAAGCCTCCGGTTTCTGGCTGGATTAGCTCGGGAAGTTTTCGTTATCAACCTCAGGCAATTGAGCTTAACGCCAATCGATTATTGGTAATGGTCCCTCCGGAACCCCAAAAGTTTCAGTCGCGGGTAACAACCTATACAAAGAACGGGGACATTGGCGAAGCAGTAATTGAGGTGAATAAACCCATAAAAGTGGCAGGTTACACCCTTTATCAACAGGGCTACGATGAGGAGAAGGGCAAATGGAGCACTAACAGTACTTTAATGGTGGTGCGTGATCCCTGGCTGCCTTTTATCTATACCGGACTTTATATGCTTATTGCCGGAGCCCTGGCTATGATGTATAAAGGACGTCTTCGTCATTCGGTGAGTGAACATCTTCCTAAAGAGCGAAAAATATGAGTTGGTTACATTTTTCCGAAATAGCCTTTATTGCCGGAGCTCT
>JAWOEH010000078.1:0-7399 GCA_046482855.1 Bacteroidales bacterium | reverse complement strand
ATAACAAATCACATAGAATGGAATATACGCATGATTAGCCGGTCAAACAGCAACAACAAAGTAATCACCATCAGGCTACCCCATACCAATGGAGGCAGAGAAGCCATTTCGTGTATCCATAACGAAGAAAAGGAAAACTTATTGGATAGCTTAAATACCACGCGAAGGCCATCAAACAAACCAGGCCAGAGAACAAATGCGCCAACCAAACCTAAAACAAGAAATAGCAGAGCCCACAAGAGCCCACCGAATCCCGCGGTTCTATCGGTTGAGGGTTGAAGAATTCTACTCATCAAATCATCGGTGAACTGATTTGAAGGATGTTTATACCCCTTTTGTTGAAACCATTTCTTTAGGTGCTTATCAAAACTTTGATCTTCCATAATTTATCGTTCTTCCCAATTTTACTTTTGCCCATGTAAACGTAATGAATCTACCTCTTGCTTAAGAAGGTCAGAGAGAATTTTATGCAACTTCTTACGTCCTCGAAACAAGCGGATCTTTACATTGCTTTCCGATTGTTCAGTAATAGAGCCCATCTCCTTCACTGATTTTTCCTCCAGGTAGTAAAGCGTTAACAAAAACCGATCTTCCTCATCCATGAGTAGCAATGCCTGATCGAGAATGCGCAGGGCTTCATCTCTTGAGAGCTGCTCCATGGGATTGAGGGCACCATCGTCCACCTCAACCACTTCCTCTTCCAGGGGCAGCGTATAACGTTTTTTCTTACGCATATAAGAAACCGCCGTGTTATAAACAATCCGATAGAGCCAGGTAGAAAAGGCCGCCTCGCCTTTATAGCCTTTAAGCCCGTGGAAGGCCTTCAAAAAAGCGTCCTGACACAATTCCTCAGCCACCTGATGATGGCGTACCAGCTGAATGGTGAGGGTAAAAGCCATAGGTTTGTATTTATCAACCAAATAACGAAAGGCCCCGGCGTCGCCTGTCTTAACCCTATTAATATAATAGTTGTCGGTATTTTTGCTCATGGTATCCATCTGACGCGTATCCTAAAGCTTTGGTTACACCCTTTTTCTATCAAATATTAAAAAAAGGACGATAAGGAGCGCTAATTTCATGCTCCCATTTCAACCGTAAAAAAAGATTCTCAGAAAAAATACGACTATTTTGTAACCGAAGCAAAATAATAGGCGTCAGAATGGCAAACAAACAAGTAAAACATTTACCACTATGACCGAAATATTAGTACCTATTGCATTTTTCGCAACCGTTTATGGCATCTTTCATCTTTTTGTACGACGAAAAGAGCGCATTGCCCTAATTGAAAGAGACAAAACCGCCAAAGTATTCGAATACGATGCCAATAGCCAACCCAGCTTGAAGTATGGACTCATGTTGATAGGTGTGGCTGTGGGAGCGTTTGTAGGCGCCTGGCTCGACACAGCAACACACCTGGATGAGGAAGTTGCTTACCTGGGATCCATCGCCTTTTTTGCCGGATTGGGTTTACTGGTTCACTACCTGCTTATCCGAACCAAAAAAACACCAGCTGAATAAGAAAAAAGGGCAGTGATTCATTTAGAAACGCTGCCCTTCTCTTGTCTTTCCATTAAAATTATTGATCGGAAAGATATAATACCATTTCACGGATACTTTCCTTACATACAGGACAGAAGGCAGGTGCGCTATTGGATTTCATCCTGCAGTCCATAACCGGACTAAAAACGCCTTTGCTTACGTAGCCTCCCCCTTCAAAAACACCTACCTTATTGGCAAACTTCTCATCCCGGGGCGTGGGCACAGGAATATTGGCATCCAGAAAATCCCCCCATTTCGTCTCAAACTCCACACGTGTAGTGATATTAGGCTGCCAGGGCTCAACTTCCAAATTGAAAAAGTTCTCGTAGGAAACACTTGAAGAGTAGTACTCATCGGCCAAGCCGCCAAAGGAGTGTCCAAACTCATGTACGAACACAATCTTGCTCAGGGCATGATGCGCACTCTGTATGGCATACAAGTTATAGATTCCTCCGCCCCCATATTTCTCCGTATTCACCAATACCACAAGTGCATCATAAGGTACCACCGAGGCCACATCGCGCAATTCCGGTACCGCAGAGGTGGTAAGGTAACGCTCGCTTCCAAAAGTATAAAACGAGCTTTCCAGAGCTGTTGAACGGTATTCGCGTTTCCCGGGAATATCGGTGCCACTCTGCTCCGAAGCAACGAAAACACCCCGAACAGTAAAATAGGAAATCAACTCATCAAAAGGAGCCTGCGAAAACAAAAAGTCGCTAAATGCTGCCAGATCTTCCTGAAACTTATCGTTTTCATTGGCACTATAGCCTTCAGCTACAAAACATAATTCTACCGGGTTGGGAAGATCACTTTTTAGTTGTGTATAGACTTCAATATTCTTGGGCGACTCCTGAATAATCATGGGGTTATCGGGAGCCATTAACTGTTCCCATTTTGCTTCCCATTGTCCTGACCAACTACGCTTGTAAAGTCTCACAACTACCTCTTGCGCAGGCATAGGAATGGGGATACTCTGAAGAAACGAACGTTTGATCTTTTTGGCCTCGGCGGTTGTTTGCCACTCCTCAAATAAAGTAGAAAATCCGCGGCTATAAAGTAGCTGATCATCTTCGGGCAATAAAACCTCTACCTTAAAATCACCATAATCGAAGGGGGATAACAGCGTTTTCCGGGGACCTCCCCAGAAAGGATCTTGCTTTAATTGTAAAAACGACACTTGCATGCTATCAGCATCTCCTGTAAAAACAACCTCTAGCCGCAATGTTGAGGAGTGAAAATAGGTGGCATAGGGGGTTTGGGAATATCCCGGAGAGTGTCCGCACAGCAGGACAATAGCTATTAACAAGGAAAACCTGACCAGGTGTTGGGTACGCTTTTTCATGAGCATATCTTATTGAAAATTAACAACTCGCATAACCCCCTCATCAACTCACCATAAATTAACCATTGCATGGTAAAAGAGAAATGTCCAGGGGCCTTTTTCATTTGATTATGCCAAGTTAACCGTTTTTTTTTACTTTCGTAAAAAATAAACACCATGAAAAGCTTAGGAACCCAGTTTACAGAATGGATTATGAAAGCGGGCATCAGTGAAGATTATGCTCAGCTTCTGCAGCACTTGACCCTACTTATCCTATTTATTCTGTTAGCCTGGATAGCCGACTTTGTTACGCGTAAAACACTGGTTAATAGTTTTACCCGCTATGCACGCAAAACCAAAGCTCAGTGGGACGATATTTTGCTGGAGCGCAAAGTATTCACCCGACTATCGCACCTGGCACCCGGGTTGGTCATCTATTTCTACACCACCCTCAATTTGGAATCTTATGAACAGCTTACCTCACTACTGCATTATGGTGTTTATATATACATTACGTTGGTAAGTTTATTAACTATCGATGCCCTTTTAAATGCCTTGCACGACATTTACCTTACCCTCCCGGTAGCCAAGGATCGCCCCATTAAGGGGTATGTACAATCAGTAAAGATCATTTTCTACTTTATCGGCATCATTCTCATGCTGTCCATACTGCTTGACAAATCACCCAAAACATTACTAGCCGGATTGGGCGCCGTTGCAGCCGTTTTGCTCCTGGTATTTCGAGATACCATTTTGGGGTTTGTCTCCAGCATACAGCTTTCGGCCAATCAAATGGTAAAACCGGGCGACTGGATCTCGATGCCAGCCAGAAATGCCGATGGTATTGTTCAGGAAATCACGCTAAATACAGTAAAAGTACAAAATTGGGATAAAACCATTACTACCTTGCCAACCTACTCCCTCATTTCCGAGTCGTTTCAGAACTGGAAAGGGATGGAAGAGGCAAGAGGCCGACGTATTGCACGCTCGCTCTATATTGATATCAAAAGCGTACATTTTTGCACACAGGAGGAACTGACAAAAATGAAGCAAATAAAGCTCATCCGGGAATACCTTACCCAAAAGGAGAAGGAAATAGAAGCCTCCAATATCGCCCAGGGCATTGAAGAAAACGACCGCGTAAGTCGTCGTAGCCTCACAAATCTGGGCATCTTTCGCAATT
The DNA here is from genome assembly GCA_046482855.1 of Bacteroidales bacterium. Classification (GTDB taxonomy): domain Bacteria; phylum Bacteroidota; class Bacteroidia; order Bacteroidales; family UBA12077; genus CAYVSF01. Next base: position 3,356 of record JAWOEH010000078.1, on the reverse strand, counting down.
ATATCATGATCTATCTGGAGCATCATCCGAAAGTCCAACCCAACCGGCTTCCTTATATAACCATGGTCCGTCACCTGCAACCAACAGAGAAAGGCCTTCCCATGCAGATTTACGCCTTCAGCAAAGAAACCTCATGGGCTAACTATGAAGAGTTGCAAGCCGATATATTCGATCACATCTTTGCTGTAGCCCCGGAATTTGGCATCCGTTTATTCCAGAACCCCTCAAGTGAAGATTTCCGGCACTTTCTAACGCGCACTGCAACCGACAACAGTTTGTAGAAAACAGGAAACCCACCTTATCGTTTGACGGAAATTATTACCTTTGCATTGCACTAAATAAGCAATTATGGGAGGTGTAAACCTTGCATACAAATTGCGGACGCTACTGAAGAGCCTCCAAAACAGCGGAACTCTCAGAATGCAAAACGCAAACCTACGCACTGAGAAACAAAAGCTCAGACGTCAGCAAACTTTTATATTAAAAAACCTCCATAAATCGCAACAATCCCGCGATAAACTTACCGACGAATTACAAAACCTGCTCAAAGCCCAGGAGATAATTCTGGAACAAAACGAATCCCTCGCCGAAAAACAATTTGCACTAGAGCAACAGCAGGCCTACCTGGAACAAACACGGCTAAAGTTCCGAAAGCGAACCATCGAGCTTTTTGGGAAGATGATTGACCTGAAAAAGGCAAAAAAAACCATCAAACAACAGAACGAACTCCTGGAAAAACAGAAAGCGGATCTTACCAGAGAAAAAGAGAAGGCGGGTAAATTTTATCACCGATTCCGGGAGCGAACGATTGAGCTTTTTGGCAAAATGATTGACCTGAAAAAGGCACAAAAAACCATTACCTCACAAAATAAGGAGCTGGCTAAAGTAAATGCCACAAAAGATAAGTTTTTCTCAATTATTGCTCACGATTTACGAAACCCCATTGGCGGGTTTCTGAACCTTACAAATTTACTGGTAGAAGAGTACGAAACACTTGAAGAGGAAGAGAAGAGACAGTTCATCACCTCTCTCAACCAATCGGCAAAACAATTGCAGCAGCTCATGGAAAACTTACTCCACTGGTCAAGGGCGCAGACCGGTACCATCAGCTACAATCCGGAATTTTACTCGTTAAAAACACTCATTAATGAGCAATTAGAAGTACTTCGTACTAATCTTCAGGAAAAATCGCTATTGGTGTATCTGGCTTCTTCCGATGATCACATTGTTTATACCGATCTGCCCATGATGTCGACGGTGATACGCAATCTACTGTCCAACGCAATTAAGTTTTCGCATCCGGGGATGTCCATACACATTCGCACCCAGAAGAACAGAGACAAAACAATACTTACCATTCAGGATGAAGGAATTGGCATGACTAAGGAGAAACAGGAGCACCTGTTTGCATTGGGATCTTCCCAAACACAAACGGGAACCTGTAATGAAAAAGGCTCGGGATTAGGCCTTCTTTTAAGTAACGAATTTGTCAGGCAATGTGGAGGAGCACTAGCGGTTGAAAGTGCACCCAAAAAGGGAACCACGTTCACTATCAGCTTGCCGGCAACAAACAACAACACCCCATGATATATTCCATCCTGTTTATCATTCTTTTGCTTGCAGTTCCCCAAGAAACGAACACCATTGAGGAACCGCAAATCGACAGTCTCCGGCAATCGTTGCAGGACGCTGATTACCAACAAAGGCTCAACCTCCTGGAACAACTATGCGAACACTACGCGCCTAAAGCACCGGAACGAACCATTGTTTATGCGCTACAACTGCTAAAAGAGGCGGAATCCAAGGACAACCTGGAGTACCTGGATGTTGCCACCAGCTTTTTAGGCGAAGCCTACTTTTTTATCGATGAGCCGGAAAATTCAGAACACTACTTCTTGTACCTTCTGGATATCAACAAACGACAGAAGGACACGCTGGGATTGGCCTCGGCATATAACAACCTGGCCATACTTTACAGTTCCGAAGAGGCACATCATAAGGCTCTGGATTACTACCATCAAAGCCTGAACATCAAAAAACGCCTCAGGGATACTGCCGGAATTAGTACTACCTACAACAATATTGGCGTTACATACTTTTACATGCAACAATATACCAAAGCACTTGATTATTACAAACGTTCATTTGCCCTCGAAAAAGCCACAGACAATGCGGAAGGCATAGCCACTTCCTATCTGAATATGGGAGAGGTAAAAGGCAAATTGCACCGATACGAGGAGGCGATTCAGGAGCTGAAGCGAAGCATTGCCCTCTCCGACTCCCTGAACGACGAAGTAACCATGGAGATTGCACATGAGTGTTTGTATGATGTACACAAAGAGCGCGGCGACTATCAACAGGCTCTACTCCACTACGAAGCACTGAATTTATTGAAAAGCAAACGAATAGCCGAACGCAGAAATCACCAGATTGAAGAGCTACAAGTACAATACGAAACAGCCAAAAAACAAAAAGAAATTGCCTTACTCAATAAGCAAAAATCCAACCAACAGTTGGTTATTACTGTTCAACTGGGACTCATCCTGGTTATCCTTATCCTTCTGGCCCTTGTATTGCGTCTATTGAAAACAAAAACACGCATCAGCCAAAAACTAAAAACCCAAAACGAACAAATAAAGCAACAACATACCACCTTGCAGGCAACAAACGCAACACGCCACAAGTTTTTCTCCATTATTGCCCACGACTTAAAAGGTGCCATTGGTGGTTTCCTGGGGCAAACGCAGTTTATGGCCGAAGATTTCCGGCAACTAAAAGAGCGCGAGAAACAAGAGATGATTTCAGTACTCCACAGCTCCGCACAACAATTGTATGCCCTGCTGGAAAACCTGCTGGCCTGGTCGCGAACCCAATTGGGCAGTATTGACTACAAACCCAAAGCCATCAACATTGAATCCCTGATACGGGAAGTACTGGCTCTTCATGAGAGCAATATCCAGGAGAAAAACCTCTCTGTTTCGTGCGTGTCCGTGGAGCCTATTATGGTGTATGCCGATTATCTGATGATCTTGGTGTTGTCGGTCACCCATCGTCTCTCCCCGTCGCCTGTCACCATCCGGTAGGGGTTGTGGGTAAACCGGTCTGCGGACTCGTCGTTGGCCTCGCGTACCTCGCGCATGACACGCTCGCGGTCGTCATCGTGAATCAGGTCGGTGTATGGCACTGCCCCCGATTGGAGCTGTTCGGGTGTGTAGCCGAATGTCTCGGTGACGTTCTCGGAGACGTATTCGACCGGCCACCCGTCGCTGTTGTCCCATTTAAATACGACGGCCGGGCCCTCGGCAAACATGTCTCGTTCCTCTTCGAGGAGTAGCTTCGACTCTTTTTCCTCGGTG
>JAWOEH010000064.1:0-9502 GCA_046482855.1 Bacteroidales bacterium | reverse complement strand
TCCGACTACGAAAAAGGGCATATTCCGGGTGCCATTGCACTGGACACAAACTGGCTGGAATCCGAAGAAACATGGAACCGACGCACACCCGAAGAACTGGCAGAAGTACTGGCCCGCATCGGAATAACGCAGCAGTCCACCGTTGTACTATACGGGCGTTTCAATTACCCGCGAAACGATGATCCCTTTCCCGGAAGCAGTGCCGGTCATTTGGGAGCTATCCGATGTGCAGCTATCCTGCTTTATGCCGGTGTTAATCAAGTAAAGATCTTAAACGGAGGGATTCAGTCCTGGGAAGATGACGGTTACCCAATTAGCACAACCAATGTAGTACCTAAATCGGCAGAAGCCTTTGGCGCTCCAATTCCCGGCCGGCCTGATGTATTTATCGATACCCCTGAGGCAAAAGAGATATTGGCTACACCCGGACAAAAACTTGTAAGCATAAGAAGTTGGGAAGAGTTTATTGGCAAAGTCAGCGGTTATAACTACATAGAAAAGACCGGACGCATCCCCGGAGCTACCTTTGGTAATTGTGGAACTGATGCCTACCATATGGAAAATTACCGTAACCTCGATCATACAACTCGTGAAGCCCAGGAAATTGAAGCTATGTTAGCCAAGGAAGAAATTTTTCCGGAACAACGACTTGCCTTTTATTGTGGTACAGGTTGGCGGGGGTCCGAGGCATTTTTTAATGCCTGGTTAATGGGCTGGCCACAAATAGCCATATATGATGGGGGTTGGTTCGAATGGAGTAATGACCCTGCAAACCCTATTGAAACAGGTATTCCACAATTGCGTACGCATGCTTAATTACACATAAAATCGCAAATTATGACCATGAAAACAGCCGCAGCTGAGATGCCAAGAATTACTAATTACTTGACTGCACAGCGGAAGAGTGATACCATTCGCGAGCTGCTACAAGGATTATTGGCCGAACGTAAATTCATTAATAGTAAATATTTCTACAATAAAGAAGGTTCGAGGTTATTTGAAAAGATCACGCAATTGGAAGAGTACTATCCCACGCGTATAGAAAAGGCACTAATTCACAAAGCGGGAAATGAAATCGCAAATTTTTTTAAGGGCAACCACATTATTGAACTTGGTAGTGGTGACCACAGGAAAATAGCCCTGTTTATGGAAGCATTTACGCACACACAACGTAGCACATTCCACTATACCCCTGTTGATGTAAGTGACAGTGCGCTGCAAAATGCTGCCAGGATGTTAACCAACCAGTTTCCCGAATTAACTATCGAAAGCGTTGTTGCGGATTTCACCACACAACTGGCACTCCTGCCAAATGATGAACAGGCTTTGTGGTGCTTTTTTGGTAGTACACTGGGAAATTTTACACGCAAGCAACGAGCCAATTTTTTACTGCATCTTTCCCAACAAATGAAAAATGGCGATCAATTACTTCTCGGGCTCGATAATGTGAAAGACAAAGAGATACTGGAACGCGCCTATAACGATAAAAAAAGCATTACAGCGGCCTTTAATAAAAACATTCTGCTACATGTCAATCAGTTATTGGGCACACATATTGATCCCGATGGCTTTGAACACCTCGCATTTTTCAATAAAAGCAAACATCGAATCGAAATGCACCTGAAAGCATTGAAAAAAATGGAAATTGAAGTTCCTCTGTTGCCCAAGCCCATATACATAGCTCCCGAGGAAACAATCCATACCGAAAACTCCTATAAATTCAAAAAAGAACAAATAGAGGAAATAACACAAATTTATGGTTTTACGTTGAGGCAACTTTTTACCGACGAAAAAGAATGGTTTTCCCTGCTGCTATTGGAAAAAAACTAACAATACGAGTTTGATTGTTATCAGTGGCGTGAACGATCAAGTTCATCAATGAGTTTGCCACATATCCAGGAATCAGAAACATAGGCTCCTTTCGCTTTTTGTTCCTTGTAATAATCCAGGTAATGATCATACTCATCCCCGAAATATTGGTGCCAGTTATCATCCTGCTTTTCGGTAACCTTTATCGAGGTTGCAGTAAGTAATAACAACACAAATTTACCAGGATTCTTTCCTGGTTCCTGAAAAAAAACCATACCGAGCTCAACACCCTGCTCCGAATTCGAAATAACTTGCATGTGCGTATAGATTGATACCGGTTCAGGCGGGATAGGGACAATCGTACCATCGGCGTCCACCCGATTATAGGTTACTGTTTTCACCTTAAAATCAAAAGCCAACGGAAAGATCAATCTCTCCTTATCTACATGCAAACCCTTCTTATCAATCAGTGCACAGGCCATCGCATACCTCGAATATACGCTCATGAGTAAGGAGCAATGATGAGCGGAAGTTGTCAAGTCTAACACCCGACTGTCGTGCAACAAAGGCACATAATTATGTAAACGTCCCAACCTGTCCTTTGCTTCTTCAAGCAATCGATTATGAGCCACAATCATGGCTTCATTCAATTTAAATTCGATAAAATCGGGGGCTAAAAGAGGAGCAATATCTTGAATTTTGCGTTTCATAGCGTTGCTTCATTTTCCGGTAAAATCTACCGTACGTAATAAAGATACAACAATCTTTTGTTCAAGCCATAAGGAAAGGCAATTTTTCAATCTGAAAAATAACGTTATCCATGGGGAATATACTACACCGCACAAAAATAGGCAAGCCCCTGTAAATATAACTCGTGCCGAAAAGCAATTTAACTATTATCCACCTCATTTATCAACTTCTCACAAACCCACTGATCCGAAATCCATGTCCCTTTCGCCAGCTCTTTTTTATACAGATCCAAATAGACACGTGAGGACTCATCAAAGTATTGCCACCAGCTTTTATCCTGTAGCTCTTTTACCTCAATCTTTTTCACAGTAAGCAATACAAGGATATACTCATCCTCTTCTTCACTGTTTTCCTTTAGAAAAACCAGTGCTACTTCCATCGTCTCCTTTTCAAAAGCAATAATTTGCTCATACAAAAGAATATCCGGAGCCACCGGGGTAGTTTTGTGCAAAACCCCTTTTTTGTCAACCGAGTTAAAGGACATGCGGCTGATTTCAAAATCAATCTCTATTGGAAACTCTAATTTATCCTTATCTACATCGTAGCCCTTCTTATCTATCAGGGCACAAGCCATCGAATAGCGGGTGTAGTCATTCAGGAATAAGGTAAACCGGCTGTCTGTGTAATCCACTTTCAAAATCTTGCTATCGTGCAGCAGGGGTAAGTAATCATAGTAAAGGCCTAAGCGTCCTTTCTCTTGTTCTAGCAGGTCCCGATATTCCTGAAGCGTTTTCTCATCAACCTCGTAATCAATAAAATCATCGGCAATCAGGGGGGCAATGTCTTGAATTTTTCTATTCATAAAGGCATTTTAGTGTGTATTGGCAATTTTTATTTATCGGCCAAAAGTCAGTAAAGGTAACACAATAATTGAAGCAAACACTATTGGTTGTTCCTTTATTTGTATACCTCTGCTATTTACATCACGCCTCGATCCAAAACAGAAGGCTGATAATCCGGCTATGTAAAAAGACCAGGATAAAAAACAGCTTACTATGCCTATTTTATTACCAAAATAATGTTAACCCGGATATTGGTTAAGAGCTTGTATAATTGCCATCCTTCCCTCCACTAAGTTAAGGCCAGGCCCAAAGCGGCTACCAACCCAATTATGACATAGAGTACCAAAACAACTAAGAGTAAAATACCAATAAACCGATAATGCTTCTTCAAATACAGAAATGCGTTATCATAGGCAATTGGATCCAATGATCGTTCTGCTTGCTTAGCATAGCTGGAAAACTTATACAAGTAATAAATGGGGAAGAAATAAATAACAAGCATTAAAACAACAGGAGTTAAGGCAAAATAACCAAATTCTCCAACGTTTCCGACAAGTACTCCCCAAAAAGGGAGCACGATGGCTCCTAAACCAATAAAAATAAAACCTACAATAGACAAAAACATCGTCCATTTGCGTATCTCCAATAAATGCTTCACACTACTATGTGGCAGTGTTAAAGTACCTTCTTGTTCAATTGTGTCCATAAAAAAAAACATATTTAATGTAAAACAAAGCATCTCAGAAGGTGGTGAAGATCATTGCACAACCGTCACCAAAAGACAGATTAAAGTTAGCATTTAATTTTCTTTTGCAAAATCTTTAAAAACATAAATGAGGCTATATTGCTAATAAGGAAGGTATAAGCGACTAAACAGAATCTATATTAAAATCAAATAGTCAGATAATTAAAGAAAGTCCCTATTTGACTACTGAGCCAAATTCAATCAGCTCAACAGGTGCTCCATTATGTTCAATCATGGCTACACGCACACCCTCCGATGGTGGATTCGGCGGGGTAAGTAATTGAAAATTTCCCTTTTCCAAAGCTTTATCAAGATCTTGAACCTCAAAAGCAATATGAGGCACCTTTTTTACCAATTCCGGCAACGGACAGTCCGGCTCAAACCGCATCCATTCAATTCCATAGGGACTGGTAGGAAAGCCCGATACATAAAATTTTAAATGGGCGATATACCGCTCGTCGGATCTCCGCTCAGAAGTTGGGATGCCCATATGATGATATTTCCAGCCCCATTCTTTCAGAGCAGCAGGAGGTTCAAAATCGTTACGTACATATCTCATAACCGACATTTAAAAATTCCAGAAAAAAATCGTGTGTATGCCCCCGACCAAATATTGAGAGAAATGAAAAAGTCATTCTCCGGGAAGCGAATTCCCAAACATACTAGTAATAAATTGGTTGCATTCTCCTTTAATCTACACTGTCACATACAACGAGTTGTTCATCCTGAAGGTTCTGTTTCCACAATTACCTTTTTATCAACCTACATGGCTTGAAGCCATCGCCTAATTCCAGGTAAATGAAATGGTTACCACATACCCAAACGGCTACTCCTCGCGTTTCAGATGAAGGCCTTCGGGCGTTATGGCGATTTTTCGTGCCTTATATAAACTGCCAATGCCTTTTTTAAACACTTTCTTACTTACGCCAAAGGTATCATAGATAGCCTCCGCAGGACTTTTATCGGTAAGGGGCACAAAACCTTCATGGGCCTCCAGATAATCAAAAAGAACATCGGCAAAGTCCTTAATCTTCTCACGTCCAAACTTATGCAGGGAAAGATCAAGCTTGTTATCTTCCCGTTGTTTTGTGACGTAAACCTGTACTTTGTCGCCGATTTTTAACGGTTGAAACACCTCATTTTTGTATAACATGCCCCAGGTATGCATATTAACCACCATTTTGTAGCCTATTTCAGTTGTATCAGCTACCCAGGCCTCCACTTGCTGACCAGGCTCATAGACAACCGGATCATCCTTCATGAACTTTTCCAACTTACAGGAAGCTACAACCCTATCGCTCTCTTCATCCAGATAGACATAGACCAAAGCTGTATCGCCTTTGTTTAATTTGGCGTATTGCTCGCGGTAAGGTACCAAAAGATCTTTCATTAGCCCCCAATTAAGAAAAGCGCCAATACGATTTACGGCCACTACTTCCAAAGCCGCCAACTGTCCTACCTGAGCCAGGGGTTTCTCCGTTGTGGCAATAATTCTGTCTTCCGAGTCGGTATAGATAAATACATCTAACGTATCCCCCACTTCAACTCCTTCGGGCACATAACGGCGGGGTAACAGGATTTCGCCCTCCTGCTCACCATCCAGGTACAATCCAAAATCTACTTCTTTTACAACCTCAAGGCTGTTCCATTCACCAATATTCAGCATGGTATTCGGTATTAATTTAAAGGACAAAAATAGCCTAAATAAACGGAACCAAAACAGAGAACCTCAAAATGACTGCTAAATATTTTAATCCTTTACAAAAAACATAGTACTATAAAAATTTAATCGTTTGCCATTAGCTTTATGAGGTGATAATCAATTTGTATAATCTGATTACTATGCTATCTTTGTATTAAACACACGAACTCATGAATAAGATAGTTTTTCTCCTTGCCTTGGGTCTTTTAGTTTTTAATAATTTGCTGGCTCAGGATAGTCTTATCATTAACATACCCTCGCAAATATTACCTCCTTCTTCCCGGCTCCTTCTGCGAACCGAAGAGGCCTACGTTGCCCTTCCGTCAGATGACTCATTGATAAAAATAACCCTCCCGATAGAACGCATACCTACGTTTGTTGGTTTAAGTTCCTTAAACAAAAAAAACAAATTAATTCACTTAAGTCCTATTCTTTGGACAGAAAATAATCAGGTACATTTTATAAAGACAAACACGGGCTACACACTTGAAAAATCGCACCCGTCTCAAAATATCTGGCATCAACTACAAAACATTTCCGGGAAGAAACAGATTAAGCTGATAAAAAAACACCTACACTACTACCCTGCAATATACGCCCTATATAGAATACAAGACGATCTGCATACCCGCGAGCTAAGAGAACTTTACAATAAAATTCCCGAAAGTAAGCGTCAATATCATTACGCCAGATGTATCGCAACTAAGCTGAAGTCATCATCATACAGCACTGTAAAAAAAGGCAGGCGCATGCCTGATATAAAACTTCCCGACTCAACTATGAAATTGCAATCCATCATACAACAAGATGACACCCCGCAATTAATTGCTTACCTGGGCACGGGTTGTTTCTTTTCCCTTGCATCAATTAACCAATTACGACATCTCTATGATTTACACCACTCCCGATTAATGATCACCACAATATGGGCAGATAAGACCTACAACACATGGCAGCACGCCAGAGAAAACAAAAAAGCCCCCATATGCTGGTCAGATCTGTGGGATGAAACCGAATTATTTAACAAAATAGTTGATATAAAAGCCTTTCCTACCTATATATTGATCAACAAGGAGGGTGAAGTTGTTAAGAAATGGCATAACTACAAACCCAAAAAGCTGGAACGACAAGTGCAAAAGCTCTTGAACTTATAAAGGCTCTCTTTTATGCTTTGTGCAACTCCCGAAAAATATTTATGATACAATTATTCCAAGTAAATCAAAGCATTAATCTCCAATTTAAAAGTTGAGCTACCAACTCAAACCAATTGAGTATTATGTAAAACAGCAATAGCAAATAAATACCTCATTTCCGTTCCTTAAACCATACCCAGCCCTCTTTGCGGGCTATTGTTTCGGGTACGGCAAGATCTTTAAGTGAAAAACAGCGTTGCTGCAAAATGTCCAACCCGCAAAGACAGCAGAGCAGGGCATCGAAGGTGTGCTCCCAACGTATAAGGTCTACTTGTGCATCAGGCGTAATTTGAAGCGAATGGCGCTCTACAATCTGTTGTAAAAGGGCCTGTTTTTTTCTTTAAAGTCGCCTTGTGGCACGTAGCCAGTGCCTTTAATTTCAATGGTTTTATTTAAGGTGACAAGGCGCTTTACAGTCATTTCATTTTCGGTAATGGTTCCCGTTTTGTCGGTACAAAAAATCGTTGCAGACCCGAGTGTTTCAACAGCGGGAAGATTTCGTAGGAGGGCGTTCTTTTTAGCCATCCGCTTCATTCCAATCGCTAAGGTAATGGTCGCAGCAGCTGGCAAGCCTTCAGGAACTGCGGCAATTGCTAAGGCAATAGAGGTTTTCACCATCGATTCAATGCTGTTTCCAGTGAGAATCCCAACCACCGCAACAATTGCTGCGATAATTAAGGTTAATACAATTAAAAACCGGCCCGTTTGTTCAAGGCGTTTTTCAAGGGGTGTGTCTTCATCTTTGGTATCTTTTAACAAGGATGAAATATGACCCATCTCCGTATCCAATGCGGTCGCAGTGACAATATAGGTCGCATCCCCTTTAACAACGTGTGATCCCATAAAAACCATATTTTTACGATCAGCCAGTGTGGTATTGTCTTCTAAAGGTTCCGTGGTTTTATCAACCATATCCGATTCACCGGTAAGCATCGATTCATCAACAGATAAGCCTTGGTTGCTGATAAGTCTACCGTCTGCGGGTACTTTATCGCCTTCATCTAAAATGACTATATCGCCTTTAACGATGTTTTCTGTTAAACAGGGGTGTTTTTTTCCGTCACGTAACACCGTGACTTCATCTTTAACTGTTTGTTTTAAGGCTTCGATGGATTTCCCTGCACGGTATTCCATAATGAGTCCAACAATAGCAGTAATTAAAATTACAACAAGCACCGCAATCCCTTCAACAACTTCTCCAATTAAAAAAGAGGCGACAGCTGCAGATGTTAAAAGCAGCATCACAACACTGTTAAATTGCTTAATGAAAAGCATTATCAAAGAAACATGGTCCTCGCTTTCAAGCTGATTCTTACCGTAGTCTTTTAATCGTGTGTTGGCGTCTGACTCAGTAAGCCCATTATTTATATCCGTTGATACGCTTTTTGCGACATCTTCGATAGATTGTCTATAAACTGTAGAATCTTCGGCCATGGTGCACCTCGCTATGTATGTCATCATCTTTATTATAGTCGGTTTATTAAATGAATGCAAAATGAAGAAAACATTACGTATTGAAAAAGCCATAACACATCGCTGGTGTTATGGCTTTACAGTTTTATTTAAACCGTGATTTCAACCATGAAGGAATATTGGTTTTTGATGGTTCCTCATCGTCTTTTTTGGCTTTTTCTTTATCTTTTTTACGTTTTTTCTTCGCTTTTTTTGAGTGCGTTGGTTTGGCGTCATCCACGTCATCATCTTCATCTAAATCTGGTGCATCAGATGGTCTGACGTAATCATCACTACCAAGGGCAGCAAGTTCGATTTTACGGTTTTCATCAAAGCCTGCGGCGATGACGGTAACAATGACATCGTCTTCTAGGTCTTGGTTAATAGTTGTTCCGTAAATAACATTGATTTCTGTGGTAGATGCGGCTTGAATCGCTTCAATCGCTTCGGTAACTTCCCAAAGGGCGATATTTGTACCACTGGTAATATTAACGATGGCATCGGTTGCCCCGTCGATGTTGGCATCAAGTAATGGCGAATGTATCGCTTTTTTGGCTGCGTCTACAGCACGGTTATCACCATCAGCAATACCAATTCCCATAAGAGCGGTCCCTTTATCTTTCATCACGGTTTTAACATCCGCAAAATCAAGGTTAATCAGGCCTGGGACGGTAATGACTTCAGCAATGCCTTGAACCCCTTGGCGCAAGACGTTATCTGCTTCTCTAAAGGCTTCTAACATCGATGTATTACGATCGGTGACATAAAGCAAACGATCATTTGGAACGATGATTAAGGTATCAACATACGGTTTTAACGCGTCTAAGCCTTCAAGTGCGGTCGCCACGCGACGCCGTCCTTCAAATTTAAACGGTTTGGTCACAATACCAACCGTTAAACATCCGACTTCCCGAGAAATTTTGGCAATAACTGGTGCGGCACCAGTCCCAGTACCCTTTCAACTTGTTTCAAGTCATAACCTAAATCAAAAATCCAATTGAAATTTTTCTTTAAAGACTTAATAAAAGTATCTCTATCCATGTTAAATCTATTTTAATGAAACAACATC
>JAWOEH010000060.1:0-4195 GCA_046482855.1 Bacteroidales bacterium | reverse complement strand
CATAAAGATCACCGGCAAAATTGCCATCAATAAGGTTCTTTAAAACTTTTCCCCCTGGCTTATGGATGTTGTTAGAACCACCCACAACCACTATGCTTTTGGGATTAAGCAACTGATTGTTAATCATATCAATTAATATTTTAAGCTAATTTGCAGAATTTTATTATACCCGAAAGATCTAATCTACATATCTCAAGCCGTTACAGAACAGCTCAATGGTGAGTAATAAGGTAGGATTTATAGCCCCCCAAATCGCTTGAGGTAGCCAACATTTTGCGCAGTTATATATAAATAGCGCTCACTTTTATGTAGTAACAAATTCACCATAATTTGGATATGCCTGCCAAAAATACGACATTTCAAGCGACTTCCAAAAGAATGAGGAGGTGTTACCCAACAATCAACAAAAATTTATGGCGCAAGATTTGATAAATAGCGGAAGCTCCAGTATATTTAAATTCATTTTAAATAAATAGCCCCAAACCCATGAAAAAAAATCTATTTTCGTTAATCTCAATCATGCTTCTGAGTGTTTTAACCACCTTAGGACAAACCGACATGCAACGCATTTACGAAGCCAACACTTTACATTGGTATGGCATCGATTATTCTCAAACGCGTTTCATTGGACCTGTTGGATTCAATGAACCTGAACGTTTACAAGAGCACTATTTCGATGCATGGAACGATGTGGTAAATGACGAATATGAAAAGTACAGCTTCGAAGAGTTCTTCCTTATGGAAAATGTAGAGCGTCATATGGAGCAGGTACGCAAGCAAAATCAATCGGCCGAGAATGTACCCGAAAGAATTATCGATGGCGACTTTTCCATCAACCGCGAACAGGTTATCGAAATCCTCTCAAATTACAGCTACGATGTCGACAATGGCATTGCCCTTCACGTGGTAATGGAGAGCTTAAACAAAACCGAAACCCACGCTACGGCTTATTGGGTTTTTGTTGATCCCGCCTCACGTACCATTATTCATATGGAAAAAATGACAGGAAAAGCTCGTGGGTTTGGTTTTCGTAACTACTGGATTCGTCCAATTATGGAGATGCTTGAAGCCTTCGATAAGGCTAATAAACGGACTAAAAAAGACGTAGAAAAAGGACGTTAATAAAAGAGTTTATTGTCCTTTATACATTTCGAATGTATCTTTTCTCTATTTTTGTGCAAAACAATTTTGCACTATGAGTAGCGAAAAGATACGTTCTATTTTAACCAACCGCAACTGGAGTATCCCAAATATAGTTGAACTTCTTGCCACCGACGAGGAGGGCGAGAAACTATTATTCCAAGAGGCCAAACGCATAAAGAAAGCCTATGTGGGCAACAAGGTATATTTTCGCGGCCTCATCGAGTTCTCCAATATTTGCGCAAAGGACTGTTATTACTGTGGCATCAGAAGGAGTAACCAACATGTGTCGCGTTATAACCTTACCGATAATGAAATAATCGATGCCGTAAAATTTGCCCATGAAAACCGCTATGGCTCTGTGGTATTGCAAGGTGGCGAAATCAGCTCGCCCGCTTTCACCCGGCGCATTACTAAGCTGCTACGCCAAATCATGGATCTTTCCGATAATCAATTGGGGGTTACCCTTTCGCTGGGCGAACAACCCGAAGAAGTATACCAGGAGTGGCGTGATGCAGGCGCCTCAAGGTATCTATTGCGTATCGAATCCTCTAATCCTGATTTATATTACAAAATACACCCCAAAAACGAACAGCACAGCTGGGAAAAGCGTTTTGAAGCATTAAAATCACTCCAACGCTCTGGCTACCAAACCGGAACCGGTGTCATGATTGCCCTTCCATTCCAAAAACCGGAAGATTTGGCCCACGACATTCTCTTTATGCGCGATTTCGACATTGACATGGTGGGCATGGGGCCTTATATCGAGCATCACGACACCCCACTTTACCAGCACCGCCACGGGCTCCTCCCCCTTACCGAACGATTCAACCTGGCGTTACGCATGGTTGCTATCCTACGTGTGGTTATGAAAGATATTAACATTGCTTCGGCTACTGCACTCCAGGCCATCGACCCCATGGGGCGCGAAAAAGCCATCCGCATCGGGGCAAATGTAATCATGCCTAACGTTACGCCGGGGATGTACCGTAACAACTACAACCTTTACGAAAACAAACCCTGCACCGACGAAGAAGCAGCAGATTGCTCCAACTGCCTGGATATCCGCATAGGTCTTACCGGAGATGAGATTGGCTATGGGGAAAAAGGAGATTCCCTGCATTTTGCAAATAGACGAAAATAAATTATATTTAGGTGAACCAATAATATGACTTATGAAACCCCTTAAACTTTCCCTAATCGTTAGTTTTTTACTGACACTAACAAGCACTACGTTTGGACAAAAAAACAATGACACATTTACACTCAACGCCCAATATCTATACGATGAATTTCATAACGGAACCATTGAAAGCAAACAAGGGAACCAACTTGAAGCAGCAGTAAACTATAATGTGGTTAAAGAAACGGTTCATTTTGTTAAAGGGGGAAATATTCTCTCCATATCGGAACCTGAAACAATAGACAAGATTCGTTTTGCATCAAAAGTTTTTATCCCTGTTAAGAACCATTTTTATGAACTGATAGAAGATGGAACCCTAAGCATCTTGCTACGCAGAGAACCCGATTTAAATGAGTTGAAAAAGACTACCGGTGCCTATGGCATGGACGTAGTAACCGGAACAGCACAAAACCTCGACACCTATACTGAGGGCAGTACCTCCGGATCATACATCCACCATATCAACAATCCGCAGGAGGATGATAAAGAAATTCCCGTTACAAAGCAATACTACTTAATGTACAAAGGCCAGGCAGAACCCGCCACTGTTGGACGTATTAGGAAACTTCTCGATCTCTCCAGAAAAGAGGTAAGAACGATTATTAAAGAACAAAAAATCGATCTTGACAACAAAAGCGATCTGATCAGACTAACAAATCAACTTCAGAACAGCTATCTGTAAAACAGCTGTATAACAATTTACTAAAAGGCATATATAAGAAGGGAAAGCGATTTTGAGATTGCTTTCCCTTCTTTCTTTTATCTTCTTGTACCGGGCAATTCTCTGCTTCTACGTTACACAACCCGTATTCTTGCAGTTTTATTTACGAAACAACCACATAAAATTTTCAAGCGAATTTGTTAATAAGCAGCAATTCTGCTACTCTTTTCATTTTCAGATAACAAAAAATTTGTACCTTTCGAAAAAGAGTAAAAAATGCCATTCTATACCTTTCATATTCTCTCGCTACTTGGCGGGAAAGGCCTCTACGAGTGCTGGATTTGCTGATTTACGCGCTACACGTAAAAATCAGTAACAATCCAACATGCCTACATATGAAAGGAATCCTATTCGACAGCAAACACTATGCGGTTCATGATGGTCCGGGTATTCGGCTGACACTCTTTTTCAAAGGGTGCCCACTACAATGCTGGTGGTGCCATAACCCCGAAAGCCAGCAATTACAACCGCAAACCTACAAGAAAAAAGAGACCCTCGACGGGCAAACGTTTTTTCGCGACACACAAGTAGGCCATCAGGTTACTGTGGATGAGCTCATTCAATTGGCTGAGCAAGATCGGCCCTTTTTTGAAGAGTCGCAGGGCGGCGTCACCCTCAGCGGTGGTGAACCTTTGATGCAACCACAATTTGCAGCCTCTTTGCTTGAGGCATTGCACCAGCGCGACATACACACAGCTGTAGACACCTGCGGACATGCCCCCTGGGAAAGTTTCGAAAAGATCTTGCCCCATACTGATCTGGTGCTTTATGACTTAAAACTTATCGATGCCAACGAACACAAAAAGTACACAGGCATCGACAATACACTTATCCTGGAAAATTTCCAGGCTTTGTGCAACCTTAAGCAGCCCATGCATGTGCGCATTCCTCTGATTCCGGGCATCACCGACACTAACGAAAACATGGATGGACTCATGCATTTGCTTAAAGGGCAGGAAGCTGTTAAACGTGTCGACTTGCTGCCCTACCATGCCATCTCCCTAAGCAAATACCAGCGTTTTGGCATGCCTTTTCGCATGGACGAAGCACTCCGCTCAGATCAGGAAAAAGCAAGAACCATCTACACCCAATTTCAGCAAGCGGGATTGCCCGCGGTTTACGAAGGCTAAAAGCCATTGAATAACAAGTAA
>JAWOEH010000059.1:0-15283 GCA_046482855.1 Bacteroidales bacterium | reverse complement strand
GGATGGTTTCCCTTTATGATAACCGACAAAATCCCAAAAGATTGCGAGACGCTTAATTCTACGATCTCAAACTATCCAAAAATAAAGCACCGCCCCCTTTTTTGCACCACCGACACTGACAGGACCTTCTGAAGCTGCCAGTGCGTGCTGAACCTGAATCTTCCGGAGCAATCCGGACACCCATTCCGTTTTATTGCATCTGACAGCATTTGGCCACATACCGCAGAGACCTAGCATACAGCGGCTCTACATGCATGCTACGCATATTACCAAATCTCAAT
The DNA here is from genome assembly GCA_046482855.1 of Bacteroidales bacterium. Taxonomy (GTDB): domain Bacteria; phylum Bacteroidota; class Bacteroidia; order Bacteroidales; family UBA12077; genus CAYVSF01. Next base: position 15,002 of record JAWOEH010000059.1, on the reverse strand, counting down.
CTCAACCTCAACCTCAACCTTATCCTCTACACCCTTAATGCTTCCATTCCCTTTGTCTCATTTGTTGTTTATTCGTTGAGTCGTTGAGTTGTTTATCTCGCCTGAGGCGAGACAAGGCTGTTTGGTTGTAAATAGCAAATAAAAAAGTACCATTTTTTCGCAATAACAAAGTGCCACTATTAGGGTAAAAAAATTATTGATTAAATATTGTCTTTCTGTTCTCCATTCGATAGGAGTTACCTTCGAGCTTTATCACTTCACAACGATAGAGTAACCTATCAAGTAGTGCTGTTGCTAGAACCTCGTCATCAAGAGTTTCTGCCCATTGTTTGGGTGACTTGTTGGTGGTTATAATAATGGAACATTTTTCATGCAGCTGGTTGATCAGGTTAAAAAATGCTACAGCCTCATTCTTTTTCATCGGCAACAGCATGATGTCGTCAATTGCAATCAAATGTGCTTTTAATAGCCTGTTGTAGGCATTCATGGCCGAAGTGGTCATCTCTTTTAACTTAAGGATGGCAACCAGCTCCCCCATAGTTTTGAAGTATGCTTTGTATCCGCCTTTGATAGCATCATAGATGAGTCCTGAGGCAATGTAGGTTTTCCCCGTACCTGAGGGACCCATCAATATAAGATTGTAATTTTGTTCCAACCACAACAACTCCCGAAGTTCTTTCAGCTGGGGCTTGCTCATTCCGTTGGAGTGATTGAAATCGTATTGCTCTAAGTTGTTGTCCTTGGGTATACGTGCCATTTTTAATCTTCGCTCAAAATCCGTTTTCTGCCGCTGGACAACTTCTCTCTCCAGTAACATTCTGGTGAATTCAAGGTAGCTGGGTTTATTTATTTGAGCTTCGTGGATCATTCCTTCGGGTTGGTTTTTCAAAAGGGTCAGTCGCAGTGCATCGGCATACTGACGGATTTTATCAATTTCTTTCATATCAACTTATGATTTTTTCGTAGGTGTCAATTTTGCTAGTCACAGGCATGATGTCGGCCTGCAAAGGAACATCTGTTGGAGTTATACTTGTTTCAGGCATAACATCTTGTTCCTTCTGATAGTAGGTAACTAACTCTGCCAACTGGTTGGCATTATAGAAATTATTTTCTAAGCAGTAATCAAGAGCTTTTTCCACTACCATAGAGTCATGGTCAACGATTTTTTCCATAAGCAGGCGGAGGTTATCGTTCAAGTAGCGTGGTTTGTCATTTCGAAGCTTTTCAATGAACTCATGGGCCTTATTTGAGTTGCCCAATCTTTCAATCACAAGTGTAATTTTCTCGTCAATTCCGGACGATTTGTCTCTGGCATGATCGCTGTGGCGAGCATACTTGCCCTTTAAAATGCTGATGATATGGGTTGCAATATGTTGCTCCTCCAGGGAATAGATCATTAGCTTGTCCTCCTGAATGGATACCAATACGTTGGTGTTTTTGCCCTTGTAGGTTCCCAGAGGGAGACTGTAAAAATTCCCCTTATAAGCAATTGTGTGGTCTTTTAGAACATGATACTCCTTAAATTGATAGTTTTCTGGTTCTTTCATCTGAGTCCGAATGGGGAGCAGGTATTTCTTCTCAACCTGCCATTCCTCCAATGGAACCAATCGGGTGGTGCTGTGTTGCTTTCCATTGCCGGTTCGCTTAAGCCAAGCTAGTGCCAGCTGGTTCAGTTCTTCCAGATTGGCAAATTCACGGCCTCGCAGAAAATTTTGCTTCACATATTTTACCACATTCTCCACTTTTCCCTTAGTTTCAGGATCTGCCTTGCGACAAAATATGGCTTCAAAACTCTCATTGCGTACATAATGCCGAAAATCGTTGGTCAATAATAGATCACCTAGATTCTCATCAACCATAAAAACTCTATCTTGATCGTAGAGGATTTTCTTAGGAACGCCTTGAAAATAGGCAAAAGCCAGTTGATGGGCATAAATAGCCATTGAGGTGGTAAACGGATTAGTTTGAAAATAGATGAACTTTTGGCGAGAACGACTCAAAACCATAACGAAAACCCAAACTTTCTGTCGGCCTCCGCCCTGCTTTAGCATGTTGTAAACCCCAAAGTCAACTTGCGCCTCTTCTCCATAAGCACACTCCTCTCGCTTCTGGTACTCCCGGGTATTTTCGTGTCTGGGCTTACCAATATCGTATTGGTTTCGAATGCCTTGAACAAAATTATAAACCGTCTTGGAATGGACCATTGGAAAATCGGGATAATGTTCTTTTAAACGATCTTCAATCTGGGCAGCCGAGAGATAGGGCTTGTTTTCTAATTCCTTTCTTACAAAATCATGATAGGCCTGGAGCTTTAAGGGCAAGTTCTTTTTCTTGCTTATCCAAGCGTAAAACTCCTCCTCTTCCATTTGGAGGTATAGTCGTACCGTTTTTCTGTGGATTCCCACCTCGCGAGAAATTTGGCTTTTGTTTAAGCAATTTGACCACATTTCATTAACTTTGTGCCACATAAGTGCCTTTTTTAGGTGTTTATTAGCCTTCATCTTTTTTCGGTTTGGTCACCTTAAAGATGAAGGTTTTTTTTATTTTCCTAAGTGGTACTTTTCAATTGCGAAAATTTGACACTTCAAAGTTGCTACTTACATTTGGTTTTAATCTCAGTCTCAATCTTAGCCTTAACCTCACCCTTAACCTCAATCCACCTCCGGCAAAAAGTTGTGCCCTGCAAGGGTCTTAGTTTGCGCTATTTTTGCTATCTTAGGTAGGTTCGAACCCCAAACAGCGCCCATTGGATTATCATAAATAGTGAAATATAGGAAATTAAGGTGAGGGTATTTGGAAGTTATTTGTTATGCAAAAAATACGCCCTGCATAAAAATTAAAGTTCACATATTTACTAATCTTTAAACTCCAAAATGAATAGAAACCCTTTTTTGATTTTAGGTTTAATGTTCGCTGTGAGCATTAGTGCATTTGCACAAGACTGTCCTTGCGTAAGAATTGGCACAAACAGTGTATGGCGAACAATAGAGTATCCAATTTTAAAACAAAATTGAGTAAACATTATATATCACGTAGTTCCTTAAAATCATGATAACAAAAAAGAAATTATCCATATATAAAAAATATATGGGAGACATAGATGCGTGGGCTAGATTAGCACTAAAAGAAGAAAAAAACATAATGAAGGATGACGATTGGTATCTGATAGATAGCATGGTTCAAGATGTTATACTCGCACGTGATAGTTTGAGCTCTTTTATAAAGGAGAATGTAGATAGTGAAGATGTCAAAGCTGAGATAATCAATATTGCAAAAGGAAATTTTTCTAATGAATAATATTTATCAATATAATCTTTCATTATCGTCCGGAGAAATTTGGATTGACATGTATAGATTGCTTCGGTTCCCTCGCAAAGACCTGCTTGTATTGGATTTTTCAGGGCGGATGGGGTTGGTTTTCAGCAAATGCCGAAAACCAACCCCATCCGCCCTGAACCTCCCCAAGTTGCCGATTATTGCGAACGTAGTGAAGCAATCTAATTTTTCATCCGGACACCAATGATAATCTTTGAACCATCAGTACAAGTGTTAGTTATTGGACACAAAAGCGAGGTGCTAAAGTCTTTGATATAGGTAAAGATGCAGGTAGAAGTGTTCGTAGTCCTTTTTACGGTGTTGAACATCGTAGTATTTATACAAATTGGAAGTACAAAAACGTGGTTAAATTACCTGGATATTAAAATTAACACTAAAACGGTTGACATAGAACCTATTTTGTCAACTGTTTTAAATTGAAAAACCATTATGGATAAAGATTTAGAAATATGGATTGATGATTTTCAGAAATATGTTCTCAAACATTTCAATTTTCTATTAGATATGGGATTTAAAATCAAGCCCTTGAAAAGAAAAAATTTTGAATATTATCAGGATCAAGAAGTTGAAATAAACTATATGTCCAATGAAATTTGTGTTTCAATTAGTTGGTTTATCAATTATAGAAACATAGGGATTAGTATTAAGGAATTAGAAAAAGGAAAACTTTGTGAAAAATACTCTTTTTATGGAGATTCTGATTACGGAAGAGCAATAAACGTTTTTGATTTAGCATCATTTATAAGTAAAGAAAGCATTGATAGACCATTACCTGAAATTTTACCGCAAGATAGTACGAAAATTATTATAAAAAAAGTACGTATAAGTGGAGAACGTATAAATGATAATTTTGAAAAAGTAATAATAGATTTTGCGAATCTTTTAAATAATTATGCGAAGGAGATTTTAGAAGGAGATTTATCTGTTTTTCCAATTGTACAAGAGTACTCAAAGAATAAAATGGAAGGAAACTAAAATAGTTTTTATATAGTGAAGTGATAACTAAAGTCAAAGCAGGATGTTTTATCTGCTTTGACTTTTAAAAAATATGGAATTTATGAATAAAGTACAACATGAGAACTCTGATGCACTAGTGCTCTTAGGCATTATTTATGCATCTGATAATGGGAAAAAACAAGCCACCTTGACTCAAATAATAAGAGCTTGTGACTTTATTGAGCATGTAATAATTACATACGATGAATTAAAAGGAGGTTTAGTTAGATTAGTCAATGACAATAATATTGTCGAAATGCAAAAATTACTATTTATCCCTTCAGATACTGTGTCTCAAAAATTTTTTGAATATAGCAAATCAAAAAAGAGAAGCAATGCACGGGAGGATTTGGGATTTATAAAAAAATTAGTAAATGCTAAAGAGTGGGATAGAAATGTAAATCTTGTTGAGATTAGCAAAAACTATAATTTTAGTGGGCTTGATTATGATATTTATGATTCATCATGTAAAGAATATTTAGGTAAATAACAGCGCATAACAATGCACAAATTATAATCGAATCACGTCTTTCAGGCGTGATTTTATTGGTAGATTTCATTAAAGGTTTAGTCAGATTAGTCAATGACAATAATATTGTCGAAACGCAAAAATTATTATTTAACCCTTTCAGATACACGCAATATGCGTAAGCCGGGGGATGTGAGTAAATATAAGTTTTCTACATTTACTCAAACTTGCATCGGTTTGATAAGACGCAGCTTCGAAATCCAGGCCTGCGTATATTGCCACCGTGTGCGCCCAGCATGGTCATTAACTATAGGGTGAGAGCCTGCTTGTTGAAGACAGGTTCCGGACAGGTGTTGGTAGAGCGTACTGTTAGCAAGTGGCAAGTTAAACGCGGTGAGGATTATGATGAAGAGTTTGTCCCGAAATCTTTCGGGAAAGTCAGGCTGCACAACCCTGTACTGACAGCCTGTCCCGAACTTAATTCAGGAAACAGAAACTGCATATTGAGGCGGGCGTTTTTTTGGATATGGTGGCACCTCAACCTCAACTTACCTCCAAGGCCCTCATGTTCCACCATCGACCCAAACATTACCTGGCTCCCGGAAGCAACCAACAACTGCTCGCTGCTCTGCTGCAGGCAAACCCTTCTATTTCCGTAACCCATTGCGGTGTAGTCCGGCAAAAGAGGTAGGCTAAATGCTACACTGCCAAGGGCACTAACCTTAACGTGTCTTTTTCTTGGCAATGGGGCTTGTAAATTCCTGCAAGTTTGCTATCTTCGAATGGTAAAAAACCATACAACGTTTAGTGGTGGCTCTAATATGACCATAATGGTAATTGGAGGTGCAGTATAAAATGGAATGCCTGTAAGGATTGATCCGGTATATGTAGTGAGGTTATTTGTGAATTGTTGATTATTTAAAGAGGCAACTATCGTAGATGATTATTTAGCGAAAAGAATTACATTCGTTGTTTAAAAAAACAGAATTTTATGGGGTATAAATATGTTGATTTCATTTCAGATAAACACTTTTTATTTTGCATCGAGAACCTTTTCAATTCGTATATTAAAGCGAAAGAGGTGATTAGTAAAAAGAGATTTTATAGTAATAAGATTGACACTTTTAAACTTACATTTGATGCTAAATTCAATAATATCACTGAAGAAGCAGTGATTGAAAATGAAATCATGCGCCAAATTGATAAGTCAATTAATAATTCGATTGGAACATTTCACGAGCAGATATTAGGAGGTATTAAAGGTTACGAAATGGGTAGTTTAAGTGGTTTTGACATTAAAGCTGCCGACGATACGCTATTTGCCGATATCAAGAATAAGCATAACACCATGAACAGTAGCGCAGCAGAAAGTCTATTTCAGAAATTAGCTCGATACGCGGACACTTACAAAAATGCGAAATGCTACTGGGTTCAGATTTTAGCTAAAAGTAGCTTTTGTGATAGTTGGGTTGGAGATATTAATGGAAAAGAGTATAGTCATAGTAGAGTCTTTAAAATATCAGGAGACCAATTTTATGCCTTATTAACAGGGCAAAGCGATGCTTTTTTTGCTTTATATAAAGCTTTACCAATAGCTATTTCGGACTTTCTGGCAGGTGTGGATAAATTTAAAGAAAGTGAAATAAACTCAGCGCTTTCAGAAATAGAAAAAGCTAGAATAGAATCAGATAGAACAGTGTTAGATCAAATTGCTTTTGAAAACTTTAGTTATTATTTAGGCTTCGATAAACTATAATAATTATTCAAAAATTTAATAATAGAATAACCTAATTCGCATCCAAGATTAACAGGTACCGCATTTCCTATTTGTTTATACTGCTGAGCAATAGAGCCTTCGAACTTCCATTCATCTGGGAAAGTTTGAATTCTGGCGTATTCTCGAATCGTGAATGGACGAGTTTCATCAGGGTGGCATCGCTCAGTTTGTTTTTGTGCCGGACTGCAGGTTAGAGTCAAGCTGGGTTCATCCCAACCAATTCGGCGAGCCATCCCTGTTTTTCCACCACCCAGGTAGAAACTGCCACCCATGTATTTTTTTTGAATCTCAGTGGGTAAATCACGCCAATAGCCTTTTGGTGGAACAAGGTCAAGAACTTCTTTTTTATAATTTGGGTATTTAGCTCCGTCTGATTTGGGAACATTAGTATCGTATAATTCACCCTTTTTTAATGCATCGGAAAGGTTATATATTTTTTTATAAGGTTTGGGATATTCGTACGTGACATTAATATCTTTTCTAATACCAACAAGGATTAATCGTTCTCTTTTTTGTGGGACTTTATAGTTTATAGCTTTTAAAACTTGTACAGGGACAACATTATAACCAATTTCATCAAGTATAGAAATCATGCCTTGTAAGGTTTTCCCTTTTTCATGGCTCAGTAACCCACGAACATTTTCACCAATACAAATTGCAGGAGAAACCTCTTGAACAACTCGAGCAAATTCATAAAATAAAGTTCCTCTAGCATCTTTAAGACCTAATTTTTTCCCTGCATAACTAAATGATTGACATGGGAATCCGCCTGTTACGACATCAATCTGGGTTTTATATTCAGAAAAATTGAAATCCCTAATATCACCTTCAAGTACATTCCATTTAGGGCGGTTTTTTCTTAATGTATTACAAGCCCATTTATCAATTTCATTTAAGGCTACACACTTTAGTCCAGATTTTTCAAGACCGACAGCTAAACCACCAGCACCAGCAAATAACTCAAGGACTGAGTAATTATGGTTAGGTTCTGCATAATTCGAAACTTCTTCTTGCTTAATATCGTCAAATAGATTTCCTAATAAAGCATGAACATCTGATCTCTTGTAAACTCGATAGTTTGAAACAGGTTCTCGAATAGCATTAAGAATTCCTTCATTATCCCATCTTCGGAGGGTTTCTTTGCATTTTCCAACTAGTTCTGCTGCTTCAGAAAGAGACAAGTACTCATCCATAACCACGTTATTAAACATTACACATTGGTTACAAATATATGAAAAAAAGAAACACAAAATAAGGAGAAAATACGAACAACCAACTGTGTATATTCAAAATTTATCGGAAAGTCCTATAATTGAATATAGTACCGTAGAAAATTTTCTTTCTTTTTTTTAAGTAGTAATCTAAATCCCAAAGAAGTCTTGCACATGCGGTAAATGCAATTATGGTACAAACCCAATTCGAATTGGGAAAACGTATTCAAGAACATGAACAATATGGGAAATAGGAATCAAATTATGGAGTGTACCTTATAGAACCCCTTTTAAATAGAAGGTACAACAGAGTTTGATGAGAAATTTTCGACAACCTGGCCTTGTCCAGTTAGTTTATTTACCTGTATAGGCTACAACTTAACAGTTTATTTGAGAAGTTATATTGCTTACTGGGTAAAATTGACTTCTTATCTTTTATTAAAATACACGGTGGGACATAAAGTATTGATTGGTTCTTATTTTCGCAGCCCCGGACACCAATAAATAGAATTCCTAATCGCACACCATTTCCTGAAACCTCTCCGATACAATATTCCACAACCCACACCAGCTTAGCACCTTTCGCTGCAATGCCTGATTTTGTTGATAACCTTCCACAACCAAACTGCCTGCCTTGCGTAAGCGCAAAGAACTTTTGCCTAATTTTGTGGTATGTTTTCAGCAGAAAAATGGTCGATACGTTTGCACAATTTCTTTCGCAACCTCATGTTGTACTGGGCTTTTTGGGCCTTGAGCTGGCTGTTTTTTGTCTTCCTCACCGGCCACGAGGAGTTTTTTATGCGCCATTTTAACCGGTGGCAGTTTACCTCGCTCTATCCGGTGCTGCTGTGGGTAAGCTTTGGCACCTCGCTCATGTTCAGTTGTATCGATGGGCTGTTTACCTACCGCCTGTTACGCTTTTTTCCGTTGCGCTTAATGCTTTTTCTCAAGTCGGTGTTGTACCTGCTGTCGGTGTTGCTTCTGTTTCTGGTTTCTCAGCCGCTTCCGTTGGCAGCCTATACGGGGTTTCGGTACGAGCAATGGCTTGCAGCACTGCCTCCTGCTGATATTACCCTGTACCGCTTTTTGGTCTATTTTTATCTGTTCAGTTTTTTAGGGAATCTTACCAAGCAGATGATTCGCAAAATCGGGCGCGGCAACATCCGTATCTGGCTCCTGGGACTGCTGAACAAACCCATGGAGCAGCGCCGCATTTTTATGTTTGTGGATATGAAAAAGTCCACCACCATTGCCGAGAAGTTGGGGCACCGCAAGTTTAGCCACCTAGTGCAGGATGTATTCAACGACATGGCCGTGGTGGACAACTACTCGGGCGAAATTTACCAATATGTGGGCGATGGCGCCATCATCTCCTGGAGCGAACGGGCAGGGGTGCACAAAAACAATTGTTTGCGGGCGTTTTATGCTTTTCAGCGTACTGTGCAGCGCCGCAGCCGCTACTACAAGCGCCGCTATGGCGAGGTGCCTCAATTTAAGGCGGGCCTGCATGTGGGCGAGGTAATGGTGTTGCAGGTGGGGGCCATTCGGAAAGATATTTCGTATAATGGCGATACCCTGAATACCGCCGCCCGCATCGAGTCCATGTGCAACGAGTACCGCAGCGAACTGCTACTATCGGCCGATCTTTACGTATTGCTAAACGAACACCCGCACTTTACCTTTAAAGAGTTGGAGAAGGTGAAGTTAAAAGGCAAGCGAAAGGCCATTGCGCTGGTGCAGGTGAAGCGCAAGAAGAAGTGATGTTGTTTTAAGCGGATCTTACCGAAAAAAGAAACCCCTCCGATACATTGTAGTACCAAAGGGGTTGAAATATATGTTGTTCCGGCTTACTCTTCCATGCCTTGATCCATGCCGTTCATGTCGCCGCCACGGCCATTGCGTTTGCCATTTTTGTAGTTGTTGATGCGCCAGGTAATGTTCAGCATCACCATGGGCGCCTCATGTTCGTACAGGCGGTAGTTGTAAAAGTTGGCACCCTCAATGGTGGACTCATGTTTTCCGGTGGAAAAGATATCGCGCACCTGCAGGGTAACATTCAGCTTGTTGTTCATAAACGACTGGCGAACGGCGCCGTGCACATAGAAGAATCCCTCCTCGCGCTCCTGGGCTTCCACCTCGGGACTATGATACATGGGATTGATCTCCAGGCGGGTAGTTTCGGTCAACGAGAATAACTGGCTCCAGCGGAGCGACCAGGTAAAGCTCTCTTTGTCGAAATCCACGCCATTGAATTCGCCCTTAACGCGGTAATTGTAGAAATTGCCCGTCAGGCTGCTTTCCCACCACTGTACAGGCGTCATGTTCACCATCAGCTCGGTACCCAACGAGTAGTCGGTACCCACATTTTCGTAAGTGCGCAGGGTTACTTTGCTGTCGTACACGCTGCGAATGCGCTCGATGCGGTTTTTTGTTGTGCGGTAGTACACCTCCATCGATACGGAGTTGGAGCCGAAGGTATTCTGGTAGCCCATCTCGTAGGAGTTGATGTATTCGGGTTCAAGATCGGGGTTTCCGCGCCGGATGTTGTAGGCATCGGACCAGGTGTAGAAAGGCTCCAGGTACCAGCCTCGGGGGCGGTCGATGCGGCGGCTGTAGCTGGCCATAAACTGCTGTTCGTTGGGCAGGTGATAGGAGAAGTGTGCCGTAGGAAACAGATCGAATCGGTCGATGTTGAAGTTCTCGTTACTTTCCATCAGGTTAATATCGCGGTAGGTGTACTCGCCGCGCAGACCCAATTGGTAGCCAAAGCTGTTGCGCTCGCCGCGCACCAGAGCGTAACCGGCATGTATGTTGCGTTTGTATTCTACCTCGTGACTGAATTGGGGCTGAAATAGGTAGTCGTCGGTGGCCGAATCGTAATTGAACATTTCATTGCTCTCTTCCGAGTCGCGGTAGCGTCCCTGCAATCCGGCTTCCAGGTTAAATTCATCGGTAAAGGGTTGGGTATAGTTTACCCGGTAGCGCAAACCTTGCGAGGGGCCTTTCTCGGTTGATTTTTGGCTGAAGCTGATAGCCTTGGTTTCGTCAAGCAATGTATTTATCGATTCCTCTTCGCCATCGCGCTGGTAGAGCATCAGTTCAAGAGACAGCTTATGCTTTTTGGAGCTAAAGGTACGTTCGTAGTTCGATTGTAATGAGACAAATTCTCCGGAACGTTCACTGTCGCCTCTGTTGGTATAGTTCAGCGGTGTGGTTTCATAGCTGTTCCACTCCTGATAGTTGGTATTGGAGAGGCTTTGATGCGATCGGCTGCCGTAGCGTGCCTGCACGTTGAACATATTTTTGTCGTTGGGGCTCCACTCAATACCTCCGCGCATGCTATAGGATTCGCGCTGGCGCTCGCGGTCGCCATCGGCTGTGAGGTAGAAGGTGGTGTCGGGGCCGTAGGTGCGTCGCTCCTCGGTGATGTACCCGGGGTAACTACGCTTATTGTAATCGGCACCCACAAAGAAGTTGAACTCCTCAGTGCGGTAATTTAACAGGAAATCGCCTCCGTATTTTTCATCCAAACCCACATTCAGGTGGCTAATGCCGCTAACTCCCTGTAACGTACGTTTCTTGGTAATGATGTTGATGATGCCGCCAGTCCCTTCCGGGTCGTACTTGGCCGAAGGATTGGTGATGATCTCGATATTTTTTATCATGCCTGCCGGAATTTGTTGCAAAGCATCGGCAGCCTCCAAAACCGTGGGTCGATCATCAATGAGCACCGTAAAGTTGCTGTTGCCGCGCAACGAGATGTTGCCTTCGATATCTACCTGTACCGAGGGCACATTCTCCAGAATATCCACGGCCGAACCGGATATGGCGCTGTACTGTTCTGCTACATGTACCACCTTTTTATCAATTTGGTACTCCACATCGTGTTCGTTGGCTTTTACAACTACTTCGCCCAGCTCCTCCTGTTTGGCATGAAGCGAAATGGTGCCCACATCGGTATGGCGGTTATTTTCGGTGATCTGCACGGGAATGTATTCGGTTTTAAACCCGATAAAGCCCACGGAAAGAATGTAGTTTCCCGTTTGCTGTACTTTCATTTTGAAATGCCCCGTGGAGGAGGAGACAATGCCGTTTACCTGACTGCTGTCCCGCTCCGATAACAGCACAACGGTGGCATACTCCATGGCTTTTTTACTGCTCTGATCCACCACTTTCCCCTCGATGGTGTAGGAGGGGCGCTCCACAGGAGCCTGTTGCGAGTGGCTTGTAAAGCCAATAAAGACGAAAAGTATGGTAAGTGCGAGAAAGTGATTACGCATGATAACTAGTTTTTTAAATTTGTACTTCTTTTCCCCACAAAATAAAGATCCGATTCTATGGAAAATTTGTAGTTTTTGTTTAATTAATCTAAATAAAAACTAAACGCTATGCTCCTTCAAACAATACGAACTCCTTATTGTTTTTAAGCGATGGTGAAAATATGCTGTTCTCCTTCGTATCGGTAGGTAACGGAAAGATCGGCTGCCTGACAGATACTATTTACAATAGCCAGGCCCAGTCCGTGGGATTTTTCCTTGCTGCCCTTTTTAAGTCTGTCGAATACGTTGTTTTCGGGAAAGGGAAGGGGAGCACCCTGGTTGGCTATTTGCAATGTGGTTTGTGTGGTGCTAATACGAATGCTGCTTTGTGCCGGTGAATACCTCAGAGCATTTTTCAGCAGGTTATTGAGCAACAAGGTAAGCAGATCCGGATCTATCGTGAGCGTATGCGAATCGTTCAAGTCCAAATCAAACTGAAGCTGTTTCATCTCGGCAATTTCCTGAATACGTTCCAGGTATTTCCTTATGAAGGGGGCAGTGGCAATGGGCTGCAGCTCCCGAAAGGCATTGTTTTCGATGCGTGTTAGCAGGTTCAGGGATTTGCCCATCTTCGAGATGTGTTGTACCTCTTCGTAAATGGCTTTTACGCGTTCCATATCCTCCTCGCTCAGCGAGTTGTGGGCCAATAGCGACTCTGCCTTGCTCTGAATTACAGCCAGTGGGGTTTGCAGCTCGTGCGACATATTTTCGGTATACTCTTTTAGCTTTACATAATCTTTTTCAATACGCTGGTGCATACTTTCGAAGAGTGACTTTAGCTGGGCAAATTCGTAGGTGGAGGTGTGTATTTTATTCAGCGCAATGGGTTCACCAATTTTGTAGGTACGCATTTGTTTTAAAATGCGCCGGAAAGGGGCCATGAAATAGCCACTTAACAAATAGGTGGAGAGGAAAGTGGCAAGCATCAGCAAAATAAAGGCTGGCAGCACAATGTGAAAGACATCATCGCGAAAGCGGTAGAGCTCCTGGGCTTCTTTGAGCATCACAATTTTGTAATGCGCACCGTTGCGGGTGGTATACAGTGTCTTTTTGCGAAAATAGTTGGGTCGTCCGGTCTCTTCATCTTCTATCAGCGTATCGGAGAACTGCGTTTCGGGGTTTTCGGGCAACGATGTAAGCTCGGTTACCTGGTGAGTTGCAGTATTTCGCAGACAACTGCTATCGTTTTCTAACGATCGGAGAATGTGGTGTTCACGATACTTGAAGCGTTCGTCAAGAATGCTGTGCATGTGGTGGTTGGCCTCACGCTGAATAATAACGGCGCTGATGATAAAGGAAACCAGTGTCAGCAGCAAATAGATAAATACGGTTTTGGAGAGCAGGTGTATGCGTTTCATAAAATTATTCCTCGGTGATAAATTTGTAGCCCATTCCGTACATCGATTGAATGGGATCGTAGGCCCCGGCCTTCACAATTTTCCGACGCAGGTTTTTTATGTGGTTGTAAATAAAGTCGAAGTTATCGGCCTGGTCGATATGGTCGCCCCACAAGTGCTCGGCAATTCCTTCGCGGGTAACCAGGCGGTTTTTATTGTATATCAGGAATAGCAGCAGGTCAAATTCTTTTCGTGTCAGGCGTAGGAGTTTTTTGTTTGCCCGGGCTTCTCTTCCGGAAAGATCAACGGTTATGGAGCCAATGGTCAGGGTGTTCTCCTGAGTGCCCAATTTTCGCCGCAAAATGGAGTGGATGCGTGCATTCAGCTCCGCCTTATGAAAGGGCTTGGTCAGGTAATCGTCGGCACCCCATTCCAAGGCCTTTACTTTGTAATCGATGCCATCGTTGGCTGTAAGTATCAAAATGGAAGTATCCGGCCGATCTTGCCGAATAATGGGTATAAGGTCTAACCCATTCCCATCGGGCAGTCCCAGGTCTATCAGCACCACATCGTATTGATAGATAGCTGTTTTGTCTATGGCTTCCCCATAGGTTTGGGCCTGCTCAACAATAAATCCGTTAATGGTTAAAAATTCGGAAAGATCCTCAATAAGCTGTTTGTTGTCTTCAACGACCAATACTTTCACGCTGTGTTCTGTTTCAAATTTGTATGCCAAAGTAGCAACAAAATTTGTAGAGAAATTGTTTTTTGTGCCATTTGAGCGCATTAGGGTCTATCAAAAATCCCCGGCTCTATTTTTTCGGCTTGCATGCAGCGATGTTAAAACAGAATGGTCTTTGTGAGCAAGAAATCTTTACCGTTATGTTTAAATCAAATTTTGTGGCGGCTATGCGCTGCTTTTTTCGTGATAAATGGTATTCGCTGTTGGGAGTACTGGGGTTATCGGTAGGCATTGCCAGTTGTTTGCTTGCCTGGATGCACATTACCTATGAGTGGAGCTATGACCAACACTTGCCCGGCAAGAATCGGTTGGTGCGCATGGTACTCGATAATCCGCAGGAGGGCGAGTATTTCGCTGGTATGTCGGCACCTGTACCTGTGCTTATGAAAGAGCAATTTCCGGAAATTCAAGCGTATGCTCGTTTGGGACGATACAGTTGGGATGAGAAAAACCTGGTGCAATATCAGCATAACACCTTTTACGAGGACTATGTGCTATTGGCCGATCCGGCTATTTTTCAGTTGCTTGGTTGTCGGTTTTTACGTGGCGATGCTTCCACAGCTTTGGCATCGGACGATGAGATGGTGATTACCGAAAGGGTGGCGACAAAGTATTTTGGGAAGGAAGATCCCATTGGGCGCATGCTCACTGTCGATGGAAAGCACGCTTATCGGGTAACAGGGGTTGTTGAGAACCCATCGGTAACCTCCCATTTGCAGTACGATTTTCTTGTCTCTTTCAATAACCTGGATGCGCTTTATCATCAAGGCGCCTCACGAAATTGGGGGGCTTTTAATTACCAGGTATATGCGAAG
>JAWOEH010000239.1:0-19184 GCA_046482855.1 Bacteroidales bacterium | reverse complement strand
TAGAATTAAACCTTTGGTTGGGTTTAATTTTATGCTATCCGTGTAAAAAGTATATCTTTGTATGACCCAAAATTTATCTTATGATTGAGTATATTAAAGGCAAGCTACAAGAACGAACCCCTGCCTATGTCATTGTGGAAGTGCAAGGCGTAGGTTACAAGATACATATTTCGCTCACAACGTTTTCTAATATTCCCGGTGAAGGGGAGGTAAAAATTTTTATACACGAACTTATTCGTGAAGATACCCATGAGTTATACGGATTTCTTGATTCTTTTGAAAGAGAAATCTTTTTGCATCTGATTTCTGTATCGGGAGTAGGGGCTAACACCGCCCGGGTTATGCTTTCATCACTCACGGCTACAGAAGTTCGGGAGGCGATTCTATTGGAGCAGGTAAATGCGCTAAAGGCGGTAAAAGGAATTGGTGCTAAAACAGCGCAGCGTATTATTGTGGATTTAAAGGATAAATTAGGAAAGTTAGAGGCTGATGAAAAAATAGCCCCTGTTCAGAACAATACCCTGAGACAGGAAGCGTTATCTGCTTTAGTAACTTTAGGTTTTGTTAAGAATAAAGCTGAAAAAGTTATTGATAAAGTTATCGCATCAGAGCCTGGCGCTAGTGTAGAGACCATAATTAAAGAGGCACTTAAACTAATTTAACGGAAAGCAGGGATGAGCCGAATTACTCACCGCATTACTTTTTTATTACTCATTGTGGGTTCTTTTGTTTCTGAAGGCAGTCAGGCTCATGCCTCTCAAAATGCATCTCTTGTAAGAGGTGTTGGTTTTCAGCAAGATACCACCCACGTGCCCACATGGCAGAATAATCCCTATCTATGGCAGCCCCAATCCTCGCGTTCAGCTATACAGCTTGATCTTCCCGAGAATGTGAAACAAGAAGTAGCATTTGATGCCAGCCAGAACCAGTATATTATACAGCGCAACCTGGGCTCTTTAGAATTTGAACCTTCAAAGCCGGTGAGTTTCCAGAGTTATAATGATTACTATTTTGAGCAAGCGCTCCGACAATACTGGCAACAGCGACGTAAGAGCGATGAGGGACTCCAATCGGGGGAAGGGCTCTTCCCTAATTTACGCATGGGAGGGGAAGCCTTTAATAAAATATTTGGTTCCAATACCATAAATATTGTACCTCAGGGATCGGCAGAATTGATTTTCGGCATTAATATTAATGAGATTCAAGATCCCAAACTTTCTGAGAAATTGCGAAAGACCACTACATTCGATTTTCAAGAGAAGATTCAAATGAATGTGAGTGGAAGCATCGGGGAAAAGATCCGCATGGGCGTGAACTACAATACCGAAGCTACTTTTGACTTTGAAAATCAGACAAAATTGGCGTATGAGGGTGATGAGGACGAAATTATTCAAAAGATTGAGGCCGGAAATGTCACCCTGCCCTTGCCTGGTTCACTGATAACAGGGAGCCAAAGCTTATTTGGGGTGAAAACGGAACTTAAGTTTGGAAATCTTTCCGTAACCAGCATTTTTTCACAACAAAAGGGCGAAACAAAAGTAATAGAAGTGAAGGGTGGTGCCCAAACGCAGCCTTTCCAGTTGGATGCAACCGATTATGACGCCAATCGGCACTTTTTCCTGGCACACTATTTTCGTGAGAATTACAATCAGGCTTTGGATAATCTGCCTATCATCAATTCTGCTGTGAACATTACCAAGGTTGAGGTTTGGATAACAAATAAAACCAGCAACTTTGAAAGTTCCCGAAACATCGTTGCCCTAACCGATTTGGGTGAAACCGGCAGGCTGCTGGCTCCGGTTCAGATTATTGATCCCGCCTCAAACACGGGCGTGTACCCCGATAACCAAATAAATGAGTACTACAATGACGTGCTGGCTCTAAACGGGGGAAGTATTCGTGACCTGACAAGAGTGCCTGAAACATTTTCTTCATGGACAACCTATGGGTATCAGTCGGGGCAGGATTATGAAAAGGTGGAAAATGCACGCAAACTCTCAGCCAACGAATATACATTATATCCCCAATTAGGGTATTTATCGCTCAAATCGGCTCTTAATAGCGATGAAGTGCTTGCTGTAGCCTATGAATATACTGTGGGCGGGCAAAGCTACCAGGTTGGTGAGTTTTCAACTGATGGAGTCAGTGCTCCCGATGCCTTGCTTGTGAAATTAATTAAGGGAACCAACCTTACGCCCCGTTTGCCTAGTTGGGATCTTATGATGAAGAACATTTATGCTATAGGTGCTTATCAAGTGAACAAGGAAGATTTTATCTTAAACATCTTGTACCGCGACGACAACACCGGAAATAAGATTAATTATTTGCCTGAAGGGAATTTGAAAGATCGTATACTTTTGGAGGTGTTAAATCTTGACAATATCAATTCCCAGAACGATCAGGTTTCTGACGGACGATTCGATTTTATGGATGGTGTTACCATCAACGCCTCTAATGGTCGTGTAATCTTTCCCTTGATAGAACCTTTTGGCAAAGATCTGCGCAACAAATTTGACGATCCCAATTTGGCCGATAAGTATGTATTTGAGGAACTATACGACTCAACCTTAACCAAAGCAGAACAGGTAGCGGAGAAGAACAAATTTATGCTGAGTGGTGAATTTAAGGGATCAAACAGCTCTGAAATTCCTCTGAATGCTTTAAATATTCCACAAGGGTCGGTGGTGGTTACTGCAGGAGGTCGTGAACTCACCGAAAATGTCGATTATACGGTGGATTATAATCTCGGGAGGGTGAATATCATCAATCAGGGATTGATGGAATCGGGAACCCCTATCCAAATAAGTCTGGAGAGCAATTCGCTTTACAGTATTCAAACAAAAACGTTAATGGGTACGCATCTGGATTACCGCTTCTCGGATAATTTTAATGTGGGTGCTACTGTTATGAACCTTACAGAACGCCCGCTTACCCAAAAAGTAGGTTTTGGCGAGGAACCTATCTCCAATACCATTTGGGGGTTTAATACCTCCTATTATGCCGATGCACCTTTTCTGACTCGTTTGGTGGATAAGCTGCCCTTTATTGAAACCAAAGAGGCTTCCAGCATTGCTATTGATGCCGAATTTGCACATCTTTCCCCTGGACACTCTAAAGCCATTAAGAAAGAGGGAAATGCCTATATTGATGATTTTGAAGGCAGTGAAACTTCTCTGGATATGAAAAATGTGGCTGCTTGGGTGCTTTCAAGCATACCTCAGGGGCAGCCCGGTATGTTTCCCGAAGCCGAACTGAATGATAATACAACTATCGGATATAACCGTGCTAAGTTGGCATGGTATAAGATTGATCCCCTTTTCCTTCGGAATACATCAAATACACCTGGACATATCAAACGCGATGCCGAGCAACAAAGTAGTCACTTTGTGCGCGAAATTTATGAGAAGGAGATCTTTCCGAATAAAGATTATGAGAATAATATTCCCGCTGCTATTCAAGTGCTCAACCTTGCTTATTACCCCGATGAACGCGGACCCTATAATTATGACACCCAGGCCTCATCCTTCTCAGCCGGGTTGAATGCCGATGGAACTTTACGTCAACCGGAATCCCGTTGGGGGGGAATTATGCGTGAAGTACCCACTAGCGATTTCGAAGCGGCGAATATCGAGTATATTGAGTTTTGGGTGATGGATCCTTTTGTTTACGATGAACAACACGGCGGGGGCTATTTATATTTTAACTTGGGAGATGTTTCGGAAGATATTTTAAAAGACGGGCGAAAAAGTTTTGAAAATGGGTTTCCTGAAACAGCGGTTGTAGAACGGGTCGATACGACCGCTTGGGGGCGTGTTCCTCTAAAACAATCGCTGGTTAATTCCTTTTCGAATAGTCCTGAGGCACGTCAATATCAGGATATTGGCCTGGATGGGTTAAATGATGAAGATGAGGCCTCTTTTTTTGCCGATTATCTTTCCCAGTTAACATTTTTGAGCCCCGAGGTACTTGAACAAATTGCACAAGACCCCTCCAATGACAATTACCATTATTATCGTGGGGGCGATTACGATGCGCAGGAGGTTCCTATTCTGGAGCGTTACAAAAAATACAATGGGCTTGAAGGCAACTCACCAACCGCCGAACAATCGCCGGAACCTTATCCCACCAGTGGCTCGACATTACCCAATGTGGAAGATATTAATCTGGATAATACGCTTAATGAAACGGAAAGCTACTATCAGTACCGTGTCTGGCTGCATCCGCAGGAGATGGAAGTGGGACGGAACTACATCACCGATAAGGTACAGCGGAATGTAAAGCTGGCAAATGGGGAGCAGTCTACCATTAATTGGTATCAGTTTAAAATACCTGTACGTGAACCCGAAAGAAAAGTGGGTGCCATAGAGGATTTTAAAAGCATTCGCTTTATGCGTATGTTTATGCGTGGATTTTCTGAAAGAACCATTCTGCGTTTTGCTAAGCTGGATCTGGTGCGCGGCGAGTGGCGACGATATACCGGCTCTCTACTTGAAGGTCGCGAAAGTTCAACCTCTCCCGAATACACCGATGCGGGCTTTGAAATTACAGCTGTAAATATTGAGGAAAATGCCTCGAAAACTCCGGTAAACTATGTGATCCCGCCGGGAATTGACAGAGTAATTGATCCGGCAAATCCACAACTACGTCAATTGAACGAACAAGCCATTGTGCTTAAAGTGCGCAACCTGGATGATGGCGATGCAAGAGCTGCTTTTAAAACCCTGGATATGGATATTCGGCAGTATAGGAAGATTAAAATGTTTACCCATATCGAGGCCGTTGAGGGACAGGTATTGAACGATAATGATTTACGTGCCTTTGTTCGGCTGGGAACCGATTATACCGGCAATTACTACGAATATGAAATACCCCTAAAAGTTACGCTACCCGGAAATTACGATAACAACTCTCAAAGTCAACGGGAGGAGGTGTGGCCATTGGAAAATGAGTTTGTTATTGATCTGGAGGAACTTACAGATGTGAAATTGGCGCGTAATGCTGAAGTACGTCGGGCGAACTCTGCAATCGACTATTCTAATATCTTTACAGTGGCCGATGGTGATAAGCGTATAAGTGTTAGCGGAAATCCAAATTTAAGCAGTGTACGTACCATTATGATTGGTATCCGTAATCCCAGTAACTTGAATAGTAGTGAAGATGGAGACGATGGCTTGAGTAAATCGGCAGAGATATGGTTTAATGAGTTACGCTTAACCGATTTCAGAGAAGCTGGCGGGTGGGCCGCAAAAGCTCGCATTTCGGCACAATTAGCCGACTTTGGAACAGTGAACCTTTCCGGACACACAAGTACCCCTGGTTTTGGAAGTATTGAGAAGAAAGTTGGGGAGCGAAGTCATGAGAATATCTACCAATACGATGTTTCAACCAATCTGAATTTAGGAAAATTCTTCCCTGAGGAACAGGGGGTTTCTATCCCCATGTATGCTAATTATTCCGAAGGCTATATCAATCCGGAGTACAATCCTCTGGATCCCGATATTAAACTCAAAAAATCCCTTGATAATCTGGATACAAAGTCGCAGAGAGACTCTCTAAAGGATTTGGTAAGAGATTATACCCAACGAAAGAGTATTAACTTCACCAATGTAAAAGTAGAGGGGAAAAACCGCGAGAATAAAATTTACAGTCCTGCCAATGTTTCTTTAAATTATTCCTATTACGAGACCTATCAGCGTAATATTAATACTGAGTACAGTGTGGATAAACGATACAGGGGAGGGCTGAATTATATTTATAATATGCAACCTAACTATATCCGTCCTTTTCAGCGTACCGACTCCAAATTGTTACGATCGAATGCAATGCGATTAATTCGCGATTTCAATTTTAACTTAATCCCCAGTAACCTTAGTTTTCGTACCCAAATGGACAGGCAATACAATGCCATAAAAACACGTAATATCAATAATCCTTATATACGCATTGAGCCTACTTACAATAAGGAGTTTATGTGGACACGGCAATACGATTTAAAGTGGGAAATCACTCGTGGGTTGTCGATTGAATTTATGGCCGATAATATATCGCGTATCGATGAGCCTGAGGGTATTGTTGATAAAGAACGCAACCGTGATAGCTATGATCATTGGCGCGATTCGGTGTGGTCGAATATCCTGGATTTTGGGCGAAACACTTCCTATCATCATATTCTTGATGCTCGTTATCGAATTCCCATTAACAAATTACCCATGTTGGATTGGGTAAGTGCTAATGCTCGCTACAATGCTACCTATAACTGGGATGCCGGCCCAGTGCTTAAGGATGCAAGCCGTGATTTAGGCAATAACATACGCAACAGCAATACCCTGCAGATTAATGGGCAGTTAAATACCAGTTCCCTCTATAACAAAGTTGGATGGTTGAAGGATGTTCAACGAAAATATAGCCGGCCACGTGATAGCCGAAGAGGCGAGATGGAACAAGTTACTTATGAGGATGATCGGGTAAATTTTCGGGGTGGTGTAGGTCGTAGCATAACACATGAGTTGAATACGGAAGATGTTCGTGTACAGGTAACAACCGCCGAAGGTGTCGAAGTAGATGGAACCATGGAAATTCTTTCGAAAAAGAGAATACGCTATACTGTGGAGCAAGATCTGGTGGATGCTCGTGTGGTTATTCGGGGACGTGTACAGAAGCGCACGCACCCTTTACTCTTTATCGCCGAAAATATTGCTTATGCAGCTATGTCTGCTAAATCGCTTTCAATATCCTACTCCGAAACGCGTGGAACCAGTATGCCCGGGTATAAACCTACTTCCGAATTAATGGGATTAACAAAACGTAACGACATCTTTGCTCCTGGCATTCCCTTTGTTATGGGATGGCAAGATCCTGATTTTGCTTACGATGCAATACAAAATGGGTGGATTACTCAGGATACCACCCTGAATACGCCGTTTCTCATGACTCAGCGCAATAATCTCACCATAAGAGCACAGCTTGAGCCTTTCCGGGGACTGAAAATTAACCTGACCGCCAACCGTACTTATGCCGATAATACCAGTGCTTTCTATCTTCCGGCTAAGTTTGGAGCAACTCCCTATTCTACACAAGCTAATGGCAACTTCTCAATGTCCTATATTAGTTTGGGAACTGCATTTGAAAAGATTACCACCGACAATAATTTTGTTTCTGGCGCATTTGAAGATCTTCAGGATCATCGTCGGATATTGTCACAACGACTGGCAGAGCAGCGAGGATACAACCCGGCACAAGGATACGATCCCACCGTGGTTGACGATGAAGGGTTCCATGATGGCTATGGAGGAGCCTCACCGCAGGTCCTAATCCCCTCTTTTTTGGCCGCTTATGGCGTTTATGACCCCCAGGATATTCCGTTGAATCGCTTTCCTATGATTCCGTTACCCAACTGGTCTGTGACGTTTAGCGGATTAAAAGAAGTTCCGCTGCTGAAGCGTTTCTTCCGCTCGGTTAATATTTCTCATGCCTATCGATCTACCTATAGCATTAATTCCTTCATAAATAACCCAGATTATGAAGAGTTGCAGGATGGCTTCTCCTATATTCGCGATTTGCAGAGTAATTTCATCGCGGAATATGAGATTAATGCCGTGAGTATTAATGAGCAGTTTTCCCCTCTTATTAACCTGGATATGACCTGGAATAATAATTTAACTACACGCTTCGAGGTGAAAAAGTCCCGGACGCTTACCTTTACCTTTTCTAATAATCAATTAAGTGAAGTGCGCAATGAGGAATATGGAGTAAGTTTAGGGTATCGGTTCGATGATTTGGATCTGATTTTTGACTTTGGCGGAGAGAATAGTGGGCAACAAAATTTTAAGAGTGATTTGAATGTCCGGGGTAATTTTAAATTGCGGGATACCAAAACTGTATTGCGTAAAGTGTTGGAAGATGTGGAAGATCTTACCGATGGTCAAAAGGCCATCATTATAGGGGTATCGGCTGACTATATGTTGACTAACAGGTTCACCGTTCGTTTTTTCTACGACCGCAATATTACCGACCCATTTATCTCACGTTCATATCCTTCCTCCAATACCAGTATCGGGTTTAGTTTCCGATTTACTTTGACCCAGTAGGGTGGATTTGTTAAAATTATTGTAATTTTGGCTTACTAATCTATAACTATAGTTGAACCAGTAAATAAGATAAGACTATGAACATTCCAAAGAATCTTAAGTACACAAAGGATCACGAGTGGATTCGCGTGGAAGGCGATCACGCTTTTGTTGGCATTACTGATTATGCTCAGGGCGAGCTAGGTGATGTGGTATTTATCGAAATAGAAACAGAAGGCGAAACGCTTGACAAGGAAGAGGTCTTCGGCACTATTGAAGCGGTAAAAACCGTATCCGATATGTTTATGCCTGTTTCAGGAGAGGTAGTAGAAGTGAACGAGAAATTAGAAGATACACCTGAAGTGGTTAATAAAGATCCTTATGGTGACGGTTGGTTAATTAAAGTAGCTTTGAAAGATACCGCTGAGCTTGAAGAGTTGCTTACTCCTGAACAATATCAGGAATTATTAGATGCCTAAATCTTCGTAAAAAAAGTAAAACCGCTTCTGATGAGGCGGTTTTTTTTGGTAAAAAAAGTCGGCTCAAGGCCGACTTTTTTCATGAGTAGTTTACTATTTTAGAGTGTCTTTTTAATTTCAATTTCACGGAAGCCTTCAATATTATCACCCACTTTTATATCATTGAAATTCTCCACATTCAGACCGCATTCCAAACCGGTATGCACCTCTTTGGCATCATCGTGGAAGCGTTTAAGCGACCCTAATTCACCTGTGTAGATAACGATACCTTCACGAATTACGCGTACTTTTGCAGTTCGTTGAATTTTTCCTTCGGTAACCATACATCCGGCAACGGTACCCACTTTCTTAATTTTGAAAGTTTCCCGTACCTCAGCGGTTCCGATGATTTCTTCTTTAATTTCAGGCGATAACATGCCCTCCATCGCATCACGAAGCTCGTTGATAGCATCGTAAATAATGGAGTATAAGCGAATATCGATCTCTTCTTTCTCGGCTAGTCGGCGTGCCCCGATTGATGGGCGAACCTGGAAGCCAATGATAATTGCATTGGAAGCGGCAGCTAGCAGCACGTCGGATTCGGATATTTGGCCCACGCCTTTGTGGATGATGTTTACCTGAATCTCTTCGTTGCTTAGCTTGATAAGCGAATCGGAAAGTGCCTCAATAGAACCATCTACATCACCTTTTACAACAATGTTCACTTCCTGGAAGTTTCCGATGGCAATACGACGGCCAATTTCATCAAGTGTAATGTGCTTTTGTGAACGCATGCTCTGCTCGCGTTGCAATTGCTGACGCTTAATAGCAATATCTTTTGCCTCTTTATCGCTTTCCATTATGTTGAACTTGTCACCTGCCTGGGGTGCGCCGTTCAATCCTAATATCTGCACAGGCATTGCCGGCCCGGCCTCTTCGATGCGCTGACCACGTTCATTAAACATGGCTTTTGCGTGTCCGTAGTGTCCCCCGGCCAGTACAATATCACCTATTTTCATGGTGCCCGATTGTACCAATACTGTGGCGAGATATCCTCGGCCCACATCCAGTGATGACTCGATAACGGTACCTTGTGCCTTTTTATTGGGGTTGGCTTTTAGTTCCAGTAATTCTGCTTCCAGCAGCACCTTCTCTAAAAGTTCATCAATATGCAATCCTTGTTTGGCTGATATGTCGTGGGACTGGTATTTGCCCCCCCACTCTTCAACCATGTAGTTCATATTGGCCAGCTTCTCCTTAATTTTCTCGGGGTTAGCTCCGGGCTTGTCAATTTTGTTAATAGCAAATACAATGGGTACACCCGCAGCACTGGCGTGGTTGATGGCCTCAATTGTCTGCGGCATCACATTATCATCAGCAGCAACTACAATAATTGCCAGGTCAGTAATCTGCGCCCCTCGTGCGCGCATAGCCGTAAATGCTTCGTGTCCAGGAGTATCAAGGAAGGTAATCTGTTTTCCATTTTCCAGGGTTACCTTGTAGGCTCCTATGTGCTGGGTAATGCCTCCGGCCTCGCCGGCAATCACATTTGCACTACGAATATGGTCAAGCAACGAGGTTTTTCCATGGTCAACGTGCCCCATCACTGTTACAATAGGTGGACGTGACTCTAAGTCTTCCTCTTTATCTTCCTCCTCATTAATTGCTTCCTGAACCTCTACGCTAATGAAATCCACTTCGTAGTTAAACTCGTCAGCTACAAGAGCCATGGTTTCAGCATCCAGACGCTGGTTTATCGATACCAGAAGACCCAGGTTCATGCAGGTTGCAATTACTTGATTGGCAGGAACATCCATCATGTTGGCCAGTTCATTTACCGAAATAAACTCGGTAACTTTCAGCGTTTGCTTATCCTGCTCCTGACGTTGCATCTCCTCCTGCTGGCGCTGACTCACAGCCTCGCGTTTGTCACGACGGTGTTTTGACCCTTTTGATTTTCCTTTGTTGGTTAATCGGGCAAGGGTATCTTTAATTTGCTTTTGTACGTCTTCCTCGTTTACCTCTGGCCGTACAGGGCGTTTTTTCTTTTTACGGGGATCCTGCTTGAAATCCTTTTTCTTCGCATCGTCTTTGCGCTGTGGTGGCTTCTTTTTGGCCTTGTTGTCATTTACATCCACTTTCTCCTTGGATATACGACGACGTTTCTTCTTCTTTCGCGCATTGGCCGAGTCGCTGGAAGAAGCCACAGGTTGTTTCTTTTTATCTTTTTTCTTCTCTACGGGAAGATCAATTTTACCCACTACAGTTGGGCCGGAGAGCCTTTTTACTTCCGACTTAAAGAGCGTTTCTTCTTTTTGTTCCTGCTCTTTTGCAGGTTTTTCCTCTTTAGGCGTTTCTTTGGGCGCTTCTTTTGCCTTCGCCTTGGGTTTTGGTTTGGGTGCAGCCTTTTCTTTGGGTGCCTCAGCTTTTTTCGGCGCCTCTTTCTTTTTCGGAGTGGGCTTTGCCCCTTCTTGTTTAGGCTTTTTCTCGGATGTTTCTAAGTCTATTTTCCCCACTACTTTAATGTCTTTTTTGGACGACCCCTCATCGCTTTTTTGGGCCTTAGCTTCAGCTTCCTTAGGTTCCTGGGTCTTCTTTTCTGGCTTGGGTGTGGAAGGTTCCTTGGATTCTTTCGGTGCTTTCGAAGGCTTTGAGGATTCGGATTCAGTCTTCTGCTTTTGGGTTTCTGCAGCGGCTTCTTTGGGTTTTTTCCCAACCGCGTCGAGATCAATTTTGCCCACAACTTTCACCTTTCCCTCTTTATCTGTTTTCTTGGGCTCTTCTTCTTTTGCTTCGGCTTGTTTTGGAGCAGGTTTCTCTTTTGCAGGCTCTTCTTTTGCAGGTTCTTCTTTCGGGCTCTCAGTTGCTGGTGCCTCTTGCTTGCTTGAGCCGCTTACGTCTTTTATCAGGATTTCGTCGGATGACGAGGCTTCGTTCTCCTCGTCCTCACGTTCTTCATCACCTTCCTCAACATCATTGATGGAAACTGCGTCTTTTTTACTCTTCAATTTGGAAAGACTCAGCTTTTCCGACTCTTTTTTTGCATCTATGTCTGAACTGAACTCTTCCAGTAAGATGTCGTAAAGGTCGGCCGACACTTTTGTGTTGGGATTGGAGTCCATCTCCACACCCTTTTTTTTCAGGTAGTCCACAATGGTTGAAATGCCCACATTGAACTCCCTTGCCACTTTGCTAAGTCTTGTCGTTTTTTTGCCTTTTGTCATATATTCTCTCCTAAGCCAGATTAGTTTTCGAAGATTTGCTAAGTTATAACTAAACGATGAATTTATTCAAATTCTGCTCTAAAAATTTCGAGGATACGATCAATGGTTTCTTCCTCCAGATCAGTACGCTGGATTAGATCCTCACGCGATAATTCCAGAACACTCTTGGCTGTATCACAACCGATGGCACGAAGGTGGTCAAGTATCCAACCATCAATCTCATCGGAAAATTCATCAATACTTACATCTTCATCATCTTCAACGTCCGATTCTCTGTAGACATCGATCTCGTAACCTGTGAGCTGGCTGGCAAGCTTAATATTGAGGCCGCCCTTTCCAATGGCCAGGGATACTTCATCAGCATCAAGATAGACGTCTGCACGTTTTTCTTCTTCGTTAATTTTTGTACTGCTTATTTTTGCCGGGCTTAATGCTCGTTGAATAAACAGCTGTGTATTGTTGGTGAAGTTAATCACATCAATATTCTCATTACGCAGTTCGCGTACAATGCCATGGATACGTGAACCTTTCATGCCCACACAGGCGCCCACCGGGTCGATACGTTCATCGTACGACTCCACGGCAACCTTAGCGCGTTCCCCAGGGACCCGCACAATTTTTTTAATGGTAATAAGTCCGTCGAAAATCTCTGGAACTTCCAGTTCAAAAAGGCGCTCAAGAAATACCGGTGAGGTTCTGGATAAAATAATCAAAGGTGTATTGTTACGCATTTCTACGCGTACTACTGCTGCGCGAATGCTATCACCTTTACGGAAAAAATCCGAAGGTATTTGTTCGTTACGCGGTAAGATGAGTTCATTCTCCTCATCGTCCAAAACCAGAATTTCCTTTTTCCAAATCTGGTATACTTCACCAGTAATGATTTCCCCAATACGGTTTTTGTATTCCTGGAAAAGGTTGTTTTTTTCCAAGTCCATTATTCGGTTGGTGAGGTTTTGTCGGAGCGATAAGATTGCACGCCGTCCAAAATCCTGTAACTTCACCTCATCGGTAACTTCTTCACCCACTTCATAATCGTCGTCAATCTTCTTTGCTTCCGATAAGGGGATTTGCAAATTTTCGTCCTCAAAGTCTTCGTCTTCTACAACTTCGCGATTTCGCCATATTTCAAAGTCGCCTTTGTCAATGTTTATAATGATATCGAAGTTCTCGTCAGACTCGTATTGCTTGCGCAAAGTACTTCGGAAAACATCCTCCAGTACCGACATCATGGTTACACGGTCGATATTCTTAAGTTCTTTAAACTCGGAAAATGTGTCAATCAGATTCAAGTTTTCCATCGTCTCTGTATTTATGCAAATTTTTTACTAAAAATCTAATACCAAGCGTGCTTTTTTCACGCTGTCAAAATTAATTTGGTGGCTTTGGGTAATTACCTGTTTCTTCTTCTTTCCCTCAACTTTTTCTTTCTTCTCGGTTTCAAGGGTGAAGCTCTCAGGAGTTACCGCTCTCAGGATACCTTTTAGTTTTTCTCCACTTTCTTGAAGAATTTCTACTTTTCGTCCTTCGTTTTTCTTGTATTGTTCCCACACTTTGAACTCCGCATTTAAGCCTGGTGTTGATACTTCCAATTCAAAATCTTCTTCCTCACGATCTAAACTGCCTTCAATTGCTCGGCTGAGATCGACACAGTCGGCAATGGTAAACCCATCAAGGCTGTCAACTTTCGCAATAATGCGGTTTTGTTTGTCAACATTCAAACTTACTAAAAATCCTCCCTTTTCTTCCACCACAGGCTGGAGAATCTCTTCTATGTATGCTTTTTTAATCATATTTTACTGATATGAAAACAGGGGACCCTGTCCCCTGAATATGACTATTCGCAAATTCTGGTCGCAAAGCTAATAAATTTCCTGCATACGTACAAATTATTTCCTTGAAAATAAGTTCATTTTAACCTTGTTGATGAATCTTTTATCAACTTGCTGGAAATGTTTATACATTTGGCGTATGTTTTACTGAATAGCTACCAACTGTTGGAGACTGAAGTTCTTCATAAAACAAGCCTGGTTCATCGGTTGGTGGTAAACATGAGTCGATTACAAGGAAATTGAAAACAGCATATGGCATGTATTGGACCGAGAATGGTGAGTACATCCGACAAGCGGAGTCAAAATGATAAGTGGATGAGTTCTGCGGGTGCCAATTAAAAGATGCGCATTTCTGTTAGCAACAGGTATTCTTTAGAATTTAGAATAAGGAAAAAGGAGGAACCCAGATGGCATATGAACCCATAGGAAGCACAAAGCGAAAAATTCTGAATGATCCGGTTTACGGGTTTATTAACCTGCCGGGATCGGTTCCTTACCAGATTATTGAGCATAGTTATGTACAACGATTGCGCCGCATCCGACAGTTGGGACTCTCCGAGTACGTTTATCCGGGCGCTGTACATACCCGGTTTCAACATACCCTTGGCGCCGGACATCTGATGAATACAGCCATAGAGGTCCTTCGCCAGAAGGGACATGCTATTTCCCCTAAAGAACAGGAGGGGGCTTTGTTGGCCATCTTGTTGCATGATATTGGTCACGCACCTTTTAGTCATAGTTTAGAGCGTGTGTTGGTTCCACACAAAACTCACGAGGATCTTAGCCTTTTACTTATGGAAGCCTTGAACAAGCAGTTTGATGGTGCTCTGGAATGTGCGATGTCGATTTTTCGTGGCGAATACGCAAAACCTTTTCTTCACCAATTGGTGTCCAGTCAGTTGGATGTCGATAGGCTTGATTATTTGAAACGCGACAGCTTTTATACAGGTGTTTCCGAAGGAGTGATTGGTTCCGACAGAATTATTAAGATGCTGCAGCTGCACAACCAGGAGTTGGTTGTGGAGGTGAAAGGAATTTACAGTATCGAGAAATTTTTGATTGCCCGTTGGTTGATGTATTGGCAGGTATATTTGCACAAAACGGTAGTAGGTGCTGAACAGTTGTTGATCCGCATTCTTCAGCGGGCCTTGTGGCTGAAAAAACAGGGCGAAGCCATCTGGCTTTCTCCGGCCCTGGAGCCTTTCTTTAACCAAGCTTCCAGGCTCGAGGATGAGGCTATTGTCGCTTTCTTCCCTCGTATCGACGATGCCGATGTGATGGCTGCTATAAAAAACTGGCAGATGGAAAAGGATTATGTACTTAGCGAGTTAAGTCGTCGCTTGGTTGACCGCCGTCTGTTTAAGGTACGTATGCAAAATAGTCCTTTTGAAGTGGAACAGGTTGCTGAACTACGACAAAAATGTGTGAACAAGTTGAATATCGAAAGCGGTGATGCCGATTATTTTGTCTTTACAGGTGAAATCAGTAATCATGCTTATACTCCCTCTCATTCTGAGAATATTGATATTCTGATGAAAGACGGTCGGGTGGTTGATATTGCCGATGCTTCCGATATGCTGGAAATATCAATGCTCTCGAAGACCGTGAAAAAATATTTCCTTTGTTATCCTAAACAGTTCGACGGATAATCGTAATTTAGTCCCCAAAAATTAAACACACGATATGGAATTTTCTGCAGAAGTAATAGCTGACTTTCTCAAGGGCGAGCTGGTTGGTGATGCGAACGTTGTGGTGTCAGGGGTTTCAAAGATTGAAGAGGGAACACCGGGAACACTGGCTTTTCTTTCTAATCCTCAGTATATTAAGCATGTATATGATTCGGAAGCCTCAGTAGTATTGATTAATGCAGATTTTGAACTAAAACAACAACCCAAAGCTACTCTGATAAAGGTGCCGGATGCCTATGAAGCTTTTGCTTCTTTACTTCAGTTGGCTGAGGCTGCAAAACCTCAAAAAAAAGGCATTGAGGCTCAGTCGTTTGTTTCCGACACAGCTGAGCTTGGTGAGTCGGTTTATGTGGGTGCTTTTGCTTATATTGGCGAAAATGTGCGACTGGGAAATAACGTACGCATCTATCCTCATGCTTATATTGGCGATAATGTAACCATTGATGAGGGAAGTACCATTTTTGCCGGAGCAAAAATATATGAGTCTTGTGTATTGGGGAAGGAGGTAACGATTCATGCTGGTGCAGTAATTGGTGCCGACGGTTTTGGTTTTGCTCCTTCAGCTGCCAATGATTACAAGAAAATTCCCCAAATCGGAAATGTTATCCTGGAAGATCATGTGGAAATTGGGGCCAATGCCACAGTTGACAGAGCAACAATGGGTTCAACAATTATCCGTAAAGGGGTGAAGCTTGATAATATGAATCATGTTGGCCACAATGTGGAGATTGGCGCAAATACCGTAATGGCTGCCCAGGGAGGGATTGCAGGATCCGCTAAAATTGGTGAAAACTGTATGTTTGGTGGACAGGTAGGAATCGCTCCTCATGTTATTGTGGCTGATGGTACGAAAGCTGCAGCCAAATCTGGTATTGGCAGTACCATAAAAAAGAAAGATACTGTGGTTATGGGCGCTCCTGCATTCGATTTAGGTGAATACCGCCGTTCTTTTGTGCTCTTTAAACGATTGCCTGAACTTTATGGTATGTTAAAAGATGCACAGGTGAAAATCGAAGAGCTGCTGAAAACAAAATAAAATACTAGCGCATTTAAGAAAGGGGGCATCGCGAAAGTGTCCCCTTTTTTGTGAAGTTGCCAGAGATTCAAAATCTTACAAATTTTTTTTGGTTGCTCACTTTTTTGTAACTTGCGGCGATTTTTTATTTTGTAAACTATCCAAAACACTATATACTATGTCTGATAAACAAAAGACACTGGCAAAGCCTGTCACCCTTAAAGGGAAAGGTCTTCATACAGGTTTTGAGGTGGAAGTGACTTTTCATCCTGCCGAAGAAAACCATGGATATAAATTCCGACGAATTGATCTTGACGGCAAACCTATTATACAAGCTAATGTTGAAAATGTAGTAGATACTTCACGCGGAACAACTATTGAGGAAAAAGGCGTTCGAATTCATACTATTGAACACTCTCTTGCAGCTCTGCGTGGTTTAGGAATCGACAATGCGTTGATTGATATAAGTGGTCCTGAACTTCCTATACTCGATGGCAGTTCACGCATGTACGCCGAAGCTATTATGGAGGGAGGCATTAAGGAGCAGGATGCCGAGCGCAATTATTATTGCATTAAAGAAAAGGTTACCTATACCGATAAAGAGAATAATATCGAAATTACCGCTTATCCTGATGAAGGGTTTAGCATTGAGGTGTTAATTGATTATAATTCTGAAGTCCTGGGTCATCAATACGCACGATTTGTCGAAGGCAAAACCGACTTTGTAAGAGAAATTGCTCCATGTCGTACATTTGTTTTCTTTCATGAACTGGAATTCCTGCAAAAGAATAACCTGATAAAAGGAGGGGATTTGGAGAATGCCATTGTAATAATGGAACGTGAAGTTTCGCAGGATGAACTGGATCGTATGGCCGATTTATTCAATAAACCACGTGTACATGTGAAACCGGAAGGAATCCTTAATAATTTGGATTTGCATTTTGAGAATGAGCCGGCCCGTCATAAACTACTGGATATGCTGGGCGATCTTTCCTTAATTGGGCAACCTATCAAGGGTCGTATCATTGCCAGCCGTCCCGGGCACTATGCAAATACACAGTTTGCCGGTGAAGTTAAACAGCGAATTAAGCGGGAACGCACGCGCGTGGATGTGCCTCGATATAATCCCAATAAGGAACCCTTGTATAATGTTGAGCAAATCCGAAATATACTCCCTCATCGCCCTCCCATGTTGTTGGTGGATAAGATATTGGACATGGATGAGACCTCTGTTGTTGGTTTGAAAAATGTAACCATGAACGAGACCTTTTTTGTAGGTCATTTCCCCGACGAACCGGTTATGCCCGGGGTGTTACAGATTGAGTCTATGGCACAGGCAGGGGGTATTCTGGTGCTAAGCACCGTAGATAATCCTCAGGATTATGTTACCTACTTCCTGAAAATTGAAAATGCCCGATTTAAAAGAAAGGTGGTACCAGGCGATACGCTTATTTTTCGTCTGGAGCTTATGCAACCTATCCGACGAGGAATTGCCAATATGTTAGGACAGGCATTTGTAGGCGACAAAATTGTTATGGAAGCCGAATTGATGGCGCAAATCGCAAAAAATAAATAAAGCATGGAACAATCGTTAGCTTTTATAGATCCCGAAGCACAAATTGGTGAAAATGTAGTGGTGGAACCCTTTGCTTATATCGCAAAAGATGTAGTGATTGGTGATGGGACTTGGATCGGACCTAATGCGACCATCATGGACGGTGCCCGTATTGGTAAAAATTGTAAGATCTTTCCGGGAGCTGTTGTTTCGGCTATTCCCCAGGATTTGAAATTTAAAGGTGAGGAAACTACTGCCGAAATAGGCGATAATACTGTCCTGCGCGAATGTGTTACTGTGAACAGAGGTACTGTATCCAAAGGAAAGACTGTTGTGGGCAGTGATTGTTTATTAATGGCTTATGTGCACGTAGGACACGATAGTTTCCTGGGGAATAAAATTATTATCTCTAATGGAACCAATGTTGCTGGTGAAATTGTTATTGACGATTGGGCTGTTATTAGCGGGGATGTGCAAATTCACCAATTTGTACATATTGGTGCACATGTGATGATTTCCGGAGGTTCTTTGGTTCGTAAAGATGTGCCTCCTTTTATTACGGTGGGGCGCGAGCCCTTGTCGTATGCCGGCGTTAATTCTGTGGGATTGCGTCGACGCGGTTTTACCAATGAGCAGATCAATCAGATTCAGGAGATGTACAGAGAAATCTACCTGAAAGAGAATAATACAGCCCAGGCCATCGAGGCTATTGAGAACAATTTTGAGGCCTCACCGGAAAAGAAAACCTTATTGGCATTTCTTTCCTCCTCTGAGCGTGGCATTGTTCGGGGCCCGGTAAAATAATTTGCTATATTAGAAATACTAAAAAAGCCGGCTTCTTGGCCGGCTTTGCATTTATTCCTTTTTTTCCAACGGGTTCCAGCCCTGCGCTTGCAGTGTGATTTCCTGTCCACTGGCCGAAATCATATAAGCTCCCTCCTCCTGTTCTGTGATGTGCCCAATGACCGAAATAAACGACTCCTCCTTAAGCTTTTCGTAATCCTCCGGATTGATTGTGAAAAGCAATTCGTAATCCTCTCCGCCATTTAATGCGGCAATCATAGGTTCTAGCTTAAATTCTTCAGCCATTTTTACGGTTTGTGCATCAATCGGAATTTTATCCTGATAAATTCTGCAGCCTTTTCCTGATTTCGAGCAGATATGCATAAGTTCCGAGGATAAGCCATCAGATATGTCAATCATCGCAGTGGGGCGTATGTCTAATTTTTCCAATAGCTGAATTACCTCCTGACGGGGTTCGGGTTTTAATTGTCGCTGAAGAATATATTCGAAGCCTTCCAGCTTTGGTTGCCCGCCGCCCGAGGATTGAAACACATCTTTTTCTC